>NZ_AP038773.1:1301428-1626785 GCF_047159485.1 Krasilnikovia sp. MM14-A1004 | reverse complement strand
CGAATGGACAATCAGCGAGACCTCAGCCGCGGCTGGAGAACACCTCAGGATCCAGCCGGGGCGGGGACGAAAGGCTCAGGATCCGCGGGGAAACACCGATCGCTGCATCCTGCGGAGGAGGTCAGTCAGACAATGCGGGTCACGGTGCTCGGGCCAATGATGGTCACCGACGGCGACGGCGTCGTGCTGCCCGCCGGTGAGCTGCCCCGCCGCGCCCGCCAGGTGCTGGCGGTACTGGCCGCCCGGCACGATCGCATCCAGTCGAAGGACGCCCTGGCCGACGCGGTGTGGGGCGCCGACCTGCCCGGCAACCACGTCGCCACGCTCGAGCACTACGTGTCGATGATCCGGCGGCGGCTGCAGCCGGGGAGCAACTCGGCGTCCTGGTTCATCGTGACCCGCGGCAGCGGCTACCTGTTCGACACCGGCCGCGCCGAACTCGACCTCGCCGAGCTGCGTACCCGGATCCGCAGCCTGGACGACCTCCCGCCGGAGGGTCCGCAACGGCTGGCCGCGTACTCGGAGATCCTCACCCTGGCCCGCCAGCTGCCCTTCCCGGAGGACCCGTACGCCGACTGGGCCGATCCGGCCCGCACCGAGGTGCAGTTCGCCGCGGTGAACGCGCTGCTGGCGCTGTCCGGGGCCGCGCTGGCGGAGGATCCCGCTCGCTCACTGCGGCTGGCCCAGGAGGCGATCGGGCTCAGCCCGTTCCTGGAGTCGGGCTACCAGGCCGCGATGTCCGCGGCGGTGGCGATGGACCGGCCCGACGAGGCCCTGCGGATCTTCGACCGGTGCCGCCGTGTCCTCGACGAGGAGCTGGGCGTGCCGCCGTCGGCCGAGCTGATCCGGCTGCAGGCCGCCGCACTGGCGCACCGGCTCCCCCGCCCGCCCGAGCCGCAGCCCGCGGCCGCCCAGCCCGTCCCTGCACGGCCGGCCACCCGGGTCACCGCGCCGGAGCATGCCGCGCGCGTCACCGTCGCGCCCGGCGGCTTCGTGGGCCGTCAGCCGCTGCTGGACGTGCTGTTCGACCCGGCGGCACCGCTGATCGTGCACGTCGTCGGACCGGTCGGGGCGGGCAAGTCGGCGTTCGTGACCGAGCTGGCCCGGCGCGCTCCCGGCCGGGTCGGCATCGGGCACGCGGGTTCGCTGGCCGGGGTGTTCCGGCTGGCGTGGCTGCGCGCCGCCCTGATCGACCTGGGCGCCGGCGCCGACGTCCTCGCGGCCGTCGACGGCGCGCGGCCGGACCGGCCGCTCGGCCCCGAGGACCTGGAGCTGATCGGTACGGTGTTCGACCGCCCCGAGCGGGTGTACCTGGCCGTGGACGACGCCGCCGACCTGGACGCCGCGGGCGTCGCCGAACTGTCCTGGCTCAGCCGGCACTGCCCACGGCTGCGCGTGGTGCTCACCTACCGCTACCCGTCACAGGTCGTCGACCGTCCGCTGGCGGCGCTCGACACCGCGGTGGTGCTGCGGCTCGGCCCGCTGACCCCGGCCGAGCTGGCGCCGCTGGGCGACGACCGGGTGGCCGAACGCAGCGGCGGGATCCCCGCCCTCGTACCGGTCGCGACCCGGCCGCCGGAGATCGCCTGTGCGGTCGCGATGCAGATCGCCCGGCAGCGCACCCGGTGGATGCGCGAGCCCGCCTGGGACGTCCTGCGCCTGTGCGCCGTCCTCGGCCCGCTCAGCGCCACCGACCTGGCACCCCTCACCGGCCGGCCCGTGCCGGAGGTGCTGACCGCGATCGACGACCTGATGCACGCGCACCTGCTCAGCGACGGCCCCGACGGCACGGTGCAGCACCGCAGCTCACTGATCCGCGACGCCATCCGGGAACAGGTGTCGAGCGCGTCGAGCGCACACCTGCGGGAAAAGCTGGCGGCGGCCTCCTGAGCAGGAGACCGCCGCCGCTGGTGTTGCTGTTTCGCTCAGCCCGTCAGTTGGTCACGTCGACCGCGAAGCCGAGCTGGGTGCCGCCGGTCGTCGAGATGAAGCTGACCGTACGCACCGTGCCCGGGGGCGGGCCGGTCACGCGGATGCTGAACGCCCCGGCCGCGTCCACGGTTCCCGTGCCGATGACCCGGCCGGTGAGCGTGCTGCCCAGGACCACCGAGATCCGCTGGCCCGCCACGATGCTGCTGGTACCGGCGATCCGCCACTCGTTGTTGCCGGTGCGGTAGCGCACCGTCAGACCCGAGAACGTCTCCGGCTGCGGGTTCACCACGACCTGGTCGGTGCTGATCCCGGCCGCGTTGCGGATCGTCAGCTCCAGCACCACGGGGGCGTTGTTGGCGACGAACGTCGCGTTCGGACCCGGAGCCGCGGGCAGCGCCTGCGTCGGGTAGGTGAACGTCGGCTTGGCGGTGGTCGCCCCGGTCAGCGTCACCGCCGGGCCTGACACCTGAGCCCACGAGTACGTCTCGGCCGCCGTCGACTTCGTACCGTCCAGCGTGACGGTCTTGCCCCGCTGCACGGTCTGGTCGACACCCGCGTCGGCCTTCGGCGCGCTCACGTTGGTCACGGTGACCGTCACCGTCGCCTGGCTGGTGCCGCCCGGACCGTCGACCTGGACCTTGAACGAGTACAGGCCCGCCGCCGTCGGCTTGAACGTCGCCAGCGAGGTCGCCGCGTTCGTCAGCGTGACGGCCGCACCACCGGTCTGCGTCCAGGTGTACTTGGTGATCTCACCGGCCGAGCCGGTGGCGTCCAGGCGCACCGTCTGGTTGACCAGAGCCGGGGTGTCCGCGGTCGCCGCGGCCACCGGGGCGGTCGCACCGAACGTGGCACCGGCGTTGGCCAGCACCGGAACGGTCGTCGAACCGCCCGCGGCCGAGGTGACCGTGACCGTGGCCGGCGGGGCCACGACGCCGGTGAACCCCGACGGGGTGATCGCGCCGAAACCGGTGACCGACAGGGCCGGGTTGCCCTTCTTGTCGCTGGAGGTGGCCGACACGGTCAGCTTCTGCGCGCCCGCGTCATACGTGGCCGTGGCACCCGTGACGACGTCGACCAGGGCCCGCGTCTTCTTCGCCGCCGGGCGGTCGCTGATGTTGACGACCTCGACCTTCGGGTTGACCGGCAGCGTCCCGGTGAGCGGGAACCGGCCGTAGTAGTGGCCGTTGGCGTCCCCGCGCAGCTTGGTGTCGTGGAAGCCCAGCGTCGTGTCGCCGGTGATCTGCAGGACCTGGCCCGGCTCGCTGCTGGCGAACACGTCGACCGTGCCGGTGCCGTTGGCCGCCCGGCTGTAGGTGGCCTGGTCGAGGTCGAGGCCCGAGTTGGTCGCGTACCGGCCCTGGATGGTGAACAGGTCCGAGAAGCCCACTTCGCCGATGACGGCCCCGGTGGCGGGGTCGAGCTGCTCGATGCGCACGAAGTTGGTGTTGTACGGGCTGCCGACGACCTTGTGCTCGACGCCGGGGTTGCCGATGTAGCCGGCGGGGGCGGCGGGCGCCACGGCCGGGTCCCACTTCAGGAACGGCCCGACCCGGCCGTTGAGGGCGGCACCGAAGGCACCCGGGATGGCCCCGGTGTCCTCGGTCATGTTCACGCCCTTCTTGTCGTCGGCGACGATGTCGTCGACGCCGTACGGGTGGGTGATGCGGAAGCGCTCGCCCGCGGGGGCGTCGAACCGGATCCGGACCCGGCCGAAGACCATCTGGTCGCCGGGGGCGGGCGCGCCGTTCATGAACGCCGCTTCGAGGTTCGTGCTGATGACCGCCTTCGCGCCGCTGGTCAGCGTGATCGTGGAGTCGGCGAGCTGGTAGAAGGACTCGTCCGGGAAGTTGTCCGGGAACGACACCGGCGCGTCAGGGTTCGGGATCGAACCGGCCGGCGCCGGGCACATCGGGTCGTCCGGGGTGTTGCACAGCTCCAGCCGGACGTTGTTGCTGTCCCGGTACCAGGCCGGGAAGCCGTGGTCGGCGATGGGACCGACCTGCGTGAGCTTGCCGGTCCGGGGGGCGGACGGTGTCACGACGACCGCGGCCGCGGTACCGGCCATCGGTGCCAGCACCGCCGCGATCACGCCGAGCGTGACCGGCAGGCGCGCCAGTGTCTTCTTCATGGAACTCCTCAGCTGTTTCCGGGGCTGCCGACCATGACCGAACGCGCCGTGGTGGCGGTGTGGTCGACCTGAGGTGGCGCTGAGGTGGCGCTGAGGTCCGCCTGAGGTTGATGGTGATCTTTCGGCCAGCCGTGGACGCTTCGGGAATCCCTCCGGTGGTCGAGTCGCCCATAACGCCACTGCGGGATATCCATCGCAGGAAAGCCGCATATCGCTAATACCGCGTACTGCCGAGAAGCTTCCGATTTCCTATCTTTCCCACCTAGGGTGGACTGGGACTCGGAACCGCGCCTGAGCGATCCCCAGGCGCCGTGAGGGGCGACGCATGAAGCTGGCGGAGTGGCGAAGCGACAGCGGCGCTCTCACCCGCCGGTGGTGGCGGGTAGGGATTCTGCTGCTCGCGGTGCTGATCGTCCTGGTCGCCGGCCTCGCGGAGCTGGCCACCCCGCCGCACCTGATGTTGTTCGGCCTGGTCGTCGTCGGGCCGGTGCTGGCGGCCGCGACCGCGCGGCCCTGGGCGGTGGCCGCGGTCGGCGCCCTCGCACTGCTGGTGGGCTGGGCCACGTCGACCTGGAAGGGATCGGGCGGAAGCCTCAACCAGTCGCTGCGCCTGTGGGTGATCTTCGGCATGATCCTGATCAGCATCGCGGTCGCCTACCGCCAGCAGATCCTGGAACGCCACGCCAGACGCGCCGCCGAGGACGAGTCGATGCTGGCCGGGATCGTGCACTCGTCCGAAGACGCGATCATGAGTACGGACCTGCAGGGCACGATCACCACCTGGAACGACGGCGCCACCCGCCTCTACGGCTGGACCGCCGAGGAGGCCGTGGGACGCAGCGTCGCCATCGTGGTCGCGCCCGAACTGGCCCACACCATCCAAGACTCCCTGGACCGGCTCTTCAGGGGCGAGAGCATCACCCTCCTGGCGTCGAAACGGCAACGCAAGGACGGCACGCTCATCGACGTATCGGCGAACCTCTCACCGGTACGCGACCGCAACGGCACTGTCGTCAGCATCTCCGGCATCGAACGCGACGTCACCGAACAGCTGCGCGCCGATCGGCGCCGTCAGCAGATCCTCGAACGCTCCGCCCGCGCCGAACGCCTCGAAAGCCTCGGCCAACTCGCCGGCGGCATCGCCCACGACTTCAACAACCTCCTCGCCATCAACCTCAACTACCTCGAATTCGCCCTCGAACAAACCACCGACCCCGACACCCACAACGACCTCACCAAAGCCAAAGCCAGCGCCGAACGCGCCCGCGACCTCACCCGCCAACTCCTCGTCTTCGCCGGCAAAGTCCCCACCACCACCCACACCATCGACCTCAACACCATCATCACCGACAACCACACCCTCCTCGACCGCGCCATCGGCACCCACAACGAACTCATCACCCACCTCCACCCCCACCCCCTACCCATCCGCGCCGACCGCAGCCGCCTCGAACAAGTACTCCTCAACCTCGTCATCAACGCCCGCGACGCCATGCCCGACGGCGGAATGATCATCATCGAAAACGGCCCCACCACCCTCACCGACGACCCCACCCGCCAACCACCCCTACCCCCCGGCCCCTACGCCCACCTCAACATCACCGACACCGGCACCGGCATGCCCGACGACATCGCCACCCACGTCTTCGAACCCTTCTTCACCACCAAAACCAAACACCACGGCACCGGCCTCGGCCTCGCCACCGTCTACGGCATCATCACCGAAGCCGGCGGCACCATCACCCTCACCACCCAACCCGGCGTCGGCACCACCTTCCGCATCCTCCTACCCCTCAGCACCGACACCACCACCACAACCACCACCCACACCAAAGCCCCACCCGGACACGGCCAACACATCCTCGTCGTCGACGACGACCCCGACGTCCGCCAAGCCACCACCCGCATCCTCCAACGCCACGGCTACCACACCACCGCCGCGCCCGACGGCTACACCGCCCTCGAACACCTCCAACACCACCCCTACGACCTCCTCCTCACCGACATCGTCATGCCCGGCATGTCCGGCTACCAACTCGCCGAAACCACCCTCCACGACCACCCCACCACCCTCATCCTGCTCATCTCGGGCTCCACTGAGGACACGTCCACGACGCGGCGCCTGCGCACCGACGGAGTCCCGATCATCTACAAGCCGTTCACGGCCGAGGAGCTGCTGCAGGCCGTCCACGAATGCACCACGACCGCGGACACCACGCCGGCCCCGTCCTGAACGGCCGGGATCGGTCCACCGCGGACGGTCAGGCCGGGCGCGCCACCGCGGCGAACGGCGAGAGCGTGAACCAGCCGGGCAGCGAGCGGCGCAACGCGGCGGGCCCCTGAATCTCCACCCCACCCGCCCGCAGCGCGGCGGACCAGCTCAGATCGCCCCGCCACACCTGCACCAGGCTGCGCAGGTCGGCGATCACCGTGACCGCAACCGGGTGGCCCGGATCGCCGTCACAGATGTCCACGTCGTCCGGGGTGATGACGAGCCACCAGTCCCGGGAGTGCTGCCGCGCCTGCGGGAACCGGAACTGCACGACCGTCCGGCCGTCCGGCACGGCGGCCTGGTCGACGTTGCGGTGCATGTCCCACAGCAGCAGCTTGGGGTCGAGGTCCTCGTCGCCCAGCTCACCGATCCAGCGGGTCCCCCAGGCGCCCAGCGCCTCCACCACCGGACGCAACTCGCGCCCCGCGGGGGTCAGCACGTACCGCACGTCGCCGCCGTCCGCGCGGCGGTCCACCACACCGGCCCTGACCAGCTGCTGCAACCGCCGCGACAACAGGGTCGGCGACATCCGCGGCAGCCCGCGCCGCAACTCGTTGAACCGCTCCGAGCCCGACACCAGCTCCCGCACCACCAGCAGCGTCCAGCGCTCGTCGAGCAACTCCATCGCCTTGGCAACCGGGCAGAACTGCCGGTACGGAGACCCCATGCCGAAAGGCTAGGGGCGCCGACCCCACCCGGTACAGATTTCGTACTAGTTCGGGGGACGCCGGATTCCTAATGTCGGTTCCGGTCGCAGTGACCGACGAGGGGGAGATGGAATGAACACGCAGACGATCACGCCGCAGCCCACCGCCACCGGGGCGGACCGCGCCCTGAAGGCCAAGCACCGGGCCATGTGGGCGATGGGCGACTACCACCGGGTCGCCGCCGAGCTGGTCGGGGACCTCGGCGCCGTGCTGGTGGACGCCTGCGGCGTGCGCCCCGGCGACCGGGTGCTGGACGTGGCCGCCGGCTCCGGCAGCGCCGCCATCCGCGCGGCCCTGGCCGGGGGGCGCGTCGTCGCCAGCGACCTGACGCCGGAGCTGTTCGGGCCCGGGCAGGCGTGGGCCGCCCAGCACGGCGCCGAACTCGACTGGCAGCAGGCCGACGCGGAGGACCTGCCGTTCCCGGACGGGGACTTCGACACCGTGCTGTCGTGCCTGGGAGTCATGTTCGCCCCGCACCACCGCAGCGCCGCGGACGAGCTCACCCGGGTATGCCGCCCCGGCGGCACCGTCGGGGTGCTGAACTGGACGCCGGAGGGGTTCATCGGCCAGATGTTCGCGACGATGAAGCCGTACGCTCCGGCTCCGCCGCCGGGCGCCCAGCCGCCGCCCCTGTGGGGCAGCGAGGAGCACGTCCGCGGGCTGCTCGGTGATCACCTCGACGAGCTCACCACCCGCCGCGCGACGCTGCGGGTCGACCAGTTCGCCGACCCGGCAGCGTTCGTCGACTACTTCAAGACCAACTACGGTCCGACGATCGCGGTGTACCGGTCGATCTCCGGTGAGCCGGAGTCGGTGGCCGCGCTGGACCGGGCCCTGACCGAGCTGGCCTTCCGATTCCTCCAGGACGGTGTCATGGAGTGGGAGTACCTGCTGGTCACCGGCCGCCGCCGCTGACGGGGGGTCAGGACGGCAGGTCGTCGAACTCGACGACCTGCCGCACCTCGACCTCCACCTCGTCGAACAGGTCGGCGTAGCTCTGTGCGTACGCGACGGCCTGCGCACGGTCCGGGAAGTTCACCAGCGCGAAGCCGCCGATGACCTCCTTGGCCTCGGTGAACGGCCCGTCGGTCGCGGTGGTGGCCCCGCCCCGCGCCTTGCGGACCAGGGCGCCCTTCTCGGACGGGTGGACGCCCTCGGCCGTGATCAGGATGCCCTTGTCGATCGAGTCCTGGATGAACGCGCCCATCTTCTCGATGAACTCCGGGCTCGGGTTCCACGCCTCGGGGGCGCGCTCGTCGAGCCGGTGCATCATGAGAAACCGCATGGTCGTCTCCCTGTCGTGTCGGGCTGGGGTCCGATCATTCCGGACGCGACAACCAGCCGCCACCTACCCGACGAACGAGGCAACGCCGTTTCGACAGGTCCTCGGGAAGATTTTTCCGCCCGTTCAGCCGGCGGTGTAGTCCGTGAGGATCCCGTGGTACGTCTGGGCGGTCTCCTCCAGGCCGCGCTGGACGGCGACCTGGCCCTGCAGGATGCGGCCCAGCGTGGTCTCGAACGGGGTGTACAGCTCGCCGCCCTTGGCCACCGCGGGCCGGGCCCGGGCGATCTGCAGCACCGGCTGGAACCCGGCGATCGTGGTGTTGCGCCGGACGTCAGCGGTGTACGCCGAGGCACGCGTCGGCAGGGTGCCGTTCTTGGCCGCGACGGTGGCCTGGCTGGCGGCCGAGTTGATGAAGCTGATGAAGGCGTGCGCCGCGGCCGAGTTCTGGCTCTTGGCGTACACGACGAGGTTCTGGCCGCCGGTGGGCGCGCCCGCGGTGCCGGATCCGCCCGCCGGGACGGGGGCGATGCCCAGGTTGGCGTTGTCCTTGAACGCCGGGCCGGAGTAGTCGTCCGCCACGGACCACGGTCCGTTGATCACCATGGCGACCCTGCCCTCCTTGAAGGAGGACTGCATGCCGCCGTACAGGTCGGCGAAGTTCGGCGCCACGGCCGCGCCGGAGGCGATCAGGTCCTGGGCGGTGTGGATGGCCGCGACGACCTTCGGCGAGCTGACGGTGATCTTCTTGTTGTCGGCGTCGACCCAGTCGGTGCCCTCGCCGTACAGGAACGGCAGGAAGAAGTACGCGGCGCTGTTGAGGTAGAGCCCGTCGGCGCCGGTCTTGGCCTTGATCGCCTTCCCGGCGGCCTTGAGCTCGGCCCAGGTGCGCGGCGGATTCGCGATGCCGGCCTTCTTGAACAGCGCCTTGTTGTACAGCAGGCCGAGCGTGTCGGTGACCTGCGGGGCGCCGTACACGTGGTCCTTGTAGACGGTGGTGTCCAGCGGGCCGGGCAGGAAGTCGGGTTCGTCGTCGAGGGCGGGGGTGCCGTCCAGGGGCGCGATGGCGCTCGCGTTGACCAGCGCCGGGATGGCGCCGCCGTCGATGCGCAGCACGTCCGGCACGTCCTTGCCGGCGCCGGCCGCGGCGATGAACTTGTTCTGCGCCTGGTTGAAGTCGACGTAGACGTGGTTGACCTTCACCTTGGGGAACTTGGCCTGGAAGGCGGAGATCAACTGGTCGTAGACCGGCCCCTCGGCCTTGGCGTCGGCGGTGTCCCAGTAGGTGATCGTGCCCGCCACCTCGGTGACCCGCATCGCGGCCTGCGGGGTGGCGACACCGCCGACGGCGGTGCACGCGGTGAGCGAGAGTCCGAGTACGCCCACGGCGGCGACCGCCGACAGTCCTGCACGACGCATGGTGTCCACCTGACCTTCAAGCCTGCCCGCATGGGGGAAGGGCGCTCACGGATTTGCAGCGTCCATCGGGCCGGGACGCCGGGACATGAAAGACCTGCCATCGATGTGAGATAGAACATGATTCCGTCCTTGACTTACCCCTCGGGAACCGGTGGCCGATGGAGCGGGAGTGGCGCCCCATCCCCGGCGCGGGACGCCACCGCCGGTCGCCCGGCTGACCCCGTGCAGCCGGGCGAGCTGGAACGAGGGCCCATGAAGGTCAACGCCGTCACCCCAGGTGCGCTGCCGCGCCGCAACCCGACCCGGCTCGTCGGCGGATGGCTCGCCAACCGCCGGCTGGCCACCAAGATCATGCTCGCGGTGGGTGCGGTGGCCGTGGCCGCCGTGGTGATCAGTGTCTTCGCGATGACCCGGATGGCGCACCTGAGCAACAGCCTCGACCGGATGCGCTCGGTCAACGTGGCCGGCCAGGAGCGCCTCGACACGGTTCGTAAGGGTGTCCAGCTGGCCAACGGTGACCTCGCGGCGTACCTGGCCGCGCACGGCATCGACGCCAAGGCGCAGGTCGTCGAGCAGGCCAAGAAGGACGGCGCCGACCTGGACAAGGCGCTGGCGTCCTACCGGGCCGGTATCCGTTCCGACGACCCGCGGCAGGCGGAGATCACCAAGTTCACCCAGGCCTGGACCGACTACCAGAAGGTCCGCGAGAACTGGGTGTTCAAGTCCAGCGGCACCGCCGGCCCGTCGGTGATCCTGCAGTTCCGGCAGAACGCCGACCGGATGGGCGACGCCCTGAGCGCCCTGATCGCCAGCGAGCGGGCCACCGCCGACGCCGCCGCCGACAAGGGCCGCAGCGAGTACCACACCGCGCTGACCGTCACCATCGCGCTCACCCTCGGCGCGCTGCTGCTGGGCCTGGCGCTGTCCCTGCTGATCGCCCGCCCGATGGTCCGCCAGCTGCGCGAGGTCGCCGCCGCCCTGGAGGCGACCGCCGACGGCGACTACACGCACACGCCGAAGGTGCGCAGCAACGACGAACTGGGCCACATGGCCTCCGCAATGAAGCGCGCCTCCGAGGCCCTGCGCGCCGTCATGGGCACCATCTCCACCAGCGTCCACAGTGTGGCCAACCACGCCAGCACGCTGACCGAGACCAGCATGTCGATCCGGGAACTGTCGCGCGAGGGCTCCGCGCAGGCGTCCACCGTGGCGGCGACCGCCGAGGACGTCTCCCGCAACCTGCAGATGGTGGCTGCCGGCAGCGAGGAGATGGGCGCCTCGATCCGCGAGATCGCGGGCAGCGCGAACGAGGGCGCCCAGGTCGCCGCGCAGGCGGTCGAGGTCGCCGAGTCCGCGGGCCAGACCATCGCCAGCCTGGGCGCGTCCTCCGCCGAGATCGGCAGTGTGATCGCGACGATCACCTCGATCGCCGCGCAGACCAACCTCCTGGCGCTGAACGCGACCATCGAGGCCGCCCGCGCCGGCGAGTCCGGCAAGGGCTTCGCCGTCGTCGCGGGCGAGGTCAAGGACCTCGCCCAGGAGACCGCCAAGGCCACCGAGGACATCTCGCGCCGGGTCGAGGCCATCCAGACCGACACGGAACGCGCGGTCGCCGCGATCGCCGAGATCAGCGAGATCATCAGCCGGGTGAACGCCCTGCAGGCCACCATCGCCTCGGCGGTGGAGGAGCAGAGCGCCACCACCAGCGAGATGAACCGCAGCGTCGGGTACGCCGCCGCCGGTGGCGCCACCATCGCCGGCAACGTCGACGGCCTGGCCGGTGCCGCCGAGGCCACCGCCAGGGGCGTCGAGGACAGCCAGGTCGCCGCGGCGCAGCTGGCCGACCTCACCAAGGAGCTGGACGCGATGATCGGCCGCTTCCGCTTCTGACCAGCACCGTGGTTGACATCGCCGGCCGGTGAGCCGTAGGTTCCACCGTCTTCATTTCGACAGAGCGGGGGCTCACGGTGACTGACGGTGACAACGTCGTGGCTCGACCGCCGCGCGACTGGGAGGTGCAGACGGTCGCCGTCCTCGCCGCTGTCGCGGCGGCGACCGTACTCGGCATGCTCCTGCTCGTCACCGACCTCGCGGTGTGGGCCTACGTGGCGTCCGACGGGGCCTCGGGCATGTCGCCGATGGTCCGCGGGATCGTCCTGAACGCGGACGCGTTCGACCTGCTGTACCTCCTGCTGGCGTTCGGCTACGTCGCCGGGTTCGTGTGGTGGCGGCAACGCACCAGGGACATGCTGCGCCGTCTCGGTGACGCCGCGGACGCGGCCACCCGGCATTGGGCGGTCGGCGCCTGGCAGGGGCTGCTCGGCATGGGGCTCATGATCGGCTTCGCCATCTCGGTCAGCGACGCCGCGCCCGCGACGACGCTGGGCTACACGTCGCTGCGCGTGGGGCTGCGCGTGGTCGCCATGGCTGTGCTGCTGATCGGGGTCTGGGAGATCCGGACGCAGGTGCGCAGGGCCGTGGCCGACCGCGGGATCGTCATGCGCGTGGCGGACATGCCTGCGCGGGCGTCCGCATTTCCCGCCCTTCGCCCCGCCGCACCGGCGGTGGCGCCGCCCACCACCGACCTGCCGGATGCCGACGACGAGTTCTGGGACCGGGTCCGGCAGACGGCCACCGGTCTCCGCGAGGACCTCGCCCTGCTGGAGTCGGCCGGGCCGTACGTCCACCGGTGGCTGATCGTCCCGGCCTCCGGTGACCTGACCGAAGTACGGGCCGCCGTCGCGGCCGACGCGATCGTCACGGTCTTCCCGGAGCCGCCGGCCGCCACGGAGACGAAGGGATTCACGCCGCGTTCCGCGGAGGAGTACTACGGGCTGCTGCAGGACGCCGAGTCGGGCGCGTTGTGGTTCCGGTCCGTGCCGTCCAAGCGCGTGCCCGCCTTTCTCGCGCAGGCCCGGTCCGCGGCCCGGTGGGGCCTGTACCCGACTGCGGACCCGACCGCGCTGACGGCGGTGAACCGGGTCCGCGCGGCCGAACCCGATCCCGCCTGATCCCTGCTACCGGCGGATGCGCGCCGTTCTGATCTCGGTGGACAGTGCCGGAGGCCCGTCGACCGGTGCCGGGTCGGCCGGGGTGGGTGCCACTCCCCCGGCCGCCACCTCGTCGAGCGTGGCCAACCCGGCCGGATCGACCGTGCCGAAGATGGTGTAGTTGGGGCGCAGCGCGGAATCCGCGTAGACGAGGAAGAACTGGCTGCCGTTGGTGTCCGGTCCGGCGTTGGCCATCGCCAGCACGCCGCGGGCGTAGACCTTGCGGGCACCGGTCGGATCGGTCGGCGCCGGCGGCAGGTCGGTGGGCAGCTCGTCCTTGTAGCGGTAGCCCGGACCGCCCTCGCCCGTACCGGTCGGATCGCCGCACTGCAACACCTTGAGCGTCGGGTACGCGGTGAGCCGGTGGCAGTGGGTCCGGTCGTAGAACCGGTGCCGCGTCAGGTGCAGGAAGCTCAGTACGGTGCAGGGCGCCTCGGCACGGTCGAGCACCAGCGGGATCGGTCCGAGGTTGGTCCGCAGCACGACCCGTGCGGTGCCCCGGCTCGGCGTGTGCCGAGGGTCGGGTGGCAACGGCACCGGCCGTGCGGCCGGCTCGTCCGGCGTGGGCGTGAACGCGCACGGGCCGCCGGTGGGATCGGTCGGGTCGACACCATCGGCGGCCGCCGGGGACGCGGCGGCCACACTGGATCCGACCAGGACCATCGCGGCGAGCAGGCGACCGATTGTCCTCACGCTGCGGCGCGGACGTTTGCGGACCACTTCGTCCTCCTCGGGCTCGGCGTACACCAGACCGGTTTAATCGACGTTCATGGATCGGTCAAGCGTTCGGTGATCTCGATCAGGGGATAACCGCCGGGATCGACGACGGGCGTCGCCGGCCATGATGGTGTGGGCCTCGTGATCAAGAGGATCGGGATCGTGGTCGCGGCGCTGACGCTGCTGGCCGGGGCCGCAGGGATGCCGGCGCAGGCGGTGCCGACGGGCGCGGTGACGCAGGTGACCGTCGGCGGCAGCTTCACCTGCGCGTTGCGAAGCGGTCGGCCCTACTGCTGGGGGCACAACGACGCCGGCAAGCTGGGCGACGGCACCACCACGAGCCGGTCCAATCCCGTACCGGTGTCCAGGGGGACGATCCCGAGCGGGGTGACCCTCGGCGGACTCACCGCCGGCGGCAACCACGCCTGCGGGTTGGGCAGCAACGGGCGGGCCTACTGCTGGGGCGACGACAGCGAGGGTCAATTGGGCGACGGCAGCAGTGGCCCGTACCGGGGCACGCCGGCGGCGGTGACCACCGGGGCGTTACCGGGTGGGGTCACCCTCACCCGGCTCAGCGCCGGCTTCGCCCACACCTGTGGGTTGGGCAGCGACGACTGGGTCTACTGCTGGGGCTTCGACGGCATCGGCCAGCTGGGCGACGGCGGCAGCACGAGCGTGGCCGCTCCGGTGGCGGTGGCCGCCGGAGCGATACCCGGCGGGGTGACGTTCACTCAGGTCTCCTCGGGAAGCATGCACACCTGCGGACTGGGCAGCGACGGGCAGGCGTACTGCTGGGGCCGCAATGTCAACGGTCAACTGGGCGACGGCACCACCACGGACCAGAGCACGCCGGTAGCGGTGGCCGCCGGAGCGATACCCGGCGGCGTGACCCTCACCCAGATCGCCTCCGGTAACGAGCAGACCTGCGGGCTGGGCAGCAACGGGCGGGCCTACTGCTGGGGTTACAACGGCTCCGGCGAGTTGGGCGACGGAACCACCACGGGCCAGTCCGCGCCGGTGGAGGTGGCCGCCGGAGCGATACCCGGCGGCGTCACGCTCACCGGGATCGCCTCCGGAATCCAGTCCAACTGCGGGTTGGGCAGCAACGGTCACGCCTACTGCTGGGGCGACAACACGTACGGGCAGGTGGGCGACGGCAGCACCACGAACCGGAGCACGCCGGTAGCGGTGGCCGCCGGAGCGATACCCGGCGGCGTCACCCTCACCCAGATCGCCGGCGGTGGCGACAACTGGCAACGGTGCGCCCTGGGCACCGACGGGCATGCCTACTGCTGGGGCCTCAACTTCAACGGGCAGCTGGGCGATGGCAGCACCACCGACCGGAGCACTCCCGTGCCGGTGTCGTGGCGCCCGCAGGCCCCCACCGGCGTGATCCTGCAACCCGGCGACCGCAGCATCACCGTCTCCTGGACCCGTCCGGCCGACCTGGCCGGCGGCACGCTGACCGGCTACACCGCCACCACGTCGCCCGGCGGCGCCACCTGCACCACCACCGCCACCACCTGCACCATCACCGGGCTGACCGCGGATACGTGGTACACGGCGACCGTGGTGGCCGCCACCACCGCCGGCACCTCACCCGCCAGCACCGTGGCCGGGCCGGTCGCGCCGTTCGCCCTCCCCGACCCCCCGGTCGTCACCGCCGTGCGGACCGACGACGGCGCCATCACCGTGTCGTGGAGACCGGGAGATCCCGGCAGCGGAACGCCGCTCGGCTACGCCGCCACCGCCGCCCCCGCCAGCGACTCCTGCCCGGCCACAGGGACACCCTGCGTCAAGGCCAACGGGCCGGCCGAGGAAACGTCGGCCGGCCTGTTCGCCCTGACGGCGGCCGGCGTACGGACCTGCACGACCACCGACGCCACCACGTGCACGATCACCGGCCTGGCCAACGGGGCCACCTATGCCGTCACCGTCGTCACCCGCACCACGGCCGGCGACTCCGCACCGGCCGGGGTCGCGCCCGCCCTCGTCCCCGAGCCGACCGAGGAGCCGAGCACTCCACTGTCGACCACCGGCGCGCCCGTCACTCCGATCGCCGCGACCGGGCTGGCGCTGACGATCGCCGGGGCCGCCCTGGCCCTTCTGGCCCACGCACACCGGCGCCGCCGCACCGCACAGCGGTAGCGGAGCCGGGATCACCGGACCGGGGCGGCGGCGACGTCGGCCGGGCGTTCGGCGTCGTCCCAGCCGAACAGGCCGCGGACGAACCGCCAGCCGCCCTCGACCACGTCACCGGCGTCGGTGACGACCCGGTCGGCGGCCAGCATCCACTCACCCAGCAGCGACGCGGCGCGGTCCATGGTGCGCCGGGCCTGCTCGAAGTCGTCCGGGTCGGTGCGCAGATCCCACATCCGCAGCCCCTGCTCCCAGGCGTGCGCCCGGGTGACGTTGACAAGGACGCGCTGGCTCCAGTCGTCCAGTGGCCCGACGAGCTTGTCCAGTTCCAGTTGCCAGGCGTCGGAGAAGCCCCGCCGCAACGGCTGGATCTCGTCGTAGAAGATGTAGTTGACCAGCAGGTAGTCGGGGTTGATCCGGTCGTCGTCGGGCGCGCCCAACTGGTCCCAGGTGGAGATCAGGGCGAGCGCCAGGTCGTGGTTGATGTGCGCGTTGACCCCCAGGATCGCGGCCACGAGCCGGCTCACCTCGAGGTCGTGGCTGCGCTTGAACAGCACCTCCCAGACATCCGGGGTGTCCTCGTCGTCGCAGTTCCACAGGTTGAGGGCGGCGAAGTAGCGCTTGGCGAACTCGACGTCGAGCAGTTCCAGGAAATCCGGGGACGTGGCGTCTGTGCGCAGCGCCCGGTCGACCCGGCGGGTGATGATCAGATAGAGGTCGTTGAAGGCGGACACGCGGTTGTTCGTGGGGCTCGGGGGCAGGTCGTCGAGGATGCCCTGCACCGTCTCCAGCTTGGAGATCACACCGGCGATCCCGGTCGGCGGCTCGTGCAGCGCGTCGGCCATCCGTACGCGTAACGGCTCCCAGCCGCGCCCCGCCGGGATGGGCAGGTCCGACAGCGTGCGCCGCCGTTCCCGGAACATGTCTGCGCTGCTGCGGGCCAGCTCCCGATCGAAGGAAGTCACGGTTGCCAGCCTGCCGAGCACGGCGGCGGCGCACCACTGTGATGTCGGAAAAAAGTCGAGTGAAGCTCACACTTCTCGGACGAAAGAGGCCGGAAGACCCTGCGCGGCGTGACGCCGGGTCCGCCACCATGACGGGAGTCGCCAGGAGGCAAACCGGCTGAAGCGTACGAGAGGGGCGAAAACCGGATGACTCGCCGCCGCACGCACCGGCCACCCGCGCTGGTCAACCGCGCGGTCCTGGCCGTGCTCCGCTCGACCCGGTTGCATCGCCTGCTCGACGCGGAGATGTGCGAGCTGCGCTACCGGACCGCCGACGGTGCCCGCACCGTCGCCCTGCCGGTGCTGTACGCGGCCGACGGCGACCGATACGTGGTGCTCGTCGGCGACGCCCCGGACAAGAAGTGGTGGCGGCACTTCCGCCGGGAGGCCGCTGTCGAACTGTGCCGGGGCGGGCAGGTCCGCAACGGCAGCGGCCGGATCCTGCCGCACGATGACCCGGCGTACGCGGCGGCGGTCCGGACCCACGAGGACCGGCATCACGTGCCGGTCGAGAATACGGACGAGGTGTTGCTGATCGAGGCGGGGGCGCACTGAAGCGGCGGCGACCGGACGGAGGTCGCCGCCGCATCAGGCCGCACCGCTCAGCGCAGCGGCACGTCGAACCAGCTCGGGCCGGTCACCGTCACGCTGGCGTCGCGCGGATTGGTGCCCTGGTAGAGCGGGTCCTTGGTGTCGACGACCAGCGAGAGGTAGTGCCCGGACGGCACGTCCCAGGCGGTCAGCGGCAACCGCAGGTCCAGCGTGGTCGGCTCGCCCGGCTTGGCGTCCACCCAGCTGATGGGGGCCTGCGTGATCAGCGCTCCGCTGCCCACGGCGTTGACGTCGTACAGGTACGCCACGAGGGTGCCGTTGGCCGCGCTGGGCTTCACGGTCAGGTGCATCCGCGGCATGCCGCGGAGCTGCGTGGCCTTCAGCCAGTCCGTGCCCCACACGGCGGCCCGGCGCCGGTTCACGGCGGGCAGCCAGGCGTGCGGGGTGTGGCCGGTCAGCGCCTCGACGGTGTTGGACAGCACCACGACCCCGGAGTCCGCGATCGTGTCACCGGACGTGGACATCCGCGCGGACCAGTTGCCGGTGACCTCGTTGGTGCTCATGCCGCCGGTGCCGGTCCAGCTCGCGCCGGAGAGGTTGTAGCGCTTGGTGGTGCCGGTGACGTGGGCCCAGTCGGGGTAGTCCTCGACGTCGCCGTCGGTGTTGCGGACTTCCAGGACCAGGGGGTCGGCGGTGTCGATGCCGGTCTCGACGCCGCGCAGGTACTGGTCGAACCAGCGGTGGGTGCTGGTCCACACATGGTTCGGCAGTCCGGCGAGCCCGAGCAGTTCGGGGATGGCGTGGTCGCCCGGGGCGTACTCGAGGCGCTTCGGACCGTGGTAGGCGTTGAAGAAGTCGACGTGCTGGTTCGGGCTGAACACGCTGTCGCCGTACGCCTGGGCCATGAGGACCGCCGGGCGGCTCTTGTTGAGCTGGTCCAGGTAGGTCATCGCGGAGCGCTGGGTGCCGTACTCGATGAGTCCGGGGACGTTGCGCCCATCGAAGTAGTCGTCCGCGATCGCCTTGAATTCGTCACTGATGTGACCGACGATCCGGCCGACGGTGAGCAGCAGCCAGGTGGCCTGCGGGTGCCGGGTCTGGTCGGCGTAGAGCGACTGCACCAGGTCGGTCCAGCCGGACATCATCGACACCGCCCGGATACGCGGGTCGTGTGCCGCGGCCAGCAGACTGATGCCACCGCCGTAGGAGACCCCGCCGATGCCGATGTGGGCCGGGTCCGTGGGGGTGTTGGCGATGAGCCAGTCGACGACGGCACGGGCGTCGGCGACGTCCTTCGGTCCGGCCACATCGATCGTGCCGCCGGAGAAGTAGAAGCCGCGGGTGGTGTACGACAGGACGACGTATCCGTCCTGGGCGAACTTGGTGGCCTGGGCCAGGTATTCGGCGTCGTTGAGCCCCCAGCTGGCGACGAAGACGATCGCCGGGTGGGCGTTGCCGGTCGCCGGGGTCATCACGTTGGCCTTGAGGACCACACCGTCGGGTGCGGTGATGTCGACGAACCGCAGGGCTGGGCGGTTCGAGGTGACGGTGGCGGTGGTCGTGGTGGCGACCGCCGCCGTTGCCGGGCCGCCGACGATCAGGATCATCGCAGCAGCGAGCGAGGTCAGGATTCTGCGCAGCGTCATGCCGGGCCTCACAGGAACGGAGCCACACCCTGGTGGGGGATGGGGCTGGGGGTGTCCGGCGGCGCCTACCGGGCGGATGTTACCGTACGGTAACCGAGATGTTTCGGGTGACACAAGACATTGACAATTGTCAATTTTTATGCCTGGTGATTTCGCCCCGGACGGATGACGCGTCCCGGCGCCCGGTGCTGCGATTCTCGCGACGTCACACCACATCTGTGCGACGATCGGAGAGCCCGATGACAGCCCAGCCACAGCTGCAGGAACTCCTCCACGACCTCACGCAGGGCAGTGGACCCGTACTCGAGACCGTGGCCCGGATGAACGCCGACACGATGCTGCAGGGCGGCCTCGACGAACGGACCGCGATCATGTCCCGGTTCGCCGCCCTCATCGCGCTGGACGCGTCACCGGCCTCCTACCTGGTTCACCTCGGGGTGGCCGACCAGATGGGAATCGCCCCGGAGGACATCCGGGCCGTACTCATCGAACTGGCGCCCGTGGTGGGCAGCGCCCGCATCGTCTCCGCGGCCGCCAACATCGAGCGAGCGATTCAGCTCGCGTCCGGGTGAGCGCCGCTGAGCGGTGCGCACAGCGAGGGGAACACACACCATGGCTGATCCGATCAGCGAATTCTTCGAGGACCTGAGCCAACGCAAGCACGAACCACGGCTGAGCCACGTCACGGCGACGGTCCGTTTCGACATCGTCGACGGGCGGCAGACGAACTCGTGGCGGCTCGTCGTCCGCGACGGGCAGCTCGACGTCTCGCCCGGCGACGGGCCCGCCGACAGCATCGTCACCGCCGAGCGGGCCGTCTTCGAGGGCCTGGTCGGCGGCACGGTGAACGCCATGGCGGCCCTGCTGCGCGGCGAGATCGGCCTGGACGGCAACGCGAACCTCATCGTCTCGGTCCAGCGGCTGTTCCCCGGGCCCCCCGGGGGGCGCGCGCCGCAGACGATGGCCACGGCACAGGCGGGAGCGCCGGCATGAGCGACAACGACGTCCGGATCCTGGACGGCAACCACTTCGTGGTCAGCGACGGGCGGGGCGACATCGAGGCCTCACCGACGGACCCGGACGGCTTCTTCGCCAACGACACGCGGTACCTGTCGACCTGGGTGCTCACCGTCGACGACCACCGGCTCTCTCCCCTGTCCGTCGACGACCTGCAGTACTTCGAGACGCGGTTCTTCCTCGTCGTCGGCACGGGCACGGTGTACGTGGACGCCAAGCTCTCGGTGATCCGGCACCGCACCATCAGCGACGGTTTCCAGGAGCGGGTGACGGTACTCAACCACGCCGACGAGCCCGCCAAGCTGACCCTGAAGATGGCCGCCGGCAGCGACTTCGCGGACCTGTTCGAGGTGAAGGACGCCCAGAAGAAGAAGGGCTCCTACCACACCCAGGTGGAATCCGACCGCCTCGTGCTCGCCTACGAGCGCGGCCCCTTCCACCGGGCCACCGAGATCTCGACCAGCCAGCCCGCGCAGATCACCAACGAGGGTCTCACGTACGAGATCGAGGTGCAGCCGCACGACGAGTGGACCACCGAGCTGCGGGCCACGCCGGTGATGAACCGCAAGGACGGTCATCCGATCATCGCCAACGGCAAGCACCGCGAACCCCGGGACCTGCACACCGACCTGCAGGAGTGGATCGCGCGGGCGCCCAAGCTGGAGTGCGACTGGGAGCCGATGAAGGTCACCTATCGGCGCAGCATCGTCGACCTGGCCGCGCTGCGCTTCGCCCCGGCCATCGCCGGAAAGCACAGCCTGCCCGCCGCGGGCCTGCCGTGGTTCATGACGATGTTCGGCCGCGACAGCATCTTCACCAGCCTGCAGGCGCTGCCGTTCGTCCCCGAGCTGGCCGAGACGACGCTGCGGGTGCTGGGCCGGTGGCAGGGCACCCGGGTGGACGACTTCCGCGACGAGGACCCCGGCCGCATCCTGCACGAGATGCGCTACGGCGAGCTGAGCGCGTTCGAGGAGCGGCCGCACACGCCGTACTTCGGCTCCGCCGACGCCACCCCGCTGTATGTGGTCCTGCTCGACGAGTACGAGCGGTGGTCGGGTGACACCAACCTCGTGCGCGACCTGGAGTACGAGGCCCGCGCCGCACTGGACTGGATCGACCAGTACGCCGACCTGATGGACAACGGATACATCTCGTACGAGCGGCGCAACAAGGAGACCGGCCTGGAGAACCAGTGCTGGAAGGACTCCTGGGACTCCATCGCGTACCGCGACGGCCGGATCCCCGGATTCCCGCGGGCCACCGCGGAACTGCAGGGGTACGCGTACGACGCGAAGGTGCGCGGGGCGCGGCTGGCCCGGCTGGTCTGGCACGACAACGCGTACGCCGAACGGCTGGAACGCGAGGCCGCCGACCTCAAACGCCGGTTCAACCGTGACTTCTGGGTCGCCGACGGCGAGTACTTCGCGCTGGCGCTCGACGCGGACGGGACACAGGTCGACGCGCTCGCTTCCAACATTGGCCATCTGCTGTGGAGCGGGATCGTCGAGCAGGAGCGGGCACAGGCGATCGCCAAGCATCTGCTCGGGCCCCGGCTGTTCTCCGGCTGGGGAGTGCGCACCATGGCCGAGGGCGAGCACCGGTACAACCCGATCGGCTACCACGTCGGCACGGTGTGGCCGTTCGACTGCTCCATCATCGCGTGGGGCCTGCGCCGGTACGGCTTCAAGGAGGAGGCGGCCCGCGTCGCGGACGGCATCCTGGAGGCGGCGGAGTTCTTCAACGGACGGCTGCCGGAGGCGTTCGGCGGCTACGAGCGCGCGCTGACCAAGTACCCGGTGCAGTATCCGACGGCCTGCAGCCCGCAGGCGTGGTCGTCCGGCGCCCCGCTGCTGCTGCTGCGGACGATGCTGGGTCTCGAACCACTGGGTGAGCACCTGGTCGTGGACCCGGCGCTGCCCGAAGGGGTGGGCCGCATCGAGCTGCTCGACATCCCCGGGCGCTGGGGGCGCCTGGACGCGTTCGGCCGGGGGCGGGTCGCCATGGCGCCGGTGTCCGCCGGCAACGCGGGCGCGGCAGCACCGTGACGGAGGCCGGCCGGGGCCCGGCGGGCGCTCCCGTCAGGCCCCGGCCGGGACCGTGCCGCGCCGCCCCGCCGACGGGTGCCGGTCCAGCGCGCGGTCCAGCGCGATCGCGGCGTCGATCAGCGCCAGGTGGGTGAACGCCTGGGGGAAGTTGCCGATCTGCTCGCCGGTGAGCGCGATCTCCTCCGAGTACAGGCCCAGATGGTTCGCGTACGTGAGCATCTTCTCGAAGGTCACCCGCGCCTTGCCGAGCCGCCCCGCCCCGGCCAGCGCGGTGACGTACGAGAACGTGCAGAGGGAGAACGTCCCCTCCGAGCCGCGCAGCCCGTCCGGTGAGGCGGCCGGGTCGTAGCGGTACACCAGGCTGTCGGTGACCAGTTCGGTGTCCATGGCATCCAGTGTGGACAGCCACATCGGGTCGGCCGGGGTGACGAAACCGACCGTCGGCATCCGCAGCAGCGACGAATCCAGCACGTCGGTGGCGTAGTGCTGGCGGAACGCCTGGCGGGTCGGGCTCCACCCCCGGTCCATGATCTGCTCGTACAGCGCGTCGCGCTCCCGCTCCCAGCGCGCCACCGGTCCGGGCCGGCCGTGCTCGGCCGCCAGCCGGATGCCGCGGTCCAGCGCCACCCAGCACATCAGCCGACCGTACGTGAAGTCCTGGCGCCCGCCGCGGGTCTCCCAGATGCCCTCCTCCGGCTGGTCCCAGTTCCCGGCGACCCAGTCGAGCAGCTCGCACATCCGCAGCCAGCCCCGGTGGCCGGGAGCCAGCCCGTGCCGGTCCGCGACATACAGGCTGTCCATGGCCTCGCCGTAGATGTCGAGCTGCAACTGGTCCGCCGCGCCGTTGCCGATGCGCACCGGCGCCGAACCGCGGTAGCCCTCCCAGTGCTCCAGGGTCTCCTCGAACAGGTCGCTGGAGCCGTCCACCCGGTACATGATGTTCAGCGGGCCGCTGCCGTTCTTGTCGGCCTGCTCGGCGACCCTGTCGCGCAGCCAGAGACCCAGCGCCGCGGCCTCGTCCGTGAAGCCCATGCCGAGCAGCGAGTACACAGAGAACGAGGCGTCGCGGACCCAGGTGTAGCGGTAGTCCCAGTTGCGTTCCCCGCCGATCTGCTCCGGCAGGGCCGCGGTCGGCGCGGCCACCAGCGCACCGGTCGGCGCGTACGTCATCAGCTTGAGGGTGATCGCCGAGCGGTGCAGCGTCTCCCGCCAGCGCCCCGCGTACGTGGAGCCGCGCAGCCAGCCCGCCCAGAAGTCGACCGTCTCCTCGAACAGCCGCTGCGCCTGCGCGGCCCGCATCGGGCGGATCGGGCCCGCCGTACCGGTCTCCAGCATCAGTCCGCGCATCTGCCCCGCGGTCAGCCGGACCTCCCCGCGCACGTCGCCGTCCACTACCCAGCTGCGCGCGATCCGCTCGTCGTCCGGCTCCCGGACCAGATGGACCGTCACCGCCGTACGCGGGCCCTCGAACACCGCCCCGTCCTCGAACAGGCGCGTCTCGAAGCTCTCCCGGCCGTAGTCGAAGCGGGGGGCGATGTCGACCGCGAAGGTCATCTCCCCGCGTACGCAGCGGACCATCCGCACCAGGCGGTGACTGGTCGTGGCCACCGCGCCCGCGACCGGCATGAAGTCGACGACCTCACCGACCCCCGCCTCGGTGAGGAACCGGGTGACCAGCACCGCGCTGTCCGGGAAGTACAGCTGCTTGGTGGTGAAGACGTCGGCCGTCGGGCGGATCCGGAAGTGACCGCCGCGCCGCGCGTCGAGCAGGGCGCCGAAGATGCTGGGCGAGTCGAAGCGGGGTGCGCAGAACCAGTCGACGCAGCCGTCCGTGCTCACCAGCGCCGCGGTCTGCAAGTCACCGATGAGGCCGTGATCGGCGATGGGCGGATAGTCAGGCATGGCAGTCACCCTTCCCGTGCTTTCGTCCGATCATTCGGTCGCGGCCGACGGTCGGCATCATGCGCGGAGGATGATGCCCGCGCGCCCCGGCAGGGTGCAGGCTGCGCGGTGAACGTCCGCCGGTCTCGGGGAAGCAGGTAGAGCATGACTGAGCAGGTCAGGTCGGGGCGACCGTCGGCCGCGCTGCGCCGGGTGCTGATCCCGCTCGCGCTGGCCCAGTTCATCTGCAGCTTCGCCGGCTCCAACATGAACGTGATGATCAACGAGATCGCCACGGACCTGGGCACCACGGTCCAGGGCGTACAGCTCGCGATCACGCTGTTCCTGCTGGTGATGGCGGCGCTCATGATCCCCGGCGGCAAGCTGACCGACCGCTACGGCCGCAAGCGCTGCCTCAACGTGGGCCTGGCCGTGTTCGGTCTCGGCGCGCTGATCAGCTCGTTCGCCCAGGGCCTGCCGATGCTCATCATCGGCTACTCGATCCTGGAGGGCATCGGGACCGCGCTGCTGATCCCGCCGGTCTACATCCTCACCACGATGCTGTTCACCGACGTGACCTCGCGGGCCCGCGCGTTCGGCGCGATCAACGGGATGGGCGGAATCGGCGCGGCCACCGGCCCGCTGATCGGTGGCATCATCGCGACGGCCATCAGCTGGCGGGCCGCGTTCGTGTTCCAGGCGGCGATCATCGTGGTGATCGTGCTGCTGAGCCGTCGCGACGTGCGCGACCCGCTGCCCGCGGACGCCACCAAGTCGTTCGACATCACGGGCGCGGTGCTGTCCGCGGCCGGGCTCATCCTCGTGGTGCTGGGCATCCTCGCGGCCGACAACAACGGCTGGCTCATGCTCGGGCTGATCGCGGCGGGCGCGCTCGTGCTGACCTGGTTCTTCTTCTCCGTACGGGCGAAGGAGCGGGCCGGCCGCGAGCCGCTGCTGACGCTGGCGCTGTTCCGCAACCGCACCTCGAACCTGGGCCTGGTCACCCAGAACATCCAGTGGCTGGTGCTGCTGGGCATCTCGTTCACGGTGTCGGCCTACCTGCAGGTCATCTACGGCTACAACCCGATCCAGACCGGCCTGATCCTCACCGCCGCCACGGCCGGCCTGCTGCTGTCGTCGGCCGCCGCCGAGCGCTTCGCGACGCGGCGCACCCAGCGCGCCCTGATCATGGCGGGGTTCGTTCTCACGGTCACCGGCATCGTGCTGTTCATCGCCCTGGACGTGGTCTCCACGTCGGTCCTGGCCTACCTGCCCGGCCTGTTCGTGATCGGGTTCGGGGTCGGCGCGATGCTCACGCCGTCGGTGAACGTCGTGCAGTCCGCCTTCCCGGACAACCTGCAGGGCGAGATCTCCGGGCTGTCCCGCAGCGTCTCCAACCTCGGCTCGTCGCTGGGCACCGCCATCGCGGGCACCATCCTGGTCGCGGGGATCACCAAGACCCCGGAGCGCTCGTATGGCCTGGCCCTGGCCGTACTGGCCGCCATCGGACTCGTGGGGCTGGTCGCCGCCTCCTTCCTCCCGGCCACCCGGCCGCCCGCCCCGGCCGGCGAGTCACTGCCCACTACTCCGCATCCCTACGCGAAACACAATGAAAGCGGCATTCCGGGGTTTACCTCTCCGCAGGATGCGGATAAAAGCACGGCGACGCCCGACCCTACGGCGGATTGATCTCACCACTCAGCGTGAGGTAACTTGAGCCCCGATCACGGGGAGTAACACAGCGCGTTCGCTGGCAGGACGGCGTCCAGCCGGCTGCGCCATATCGGTGCACGCCTTCTCCTCCGTGCGGACGACCCTCGGAGGAGATTGATGAACCCCCGCCTCACCCGTCCGCTGCTGGCTCTCGCCATCAGTGGCGCCCTGCTCGCGGGCAGCGCGGCCGCCGCCTCGCCGGCCTTCGCCGACACGACCGGCCCGCTGCCGGACCCGGCCGCCGCGGACACGACCGCCCCGGTCGGCACGTTCACGCTGAACAGCCGCGCGCTCTGGATCGGCCAGTCGGTGCGCCTGACTCAGGGCCCGGTCACCGACAACGTGAGCGCCCCGGAGCAGGTCACCCGCACCGTTACGTGGGGTGACGGAACATCCGACACGCTACTGGCCGGCACGGTGGCGACGCCGCACGCGTACACCCGGAACGGCCGCTTCACGATCACGGTGACCTACACCGACGAGGCGGGCAACAGCAGCACCACCGCGACCGCCGTCACCATCACGACCCCCGGCACATTCCGGATCAGCAAGACCTCGGTCTGGCGGTACGAGGACATCGTCGTCACGTTCTCGAACGTCCCCGCGGGCACCACGAAGATCGCCTTCGACAACGGCGACGGCTACGTGCCGATCCTGAAGGGCAAGAACCAGCGCGTCACGATCCTCTACGACACCCGCAAGGGCGGCGGGGTCGTCAAGGGCCCGGTCACGCTGCGAGCGACCTTCTACAACCAGTACGGCGCCTCGTCCCCGATCCGGATGGGCACCGTCAACGTCAAGGTGGACAGCTGGCGGCCCGTCCCGAAGATCACGAAGCCGCTGCACGCCAACCGGCTCCGGTCCTGGAAGTACGTCAAGGGCACGGCGACCGACCGGGGCGCCGGTCCTTTCCGGGCCGAGGTCCACGTCACCCGGGTCACCGGCAACAAGGTCTACTGCTACACCGCCAAGCGCACGTGGAAGCGCGTGACGTCCGACGCGCAGTTCGACAAGTACTGCGTGCCGCCGCTCTACGTACCCGTCACCAAGGGCAAGTGGTCGCTGCGCCTGCCCGGCCTCGCCAAGGGCAAGATCTACATCGAGGTGTGGGTGCAGGACCTGGCCGGAAACTGGAGCAACCGCGCCTTCGCCACGGCCAAGATCACCCGAAGCTGATCCGACGTACGGAACGAGCGGGTCACGCGTGCGTGACCCGCTCTCCCGGCTGACGGTGGCCGGGTCGCGGCATTGTTCCGAAGCTGATCACCCGCCGACGTGGGACCACGCACGCCCGGCGCGCACGACGCGTCATCCCAGCCGGAGACCGTGCTGGTCGAGGGCGGCCTCGATGATCCCGAGCGCCTTCGGCCCCATGCCGTGCAGCTTGGCGAGTTCCGCGCGCGGCACCCCGGCGAGCTGACGGAGCGACGAGTATCCCGCCCCGGTCAAGGCCCTCGTCGCGGGAGCACCGATCTTCGGCAGGGTGTCGAGGGACGAATCCACAGGGCGATGCTAGCCGCACCATCCGGAATCGGTGCCCGGACCTAGTATGCGGAGCATGACGCGATTCGCCGACGAGGATCTGCACGGTGTGGAGTTCCGCGAGTGCGATCTGACCGGGGCACGCCTGATCGGCGTCGTCATGCAGGACGCCGTGATCGACGGGCTCATCACCAACCTCGTGGTCAACGGAGTCGAGGTCACGGAGTACGTCGAGGCGGAGCTCGACCGGCGTCATCCGGTGCGGGTGCTGATCCGCTCCGACGACCCTGCCGATCTGCGCGAGGCATCGCATCAGCTCCATGCCGGCTGGTCCGCCACGATCGAGCGGATCCGCCGTACGCCCGGCATCGAGCGCCGCAGCGTGAACGACGAGTGGTCGGCGGTGCAGACGCTGCGCCACCTGGTCTTCGTCCACGACTCGTGGTTCCGCCGCTGCTGCCTGGGCTCGACGGAGCTGTTCACGCCGATGGGCATCGGGACGACCGTCGAGCCCTACCGTGGCGCGCACGGGCTCGACCTCTCGCTCGATCCGGCCCTCGACGAGATCGTGAGCGTGCGTGACGCCCAGACCGCCGAGCTCGAGGCCTGGCTCGACGAGGTCACCGCAACACAACTCGCCGCGCGAGCGCCGGTGCCCGACGACGACGTCTGGCCCCCGTACGCCCGCGGCCGCTCGGTGCGGCAGTGCCTCGGCACGGTGCTCAACGAGACCTTCGAGCACCACGGCTTCTGCGTCCGCGACCTCGACCTGATCGAGGCACAGGACGCCGACCAGGGCCGGCTGCAGACCCGGCATCCCGCTGGCTGAGGACACCTCGGCTTGTGGTTGCTAGTGACCCGGCCTGCGGCCGGGGGATCGTCCGTAGAGGCGGTGGTAGTCCGACCTGAACCGGCTGGAGTTGGTGTAACCCCAGCGGGCGGCGACGTCGGCGATGGCGGTGCCGTCGCCGGGCACGAGATCGGTGAGTTCCTGGTGGGCTCGGTCGAGCCGGACCCGGCGAAGGTATTCCGTCGGGGTGGTGTCCAGGTGCAGGCGGAAGGCGTGCCGGACCGCGCGGACCGTGACACGGGCGGCGCGGGCCACGTCGACGAGGCTGATGTCCAGGTCCGCATTGGCATCGATGAACCCGACCGCGCGGGACAGAGCCGCTGGGGTCGCGTCGGTGCGGTCCTGGTAGCAGGGCTCGGGCGCGCAGGAATTCGGGAACGTGGTGAGCAGAGTCGCCGCGAGCAGCCGGGTCATCGGCCCCACCATCAGGGGATGGGCGATGAGATCGGCGGCGTTCGTCAGGCTCTCGGTGACGTAGTCGACGACATGCAGCCAACGGCGGGTGTCTCCGGGGTGGGCCGGGCGCCGGGCGGTGAAGCGCACCGGACGCGGAGGGTCGTCGGGGTGGTTGCGGGCGACCTCGGCGATGGCCTCCGGTGGGATGGTGGCCACGGACCACAGCACATATTCCTGCCGCACATGCTGTGGCTTTTCGGGCGGCACGTGCAGGGCGAGATCGCCGGGGCCGAGACGCTCGCCTGTCGCACAGTCGGTGCGTACGCCACGGTGGACCCGGGCGACCATGGCCATCGTGAACGGAGCGTTGGCGCGGTACTCGGCGGTGCTCTGATAGTCGACGGAGTCGAGGTGGAACGGTCCGGGCCCGAGCCGGACGTGCCGGAACCGATAGGTGGCGCGGTCGCCGCTGAAGGCGATGGGCGTGTCGTAGGCGGCCGACAGGTATTCGCGAGCGCGGTCGGGGTCCGTGGTGTCGAACTCGACCCGGTACCGCGGTGGTTCCCGGGTGACTCTCGTGGCGGTCAATCCTGCCTCCTCATCGCGATGCGCGTTCATGGGTGCAGGGTCCGCCCCGGATCCTGACCGTACGCCCGTCGGTAGGCGGCGGCGAAGCGGTGCGGGCTGGCGAATCCCCAGCAGGCCGCAACCGCGGCGACGGTGGTGCCGTCGCCGGGCTGGGCGGCCATCAGCTGCTCGTGGGCACGGGCCAGTCTGACCCGCCGCAGGTACGCGGTGGGGGTCGTGTAGCGGTACCGCCGGAAGGCGGCCTGCACGGTGCGGGGCGCGACCCCGGCGCCCGCGGCGATGTCGCTGACGCTGATCGGCTCGTCGGCGTGCTCGTCGATGAACGCGGTCGCCCGGCGCACGGTGGCCGGGGTGGCCGGGTCCCCGGGCGTACGGATCTCGGTGGTCATGGCGGTGTTCGGGAAGGTCGCGAGCAGGCTGGCCGCGGCCATCTGCTCCGCGGCGGCCCGCAGCAGCGGCGACTCCAGGCTGCGGCTGTAGATGCTGCGCTGCATGAAGTCGGTGGTGATCAGCCATTGCCGCTGCGCATCGGCCGAGACCGGCAGCAGCCCGGTGAAGCGGAAGTCGTCCGGCGCCAGCCCTGTCGTCTCCTCGGCCACCC
This sequence comes from Krasilnikovia sp. MM14-A1004, assembly GCF_047159485.1. Classification (GTDB taxonomy): domain Bacteria; phylum Actinomycetota; class Actinomycetes; order Mycobacteriales; family Micromonosporaceae; genus Actinoplanes. The sequence continues at coordinate 1,597,364 of NZ_AP038773.1, read as the reverse complement.
GCCTCACCACGTCCATCGGCATCAGCAGGCTGGCGTACGCGGCGGTGTCGAGCAGCATGGAGAAGTTGTCGGGTGGGATCAGCACGGCGCCCCGCGGGGGCACCCGCACCTCGCTGCCCTTCCAGTTCAGCACGCACCGGCCGGAGTACACGTGCGGGGCCATGACGTGGGCGACGGGCGGCCACTCGGCGTACGCGGTCGCCGCCCGGTAGCGGGACCGGATGAAACTGAGGGCGCCCAGGGAGCCCGTCTCGGAGAAGAACTCGAACCCGTGGGCTCCGGCCCGCACCCGGCGCTGATGGTGGGCGTATCGGACGGCCAGCCAGGCATAGTGCTCGTCCGGGCTGCGGGTGTGGATCCGGGAGATGTGAGCGGGTAGCGGCGCGGCGTCAGCTACCTCCACATCGCCGTTTCCGGCTGCCCGACGCCGGCCGGTGTCCTGGTGCGACATGGCTACTCCCTGGGCTGCGCTACCCCTTCGGCGGGGCGGGGCATGGCAATCCGGAGGTGGAATCTCCCACCTTGCCACGCCACGCTGGAGCACAACAGGGGCACACGAGCCGTAACCCGATGGTGTCGGGTGATCCGCTCGGCTCGGCGGGACGAAGACCGGGGCGTCCGGGCACGCAGTCCGCCGCCCCCAACAGGGGTGGTATGTCCGGTTCGGGACGTTGGCCCTGTGACGGCGCCCGCTCCGGACCGGCCTACACCACCCGGCCGAAACCGGCGATAAGAAAGGCGAGAGACGACCGGAGGTGCGGCAAATGCAGATGTTGGTGGTGGACGACGACCTCGACGTCCAGGACATGATGGCAGCCTGTCTGCGCACCAACGGACACACCGTGCTCGTCGCCGACGACGCCGCCGACGCGCTGGCCGAGGTGGAGCGGCACGGAATGCCCGACGCCGTGGTGCTGAACGTCGCCATGCCGGGCACCGACGGCATCACCCTGCTGCACCAGCTGCGTCAGCGGGTCCCGAACCTGCCCGCGCTGTTCATCACGGGGTTCTGGAACTCGGCCGATCACATCCGCGTCTCGTCCGGAAGTGTCGGCTGCCTGTCCAAGCCGTTCACCTGCGCGGACATGTTCCAGGCCGTGAGAGAGCTGTCCGCCACCGCGTCGTAAACCGATGGCGATCATCCCGGCGGACCGGACTCTTGCCTGGTGGTCACGGGCTGGATGCGGTCGGCGGGGTCGCGTTCCTGTTCGCGGGCCATCAGGGCCAGGGCGCGGGCGTCCGCCGCCGTGGGCCGGTCGCGGTCCAGGGCGCGCGGCCACAGTCGCCCCTGGCGTACGGCCGCGACCTCGGCCGCGAACACCAGGGCCAGGCTCAGTACGTACAGCAGAGAGAACATGCCGGCGACGGCGGCGAAGCTGCCGTAGACCGCGCCCGCGCGGCGGACCAGTCCGGGCAGGACCGCGGCGCCCACGGTCAGTACGGCGGTCACCGCGGTCGCGCCGAGCGCGGCGCCCGGCCACAGTGACCGGACGGGGGCCGGGCGGGACAGCAGCAGGCGCGCGGCCAGCAGCAGCACCCCGTACGCGATCAGCCAGGAGCCCAGCAGGGCAGCGGCCTGCGGCACCGCGCTCAGGCCGGGCACGGCCGTGACCGCCACGGTGAGCCCGCCCACCGCCACCACCCCGGCCAGCAGCAGCACCAGGACGACCAGGACCCGCAGCAGCCACTCCACGATGCCGTGCCGCAGCCGGTACGGGACCGCGGCGAGATGGTTGAGCGTGTGGTACGCCGAGAAGACCACCCCGGCGCCGGAATACAGCAGGCCGATGATGCCGATGGTCAGCGGCACCGCGGAGGTGGGCATGGCCGCCGCCGCGCTCTCCACACTGGACTGCAACGACGACGGCACGAACGCCGTGATCAGCCGTTGCCGCAGGTCCGGCCGGGCGGCCAGCACCCGGGTGACGAGCGTGACGCCGAGCAGCAGCACCGGGAAGATGCTCAGGAAGCCGTAGTACGTGATCAGCGCGGCTTCGCGGCCGCCGCCGTCGTCGAGGTACTTGCGTACGACGGCGTACCCGAACCCCAGCACCCGGTGCTGCTGTTGCAGGCGGTCCACCCGGTCGACGACCCCGCCCACGGCGTCAGTGCGGCTCCACCTTGAGGACGTGGAATCCCCACGCGGGCAGGTCGACGAAGAGGCCTTCGGTGGCCAGCTCGTCGCCGTCGCGGTCGAAGACCCGTCTGTCCAGCAGGTCCGTGAGCCGCCACGACCGCCCGCGAAGGTCCGGCCACGGCAGCGCCACCCGGCCCTGCGAGGGCTGGCCGGAGAGGTTCACCGCCACCAGGTGGTGCGGGTCCCCGGCGTGCCACGCCCAGGCCAGCACGTCGCGGTGGGTGGGGTTGTCCGGCCAGCCGCCGACCTCCAGCAGTGTCCAGTCGCCCCGGCGGATGTCGGCGGCCGACGCGACCAGGCGGTGGTAGAAGCGCCGCAGGCCGTCGTCGGCCGGCTCGTCGGGGCGCCGGCCGAGGAACACCGGCAGGCGTACCCGGCGGCCCTCGAACTGGCCCTCGTGCCACAGCGTCGCGCCGGGCAGGGTCGCCACCGCGACGGCGGCGGCCCGGTCCCGGCCGGCGGGCAGCTCCGCGGCGGCACGGGGCTCGTCGTGGTTCTCTATGAAGCGGATCAGGCGCCGCTGGTAGTCGTACCCGGCGGTCAGGTGGCCGCGCACCGCGGCGGCGTCGTCGTGCGCGAGCCGGTCGTAGAGGCGCTTGTCGTAGCAGAAGTCGAAGCCCTGCTGCTGCAGGTCCCACTCCATGTCCCAGTACGCCTCGGCGATCAGCACCGCGTTGGGGTGGCGCAGCCGCAGCGGGCCGAACACGGCGGGCCAGAACTCCTCGGCGGGGGTGGCACCGACGTGGCCGCCCCAGGTCTTGCCGAACACGTCGTTGGTCAGCAGCATCGCCATGTCGCAGCGGACCCCGTCGCACTGCTGCAGGATCCGGTCGAGGACGTCGGTGGTGGCTTCCCGCAGCTCGGGCCGGAACGCGTTGAGCTGCACCACGTCCGGCCAGGCCGGGAAGTACGGGTCCCGGCCGCGGGCCACGATCAGCCCGCGGATGTCGAGCCAGTCGTCGGGGGCGGCCGCCAGGTCGCGTGCCGTGCCGCGTACGAACCAGTCGGGGTGTTCCAGCAGGGCGGGGTGGTCGGGCGCGACGTGGTTGGGCACGTAGTCCAGGATCAGGCGCAGGCCGCGGCGGGCCAGTTCGGCGCGGGCCGCCGCGAGGCCGTCGGGGCCGCCCAGGCGGTCGTCCACCACGTACCGGCGGACACAGTACGGCGAGCCGACGACGTCCTCGGGGGTCAGGTCGGGCAGGGCGGCGCGGAACGCGTCCCGCAGGCCCGCGTTCTGCCGGGCCACCGCGAGCCCGGCGGGGCTGCGCTGCCACACCCCCATCAGCCACACCGCGTCGGTGCCGGGCAGGGCCAGTTCGTCCCAGGCGGCAGCGGGGACCTCGGCGAGGGTGACCGGGGCGCCCGCGCGGCGGCCCAGCTCGGCCAGCCAGGGCCAGGTGTCGACCTCGTACACGACCGGGTGGGACGGCCAGCCGCTCATCGCCTCTCCTGTCGCGTGCGCCGGACGCCGATCATCCCACGGGCGAGCAGATCCTGGCTCGTCAGGCCCGCGAACAGGTTGGGGAACACGGCGACCAGCCCGGTCCAGCCGGTCTGGTGGCTGGCGCCGACACCGGCGCCGTTGTCGCCGTGGAAGTACTCGTTGAACGTGAGCAGCTCCCGCCAGTGCTCGTCGTCCGCGAAGATCGTCTGGCCGCCGTAGCAGGGGCGGTGGCCCTGCTCGTCGGGCACGAAGATCCGGGTGAGGCGGTCGGAGATCTCCCGGGCCACCTCGAACAGCGTCATCTGCCGGCCCGAGCCGGTCGGGCATTCGACGGTGAACTCGTCGCCGTAGGCCACGTACAGATTCAGCAGGGCGCGGATGATCAGGGCGTTCATCGGGAACCAGATCGGGCCGCGCCAGTTGGAGTTGCCGCCGAACATGCCGGTGTCCGATTCGGCGGGCAGGTACGACACCTCGTGCCAGTGCCCGTCCACGTCCAGGCCGTACGGATGCTCCAGGTGGTAGCGCGACAGCGAGCGGATGCCGTAGTCGCTGAGGAACTCGCCGGAGTCGAGCAGCCTGGCCAGCACGCGTCGCAGCCGCTGCTGGTCGAACAGGGCCAGCACGTAGTGTCCGCGCTCGCCGCGGAAGCGCCCGGGGGTGAGCACCGACGCGACGCTCGGGTGGCGCTGGACGAAGTCCTGCGCCCCGGCCAGCAGCTCGGGGTGCCGCTCGGCCAGCTCGGGGCTCAGCACCGTGGCCGCGGCCAGCGGCAGCAGCCCCACCATGGAACGGACCCGCATCCGGGTGGCGTTGCCGTCGGGCATGCGCAGCAGGTCGTAGAAGAAGCCGTCCTGCTCGTCCCACATGCTCTCGGCCTTGCCGCCGGTCCGGTTGACCGCCACCGCGATCAGCATGAAGTGCTGCAGGAACGTCTGCGCCTGCTCCAGGTAGACCGGTTCCTCGTCGGCCAGTTCCAGCGCGATCTGCAGCATGTTCTGGCAGTACAGGGCCATCCACGCGGTGCCGTCGGCCTGATCCAGGTGGCCGCCGGTGGGCAGCGGGGCGCTGCGGTCGAAGACGCCGATGTTGTCCAGGCCGAGGAATCCGCCCTGGAACACGTTGCGGCCGTCCACGTCCTTGCGGTTGATCCACCAGGTGAAGTTCTTGGCCAGCTTGAGGAACGCGTCCTTCAGCCAGGCACGGTCGCCCTGGCCGGTGTTCGCCTTCTCCAGCTCGTACAGCAGATACGTCGCCCAGGCGTGCACGGGCGGGTTGACGTCACTGAAGTTCCACTCGTACGCCGGGATCTGGCCGTTGGGGTGCTGGTAGCGCAGGGTCAGCAGCAGATCGAGCTGGTGCTTGGCGAAGGCGACGTCGACCAGGCCGAGCGTGATCGCCTGGAACGCGAGGTCCCACGCCGCGAACCACGGGTACTCCCACGTGTCGGGCATCGAGATGATGTCGTGGGCGACCAGGTGGAACCAGTCGCCGTTGCGGACGCCGCCCGCGTCGAGCGGGTCGAGGCCGTGCTCGGTGAGCCACTGCTCGACGTCGTAGCCGAAGTACTGCTTGCTCCACAGCATCCCGGCCAGCGCCTGACGGACCACCGGCCGTTCCGCGGCGGCCAGCTCGGGGTCGAGGACCTCGTCGTAGAACTCGTCGGCGTCGGCGCGGCGCCGCTCGACGATCTCGTCGAAGCCGGACGCGGAGAAGCGCGGATCGTCCGGGACGGGCGGGGTGTCGGTGAGCCGCAGCCGCACCACGGCGCTGCCGCCGGGCGGGAGCGTCAACGGCAGGTCCACGGCGGCCTTCGTGCCGGTCCGGTCGGGGTTCACGGCGGCCTCGTCGCCGTGCACGACGTAGGAGTCGAAGGCGTCCTTGACGTACGGGGTGGCGTTCGGGGTGCCGTACAGCCGTTCGGTGTTGGTCGCGTTCTCTGTGAACAGCAGGCGGTCGCCGTCCAGCGACAGCAGCCAGCGCTCGCCGAGCTGCGGGTGACTGATCGCGATCACGGACGAGCCGGGCTCCGCCCGCAGCTGCGGCCGTTCCTCGTCGGTCCCGGCCGACCAGGTGTCGCGGAACCACGCGGTGGGCAGCAGCCGCAGCTCGGCCTGTTCGGGGCCGCGGTTGTGCACGGTGATCCGCAGCAGCACGTCCTCCGGGCCGTCCTTGGCGTACTCGACCACGACGTCGAAGTAGCGGCTGTCGGCGAAGATCCCCGTGTCGAGCAGTTCGTACTCGAAGTCGGTGCGGCCGCGCGAGCCGTTGGTGGACACGAGATCGTTGTACGGGAACTCGGCCTGCGGGTACTTGTACTGCATCCGCTGGTACGAGTGGGTGGGCGTGCAGTCGGTGTAGAAGTAGTACTCCTTGACGTCCTCGCCGTGGTTGCCCTCGGCGTTGGTCAGGCCGAAGATGCGTTCCTTGAGGATGGGGTCGCGGCCGTTCCACAGGGCCACCGCGAGGCAGAGGAACTGCTGGTCGTCGCAGAACCCGGCGATGCCGTCCTCACCCCAGCGGTACGCGCGCGAACGCGCCTGGTCGTGGGTGAAGTACGCCCAGGCGTCGCCGTTCGCGCTGTAGTCCTCGCGGACCGTGCCCCACTGCCGCTCGCTCAGGTAGGGACCCCACCGGCGCCACGGGACGCCTGAATTGTCGGCTTCGTGCAGGCGCTGCTGTTCAGCGCCGGAGGATCGGGGGGATGCTGCGCTGCTCATGCCCGTCATGCTCTTCCGCAGCCCGGTCCGGCCGCGTCATCCGGGACGAATGACGGGGTTCAGCCGCGCGGCTGACGGTCGGCGCCGGGCGCCGTCCACTGCGCACCGGTCAGCGCCTGGTACGCGGCGACCGCGTCCTCCAGCGTCGGGAAGAAGTGCTCCGGTTCGATCACACGCGTCAGGTGGTACCTGTCGATCTTTCGGCGTACCGGGTCCTTCATCTCGGCGAACACCAGGGAGATCCCGCGGGCGTTCAGCTCCTCGTCGAGGTCCTCCAGCATGTCCGAGGCGGTGGTGTCGACGTCCGTGATCGGCTCGGAGGCGATGACAATCCACCGTGGTGCCGGGTCCGCGGCGGCCAGCTCGCGGATCTGCTCCCGGAACACCCGCGCGTTCGCGAAGATCAGCGGCGCGTCGAAGCGGAACAGCACCATGCCGGGCATCCGCTCCGCGTGCGGGTACGACCTCACGTCGTGGTAGCCGGCCACATCCGTGGTCCGGCCGAGCACCGCCTGGTAGGGCCACCACAGGCGGCGGAACACGTTCAGCACGGACAGGATCACGGCGACCCCGATGCCGGGCAGCACGCCGAGCAGCGCGACGCCGAGGAACGCGGCCATCGCCACGGCGAACTCGGTGCGGCGGTGACGCCACAGCCGGGCCGTACCGGGAATGTCCGCCAGCGACAGCGACGCGGCGATGACCACCGCGCCCAGGGCGGGCTGCGGCAGGTCCTTCAGCAGAGCGGGAAAGAACACGAGCATGAGCAGGATCAGGCCCGCGCCGACCACCCCGGTCAGCTGCGAGCGGGCCCCGGACTGCTCCGCCACGGCGGTGCGCGAGCCGCTGGTGCTGACCGGGAAGCCCTGGAAGAACGACGCCGCGATGTTCGCCGCCCCGATGCCGATCATCTCCTGGTTGCCGCGGACCTCCTGGCCGGTGCGGGCCGCGAACGCCGAGGCCGTCGAGATCGTGTCGGTCAGCGACACCAGCGTGATGCCGAACGCCCCGGCCAGCAGCAGCCCCAGCTCCGACCAGGAGGCGTGCGGCAGGGTGAGCGGTGGGAAACCCTTCGGCAGGGCACCCACCAGCTTCACCCCGCGCTCCCCCAGGTCCAGCACCCACGTCGCGGCGATCGCGGCGACCACCCCGACGAGTACGGCGGGAATCTTCGGCAGGAAACGTTGCAGTCCCAGGATCACGGCCAGGGTGAACACGCCCACCGCGACGGCCGCCCCCACGGCCTCACCGTCGGCCAGACCGCGGACGAAGGCGACCGCCTCCCCGATCAGGCCGTCGGCATCCACGGAGAACCCGCACAGCTTCGGCAACTGGCCGACCAGGATGGTCACGGCCAGGCCGTTCATGTAGCCGATCTGGGTCGGCTTGGACAGCAGGTCGGCGATGAAGCCGAGTTTCGCGATCCCGAGCACGGCCATGGTCACGCCGACCATCAGCGCGAGCATCGAGGCCAGCGCCACCGCCTTGGCGGGGTCGCCACCGGACCCGACGATCGGCACGATCACCGCGGCGATCATCGGGCCGAGCGACGAGTCCGGCCCCAGCACCAGGATCCGCGACGGGCCGAACAGCGCATAGCCGATCAGGCACAGGATCGACGTGTACAGGCCGGTGATCGGGGGCAGACCCGCCAGTTCCGCGTACGCCATGCCCTGCGGCACCAGCAGCGTCGACAGGACCAGCCCGGCCACCAGGTCCTTGGCCAGCCACTCCCGGCGGTACGTCGTGGCGGCCCGCAACCCGGGAACCCAATGGCCGATCGCCGTCATGCGGCCCCTTCCCGATTACGTGTCGGCCCGCTACTTGTCCGCGTAAGCGGCGGCCACCTCGCCCCCGTGCGCCACCACCGCATAGATCATCAGGCCCGTCAGTATCAGCGCGGTGACCGACCACACCGGATAGACCCCGATGAAGGCGAAATCCACCAACGCCGACAGGCTGGCCAGCACGACCGCGCCGATCCGGGCCCAGGTGAGGCCGCGCATCAGCCCCACGCCGAACACCACCGCGACCGCGCCCAGCACCACTTGCGTCCAGGCCAGCGCGGTCAGGCCGATCGGCACCAGCATGTTCGCCCGGCTCCCGTGCAGGATCTCCGGGCGCCACAGCGCCACCAGCCCGGCCCCGAGGTGGATCGAACCGAGCAGTACCAGCAGGATCCCGCCGAACAGGACCCAGGCAACCCAGTCCGTCGCCTCGCTGTGCTGCACACCCGCGTACGGCGGGTCCGGGCCCGGCCAGGGCCGGCTCGGGCCGTAGGAAGCCGGCGTCACCATGCCCATCAGCAGGTCCCCGCCATGCTGTCGCCGAGCTGCTGCAGGCTGGTGCCCAGACCGGCCACGGCCGTCCGCACGTTGCCCAGGGTCGCGGCGCTCGGCGTGGTCTTCGCCGAGGCGACGCTGGCCTTCAGCTGGTCCGCGGCGGTCTGCACCGCGGTCAGCTGGGCGGTGAACTGGCTCTTGGCGTCTGTCTTCAGCCGCTGCAGTTCCGTCTGCAGCGCCTGCAGGTTGGTCTTGAGCTGCGTGAGCCCGTTCTCGGACACGTTCGTGTCCTTGACATGATCGATCGAGTTCTGCACCTGGTCGAGGCTGTCGCAGACCGCGGGCGAGTCCGTGCCGCATGCGCCGGCGCCCAGCAGCACGAGTGCCGCGCTCGCCGAAACCAATGTCATCCGTCTCATGGCGGAAGGATGTCCACCGCACGCGTGTCCGCACGTCATCTCCGCGGGATGAACGGCGGGCACCGGACGCGCGGATGCCGGCCCGCGGTGCGGGCCGGCATCCGGTGTCGTCCGACCGGGCAGGTGGCGCTCGCCGCCCCGGCCGTGCCCGCCGGAACTCAGGTCACGGGGTGGACGCCGCCGGGGTCTCCTCCTCGGCCTGGGCCGTCTTGATGATCTCCTCGGTGTCCGTGCCGCTGTGCAGGGCCTCCTGCAGCTTGGCCTCGGTCTCCTTGGGCAGCGACGACTTCAGGACCGTGCCACCGAACTTCGACAGCGCGTCGACCGCCTTGTCCGGGGTGACCTTCTCGACGACCAGGAACAGCGCGGAGGTTCCGGGCTGCACCAGGTCACGTACCTGGTCCTGGAACTCCTTGTTGATCGCGCCCTTGGTCATCTTGCCCATCAGCGCGCCCAGCCCGGCGCCGACCGCCATGCCCAGGAACGGGATGAAGAACAGCAGACCGAACAACAGGCCCCAGAACATGCCCCAGGTCGCGCCGCCGCCCACCGCGTGGTGGTTCGTGGTGACGTGGAACTTGCCTTCCCGGTCCCGGATGATCACCGCGATCGCGTCGGGCTGGATGATCAGATCCTTGCTGAGTCGCTGAGCCTCCAGCGACGCAGCCGTCGCGGTCGTCTCGTCGGGGTAACCGATGGCGACGAGTGTTGCCATGATCCGTACACATCCCTTCTGTACTGAACCGGTCCGCCGCCGCGCGGCGGCGGGCCCCGCCCGCCCGGCGGTCTGCGCCGCAGAGTTGCGGTCGCTGGCGTCAAGGTCAGTCAGCCATGGCCGAGCCCCCTGGTCCTCATTCCGCGCGAATGAAGCTGCCCGGCGCCCGGCGCGCGCCCCGGTGGCCCCGATGCGGCCCCGCCGGGGCCGCGGCCAGGCCCGGAAACCGTTCATCCCCGCCGGATGAGGCAGCCCCGGCCGGGCGTCGAGAGGCTCGGCGGGACACGGCCGCACGCGCCGAAACCGCCCGAGGAGGACGCCATGACCGCGATGTACGGTTCGGCCGGCGCATCGTCGCACCCGGTGGTCAACGCTTCGAAACTCTGGGCCGGTGGTGTGGCCACCGCGCTGGTGGCCGCGCTGCTCGCCGTCGTGGGCATCCTGGTCGGGCGCGGCCTGTTCGGCGTGGAGATCCTCGCCCCGAAGGGCGAAGGGGTCTGGGGCGACGCCGACACCGGCTGGTACGCCGTCGGCGCCGCCCTGTGCGCCCTCGCGGCCACCGGAGTGCTGCATCTGCTGCTGCTCTACACGCCGAAACCGCTGCGGTTCTTCGGCTGGGTGATGACACTGGCGACTGTGGTGGCCATGCTGGCGCCGTTCGTCACGGAGACGGGGCTCGGCTCCCGGATGTTCACCGCGGGGCTCAATTTCATCCTCGGCGTCGCCATCGGCTCACTGCTGGCCGGCACGGCGCACACCGCCGTCCAACCCACCGCCTCGGCGCGGCCCGCGCCGCGCCCGTACCGGTGACCGGAGAACGGACTCGCCATGGCACACGTACAGCAGACCCCCGCGCATCTGCGCAACTATGCGGACCCGGCGACCGCGTGGTTCGGCTGGGTGCTCTTCATCGGCATCGTGCTGATCGGTACGGGTCTGATCAACGTCATGCAAGGGCTGATCGCGCTGCTCGACGAGGACTTCTACCTCGCACCGGCGTCGAAACTGGTGATCGACCTCAGTTACTCCGTGTGGGGATGGACCCTGCTGCTGATGGGCGCCGCGCTGGTCGCCTCCGGCATCGGTGTGCTGCGGGGCTGGACCTGGGCCCGCACGCTCGGCGTCGTCGCGGCCTCGGTCAACGCGTTCGTGAACATCGGGTTCGTCACCGCGTACCCGGCGTGGACGATCTTCGCGGTCGCCTTCGACTTCATGGCCATCTACACGCTGGTGGTGCACGGCGGTGAGGTGCGGGCGCCGAGGGGAGAGCGGCGATGAGCATCGAGCCGATGTCGGCGGACGCCACGCCCAGCGCGGACGCCACCCAGGAGATCACGGCAGCCGGACGTACCGGCGAGCCCACGTGGGCTTCGGACGTGGAGGAAGTGGCCCGGCTGCGGGCCGAGGTCGCCGACCTGAACAGCCGGCTCGACACCCGGCACCGCCGGGCGTCCGCGATCGGCACGATGCGCCGGATCACCGCGGCGGTGCTCATCGCGATCACCGCGTTCGCGATGGTGGCCAGCGTCGTCGGGGTGTGGTCCGCGCGGACCGCGTTCAACACCGACAAGTGGGTGGCGACCATCGCCCCGCTGCCGCAGGACCCGAAGGTGGCCGCGGCCGTGGCCGACTACGCGACGAACCAGGTGTTCGCCGCGATCGACGTGCAGCAGCGGGTGCAGACGGTGCTGCCCGCGCAGGCCGCGTTCATCGCCGGGCCGGTCACCAGCCAGCTCCGCGACGCGGTCGAGAAGACCGTGTACAACGTGCTGCAGAGCGACCAGTTCCAGCGGATCTGGCTGGAACTGAACCGGCGGGCCCACGACCGGGCCGTGGCCATCCTCAACGGCACCAGCGACATCGTGGTGGCCCACAACGATCGGGTCGAGATCGACCTGTTGCCGCTGATCAACCAGGTGCTGCGGGCGCTCAGCACCCAGCTGCCCACGCTGTTCGGCAAACAGCTCACGTTGCCCGACCTGAGTAGTGGCGCGATTCCCGAGAACCTGCGGGTCCGGGTCGAGGACGCCCTCGGCGTGACCCTGCCCGCGAACTTCGCCCAGTTCACCGTGTACAACTCCGGTCAGCTCGCGGCCGTCCAGCAGATGGTCAAGACCGCGAAGCGGGACCTGGTGCTGTTCGTGGTCGCCACGTTCGTGCTGCTCGGGCTCGCGCTGCTGATCTCGCCGGGGCGGCGCCGTACGCTGCTGCAGCTGGGTCTGTGGCTGGTCGTGGCGGCGGTGACCGTCGCCGCGGTGATCCGGGCGGTCCGCGACCAGATCCTCAACCAGGTCCCGGCGGGCCTGTACCGCGACGGCGCCGCGGCGGCCGTCACGACCGTCTTCAGCCAGCTGCGGACCCGCGGCGACCAGATCATCTGGATCGGTGCCGTGCTGGCCGCGGTGATGTACCTGATCGGGCCGGGCCGCGGCCCGACGTGGCTGCGCCGCCGGATCGCCGCCGGGGCGCGGGCCGTGGGCCGCTGGACCCGCACCGGTACGCGTGCGGCGGTCACCAACGGGCCCGGCTTCACCGCCCGGTACCTGGACGTGCTGCGCGTCGGCGGCCTCGTGGTCGCCGCGGTGCTGGCACTGATCCTGTCGTCGTGGACGTCCCTGCTGGTGATCGTCGTGGCCCTGGCGGCCTACGAGGTGCTGGTCACCCTGGTCGGCCGCTCGGCGGCCGCGCACGACACGGAGGCGCCCCCGGGAGTCGCCGCCGGTGGTCCCGCGTGAGCTGGGACCCGACCGTGGACGAACCGGGGACCGATCCCGAAACCCACATGGTGGTGATCAGCGAGGCGCAGGAAGCCACCACGGCAGGCATCTACGGTGTCATCATCAGCGCGGCGGTGATGGCCGCCGCGCACCAGCCCACCGTGCCCGCCACCGTGGTGGCCGTCCTCGTCACGCTGGTCATCTACTGGGCGGCCGAACGGTACGCGCGGATCGTGGCCGAACGCATCCACGTCGGCCACCGGCCCCGGTGGCACAGCCTCCGGCAGCAGCTGACCGGCGGCTGGGAGATGGTCACGGCCTCGCTGTTCCCCCTGCTCGTCCTCATGATCGCCTACTGGTTCGGCGCCACCCAGCGGACCTCCATCTTCTGGGCGCTGATCACCAGCACCGTGCTGCTGTGCATCGCCGGATGGCGGGTCGGCCGCAACGGCCGGCTGACGACGAGGGAGCGCCTGGTCTCCTCCGCGATCGCCGGGGTCTTCGGCCTCACGATGATCGCGTTGAAGTCCATCCTGCACTGAGCCGGATCAGAGCAGGCCGTACTCGCGGGCGCGGGTCACCACGGCGCTGCGCCGTGGGGCCTCCAGCTTGCGGTAGATCGAACGCATGTGCGCCTTGATGGTGTTCACCGAGACCCCCAGCTCCCCCGCGATCTCCCCGGCCGTCAGCATGGTCGGCAGGTAGCGCAGCACCTCCGTCTCGCGTTCGCTGAGCGGGCCCGCGGGCAGCGCCGGGCGGTGCACCGGGGTGCTGGCCCGCATCGCGGACTGGATCTCGGCGACGAAGTCCGCGTTGCGGTGGGTCAGCAGATTCTGCCGGGCCACCAGGGTGTCCAGGCGCGCGTCCCGCAGCGCGAGGAACGGCCGCCGGATGCCCTCGGAGTCGGCCAGGGCGAACGCCTCGGCGAGGTGGTCGGCGGCCTGCAACCCGTGCCCGGCCGCGTCGGCGACCTGGGCACCCACGATCCGCGCCGCGACCGTCGCGGCCGTGTCGGACATCGGGGCACGCAGCCCGGTCAGCAGCTCCGCCGCGTGGCGCAGGTCGTGCGTCGCGTACCCGGCCCGTGCCGCGCAGACCCGCTCCGGGCTGCTCAGCCGGTCGGAACGCGACAGCACGGCGTAGCGCTGGGCAACCGTGTCGGCGGCGCCCGTGGCGAGATCCACCTCCGACTCGGCCAGCGTCAGCCACCGTTGCAGGGCGGGGGCCCGCAGCCGCGGGTCGACGCCGCGGCGCGCCTCGTCGAGGAACGCGCGGGCCGCACCCGGATCACCCTGCGCCAGCGCCAGCCGGGCCTGCACGCCCACCCGTACCAGCCACTGCGCGGCCGCGGGTTCGCCGCGGTGGGCGCGCATCGCCTGCTGCACGGCGCGCTGGGCCGCCGGGAGGTCGCCGCCTTCGAGGTGCACGAGGGCCAGGGCCAGGTGCGCGGCGCCGGTCTGCAGCGCGGACAGCAGGCCGCGCCGTTCGGCGAGTTCGCGGGCGGCGTCGGCCAGCCGGGCCGCCTCCTGCACCGAGCCGGACATCACCTCCACCAGGGCGAGGTGGCCGAGCGCGCTGATCTCGATCAACTCCACCCCGGCCGCACGGGCCGCGGTCGAGGCGGCCCACAGATAGCGCTGCGCCCGGTCCGGACGGTCGGTCCACAGCAGGCCGAAACCCTTGTTGTTGAGGGCGATCGCGCGGTACTGCACGGCGGAGGGCACCTCGGCGAAGCGCACCTTGGCCAGCATCGCCAGCAGCTGCGTGGTCTCCGCTACCACCGCGGGCATGTCCCCGCCCGCGCGGTGCACCGCCACCCGCAACGAGCGCAACGTGATCTCCACTGGCAGCCGCTGCGCCTCGCTGCGGCCGCGCAGCAGCTCGCTCGTACCGGCCAGTTGTGTTTCGATCGCGTCGTAGTCGCCCGCGTGGAACAGCATCAGGGCGACGCACACCATCAGCTCGGGGGTCGCCGCGAACTCCCCCGGTGGGACCTGGGCGAGCAGCCGGACCAGGGCCGCCCGGTGCGCCGAGGCGATCAGCGGCGCGGCCTGCGTCACCACCAGCCGGCCCACGTACGGCCAGTCCTCGGCGGCCACCGCGTGCTCGATCGCCTCGAACACGGAGTTGTGCGCGGCGTGCCAGCCCGCCGCCCGCCGGTGCAGTTCCGGCAGAGCCGTGGGACTCTCCAGCAGCAGCCGGTGCCGCAGCACGTCGCGCAGCAGGTGGTGGTACCGGAACCAGTGCGGCTTGGCGCCGAGCCGGACCACGAAGTCGTTGACCCGTTCCAGCTCCTCCAGGGTCCGCTGCCCGTCGGAGCCCAGCGTGATCGCGTCGGCCAGGTCACCGCAGACGTGCTCGCAGATGCTCGTCTGCAGCAGGAACCGGTAGAGATGCGGGGACTGCCCGGCCAGCACCTCGTCGGCCAGGTAGTCGTCGACGGCCCGCACGTCACCGGCGAAGTCGGCCACCGTACGGTGGCTGTCCGGCCCGGCCAGGAACGTCGCCCCGAGCTGCAACCCGGCCGCCCACCCCTCGGTGTGCTCGACCAGCGCGGCCACCTCGTCGTCGGGCAGCGTCAGGCCGTGCCGGGACAGCAGGTCCGCCGCCTCCGGCACGGTGAACGCCAGTTCCCCGGCCCGGATCTCGGCCATCTCCCCGGTGGCCCGCATCCGGTGCACCGGCAGCGCCACCTGGCTACGGGTCAGCAGCACGAGACGCAGCCCCGCCGGTGGGTGGCGCAGCAGCCCCGACAGCTCCCGCAACACGTCGTCGTCGGTGATCTCGTGGAAGTCGTCGAGCACGAGGACCGTCGGGGCGGCCAGCCGGCCCAGACCGCGGGCCACGTGCCGCAGCCGTTCCACATGATCGGTGGGTACCGCGTTCAGCTCGGCCAGGGGACTGTCCGGCGGCACCGTGCCGGCCGCCCGCAGCGCCGCCGCCACGCTCGACCAGAAGAGCTGGACGTCATTGTCGTGCGCGTCCAGGGTCAGCCAGGCGACCGGGGTGCGCCGGGCGTCGGCCCACGCGGAGACCAGGACGGTCTTGCCCCAGCCCGCCCCGGCACAGACCACCGTCAACGGGCACCGCACCGCGGCGTCCAGCGCGTCGAACAGGCGCTGGCGGCGGATCCGGGCCCGCAGCATCTGCGGCAGGGCGGTCTTGGCCGCGATGAACGGCGCCATCATGGGCGATGGCCGCCGCTGCCCGTTCGCGTGCTTGCCGCGCGCGGTCAACAGCTTTCGATCGGTCACGTCGTCAAGAACGTTGTCACCCTCCACGCCGCCCCCTTTGGCAGCTATCCGCGCCCTTCGCCGGCCGAAAGCGTTCGCGTCGCGTGACGGGCGGGATGGGGTCTGCGGCACCGGCCAGCCGCGCCGGATGACATCCTCGGCACCCGCACGACAGTCCGCCGCCGTTGCCGGTGGTGCCGGATGGGCGGGGGGCCACTGCCGTCCCCAGCCAAACACGTCGATCACCAGCGTGGCAACATCCGCTTTACGGCCCCGATCATCCGATTTGCGATACGTCCGGGGGCGTTTCCCGGCCCGCCTCACCACACCTATCACCCCTTGTGGAGGAACAGGAGACGCCGCAATGGGTAGACCGTGAAGAACAGCCGATATCACGTCATCACGGGCCGGAGGCTGTGTGCGCCATGGAGGAGAGATACGAGATCCGCGTGCAGGGATTCGTCGGACCGGCGTTGCGTGCCGCCTTCGCCGGCCTGCGCTGCGAGTCCGTGGCCCGGGAGTGGACCATCCGCGGGCGGCTGTCCGCTGATCAACTCGGGGCCCTGCTGGTCCGGCTGGACCGGTGCGGAGTGGAGCTGGTCCGGGTGCGCTACCAGCACGACCGGCCGGATGAGCCCGCCGCGGACGTGACCGCGGCGGAACTCGACTGGGTGGAACCGCAACCGGTGGTCACCCCGGCCGGATGAGGTGTCGCCGGGCGGACGCCGGAAGGATCGAGATCGGACGATCCCTCGGCGCGGCGGACGGCGGCCCCCCGGGCCTGGCCCGCCGGCGTCGTTCGGCCGGCGCCGGATCGCCTCCTGTCGGATCGAGCGAAGGAGCGGCAGCAGATGGCCATCGGTCCGGTCCAGCTGATCGTGCTGGGCTTCGAACATCCCCATTTCCATGGCGAGGTCGTCGCGGAGCTGGAGAAGCTGCGCAAGAGCGACACCGTACGCGTGATCGACGCCCTCGCGGTCTACAAGGACGCCGACGGCGACATCGAGGTCGAGCATCTGAGCAACCTGACCACCGAGGAAGCGATCGAGCTGGGCAGCAAGATCGGCGCACTGGTGGGCCTGGGCATCGAGGGCGAGGCGGGCTTCGAGGCCGGTGCCGTGGCGGGCGCCGAGGCGGCCGCCGAGCAGGGCGGTGTCCGGGTCTTCAGCGACGCCGACGCATGGGACGTCCTCGCGGACATCCCCAACGACAGCGCGGCCGCGCTGTTGCTGATCGAACACCACTGGGCCGTGCCGCTGCGCGACGCGATCGCACGGGCGGGCGGCTTCCGCCTCGGCGACGGCTTCATCAACCCGCTCGACCTGGTCGGCATCGGGTTGTTGACGGCCGAGGAGGCCAAGGAGCTCCACGACCTGGAGACCGCGGGCGCGGCCCGCTGACACGCTGACAGGGAGGTGCAGCCCATGTTCGCAACTCGTCGGGTGGCCCGGCGTACCTCGCGGCGCACGGCGCGGCGGGTGACCCGCCGCCGCTGAACGCACACACATCGATGCGGCCGGGAATTTCCCGGCCGCATCCCTCATCCGTGGCGGGTGGTCCCCGGACCGCCGCCACGGAGCACCGTCGGTAGATGACGACCAGCGACCCGGAGCAGCCGATGGAGATCACAACGGCGGTGCCGCCGATCCTCCCCGAACCCACCGTGCCCCGCGACGGGCTGACCGCCGCCCCGGCAGCCGTCAACGGCGTAACCCTCGATGACGTAACCCTCGATGACGTGGCCCTCGACGGCGTGGCCCTCGACGGCGTGGTCGAAACCCTTGCGACCGAACCACCTGCCGCCGCTCAGGACACCGGAACCGGCCTGCTGGCCGAGGTCCGCCGGTGGCGCGACGCCGCCGTCGGTGCGGCGTTCGAGGCCGAGGAGGCCGCCGTCGGGATGCTCGCCGGACTGCGGCGCGCCGCGGCCCGCCGCGGCGAGATCGTCGCCGAACTGGCCGAGCGCGGGGCCCGCGAACGCGAACGCGGCCGTCAGCGGGCGAGCGCGACGGTCCACTCGGCGGTCAACGCGGTCGCCACCTCCACGGTGGTCGACCGGTTCGTGGACGCCCAACTGGAACGCGTGCTGCGCCCCGTCGTGCTGACGGTGCTGGACGACGTGCTGAGCCTGCTGGAGCGCGAACCCGACCGGATCCGGGATCTGATCCGCGGTCAGCGCGAGAGCATGGTGGACGAGCTGGTCACCCGGATCCGGACCGGCGCCGAAGCCGGTGACTCCGCGGTCGACCGGTTCACCTACCGGGTCTTCCACCGCGGACCGCGCCCGGAACCCGCCGACACACCATGACCGAGCCCTACGCCGGTCCGGTCAGCCGGGCCATCGCGTACGTGCTGGACCTCATGCTCGTCGCGACCGTGTTCACGGGCGGGGTGCTCATCACGATCCTGCTCGGCGCGGTCGTCTCCCCCACCGACCCCGATGTGCTGCGCCTCACCGCCGGGGCGTACGTGCTGCTGTTGCCGCCGACGCTGGCGTTGTACGACACGGTCTTCTGGGCGCTGGCGGGCCGGACGCCGGGGATGGCGTTGCTGGGAGTCCGGGTGGTCACGATCAGTGGACGACGGCTGACCTGGATCGCGGCGCTGATCCGAGGGGTCGTGCTGGCGTACTTTCCGATCGGGGCCGCCTGGATCCCCGTGGACAGCCGCCATCAGGGAATCCACGACAAGCTGGCGCGTACCGCGGTGGTGCGGATGCGCGCGCCCGTCACGGCGGCATCCGCACACTGACCGCGCTCATTCGTGGCGCGGATAGCGCATGGTGCCGAGCGTGTGCCAGCCGTCTCCGGCCTGATGCCGTTCCTCGACCACGATCTCGTCGGTGTCCACCCTGATCACCGACCAGGACCGGCCCACCCCGCGGGTGCGTACGCTCGTGGCCGTACCGGCCACCACCTCGACCACCCGGTGCGCCGAGCCGTCCAGTTCGACGCTGCTGGCGGCCGGCAGGTGGGTGTGCCCGGCGAGCACCAGGTCGACCCGGGCGGCGGCCAGCGCCCGCAGCAGGCGATCCCGCCCGACCACCCGGGCCAGGCCGGTGGCGCGCGGCGGGTGGTGCAGCGCGAGCACCCGGACCGCACCCGGCGAGGCGGCCCCGAGGACGGTACGCACCGCGTCGGCCTGCCGCCGCGACACCCGCCCGCTCTTCCACCGCCACCGCGGGGTGCTCTCCAGACCCATGACGGTCACCCCGTCGAGCCGCAGCACCGGGTCCAGGTCGTCCTCCAGCCAGTGCCGGAACCGGGAGTACGGCGAGACCAGCCGGGCCGGGCTGTCCAGCGGCACGTCGTGGTTGCCGGTCACCACCAGCAGCGGCACCGGCAGTCCGTCGAGCAGCTCCCGCGCCTGCCGGAACTGACCGGTACGGGCCCGCATCGTGCAGTCCCCCGTGACCACCGTGACCGTGGGGTGCACCGCCGCGACGTCGGCGGCCAGGGTCCGCGCCGCTACCGGGTCGTGGGCGCCCAGATGCAGGTCGGAGAGGTGCGCGATGACAACCGGGGGGCCTGCCGTTGTCATCCGCCGCCCGCGGACAGGGCGAGGCGGCGCAACCGCGTCCAGTCCAGTTCGGGGCGGGGCGGGGGGACACCCGGCCGGTGCCGTGGCACGCGGACACGCAGCGCGCCGGGCCGGATCGTGCACCGCACCGGCGTCGGCATCGTGATCGCCTCCCCGTCGATGCCGACCGGCACGGTGGGCTCGTCGGCGTCGACGACCGCCTCGGCGGCGGTGAGCACGGTCAGCGCCTTGGCCCGCCGCAGCCCCTGGGCGAAGCCGGCGGCCTCGACCGCGCCGTGCACCGTCACCGCGAGGACGCCGAGCACCCCGCCGTCGACGCGGGGGCGGCGGCCCAGCCCGGCCAGGTCGTCCGATCCGTACGGATTGTTGCTGACCAGCACCGCCTGCGGCCCGGACAGCTCCGCGTCGCCCGCCCGCACTCGCAGCCGGGGTCCCTGCTGTCCGGCCAGCAGGTCGGGCAGCAGCTCCAACGTGGTGCGGGTCTTGTCGTCGCGGTACGCGGGACTCTGCACCACGGCCGCGTACGCGCCGAACGAGGCGTTGTTGACGAACGTGCGGTCGCCGATCAGGCCCAGATCCACCTGCAGCTCCACCCCGTCGGTCAGCGCGTCCAGACAGGTCGCCGGGTTCTGCCGGTCCAGGCCCAGGTCGAGGGCGAAGTGGTTGCGGGTGCCGGCGGAGATCACCATGAACGGCAGCCCGTGCTCCGCGGCGATGCCCGCCACC
This sequence comes from Krasilnikovia sp. MM14-A1004, assembly GCF_047159485.1. Taxonomy (GTDB): domain Bacteria; phylum Actinomycetota; class Actinomycetes; order Mycobacteriales; family Micromonosporaceae; genus Actinoplanes. Next base: position 1,577,431 of record NZ_AP038773.1, on the reverse strand, counting down.
AGGGCCTGGGTGCCGTCGCCGCCCGCCACGCCGAGCAGGTCCGCGCCGTCGCGGACGGCCTGCCGGGCCAGCTCGACGACGTCCACGTCGCCTTCCAGCAGGGCCACCTCGGCGCCCAGCTCGCGGGCCCGTTCGACGAGCTGGAAACGTTCCACTTTGCCGCCGCCGGACCGCGGATTCATGATCAGGTACGGCCGTCGCGGCGGCGGGGTCTCCCGTTCGGCCGGGCCGTCGGTGATCTCGGGCGCGGTGAGCGCGCGCCGCCCGGCGGCCAGCGCCGCCATCCACAGCAGCGCGAACGCGACCACCACCCAGATCAGATTGGCGCGCCCGAAGAGGATCGCGACGGCCAGCGGCGCCAGGATCACCAGCGAACCGGCCAGCCAGCGCAGCAGCCCGCGGTGGCTGAGGAACCACCAGGCCCCGGCCAGTGCCAGCGCATTCCCCGCCGCACCGATCACCAGCAGGCTGATGCTGGCCCGTAGGCCGGCGACCGCCAGCACCAGCAGCACCGCGGCGGCCGCCGTGACGAACGCCAGCCGGGCCAGCCATCGCTGGGCGGGCCGCGAGGACTCCACTCGCGTGGGCGCATCGGTGGCGGTGACCTCGACCATCGCTGCCTCCCGTCGGTACGCGCGCCGCGCGGTCCCGCGGCGGCCCGGCCACCAGTGTCGGCCCCGGCCGGTCGGCGGAGCCTCATTCCGGCGGGGTGAACCGGCGGCCGCGACATCGACGGCAGACTGCACTCCTCGGGACGGGGGATCGTGGCCCGGGGCCCGTCGAGCGTCCGCGCGGCAACGCGTGAGAACAGGAGGACCGCTGTGGCGACGAAGAAGCGGCCGGGGGTGGCTCCCCGGAGCCGGCTGCGGCACCCCGCCGAACTTCCCTTCTTCACGTTCATGGTCATTCTCAACGTCATCATCGTCGTCGCGATCGTGCGGGCCGCCGTGGTCCTGCCGTACCTGCCGGAGAAGTTGCACGACACCGGCTGGGCGACCGCCGTCCGTACCGCCCTGATCGGCCTGCTGCTGTTCATCCCGGGACTGATCGTGGTCCGGGAGACCCAGCGCGCGTCGGTACGCGGCACCGCGGTGCTGCTCTCCCCCCGCCAGTACGCCGACCTGTACCAGACGGCGGACGACTTCGCGAAGCGCCTGGGATTGCGGCGGCGCCCGCAGATCTACCTGGCCAACGGCAACGGCACGCTGAACGCGTTCGCGGCGCAGGCGACCGGCCACGACTACGTGGTGCTGGCCAACGAGCTGTTCGTGAACCTGCACAAGAGCAATCGGGACGGGCTGCGGTTCATCCTGGGCCACGAGCTGGGCCACATCCGGCTGCACCACGTCTCGCTGTGGTATCAGATCGCGGTCGCGTATTCGCAGATGATCCCGTTGCTGGGCCCGCTGCTGTCGCGGCTGCGGGAGTACTCCTGCGACCGGCACGGCGCGCACCTGTCGCCGCTGGGCGCGACCGGCCTGGTGCTGCTGGCCTCGGGACGGCACACAGAGGACGTGGTCGACGTGGACGAACTCGTCCGGCAGGGGCGGGCGCTGACCGGCTTCTGGGTCACGCTGTCGCAGTTGCCCCGCTCCCACCCGTTCACGGTGCGGCGCCTGGAACGCCTGTACCGCATCGGGTTGTTCCACGCCCGCCTCCGCGAAGCGGGATCCCAGCGGGCGGGGTAGGACCTGTCAGGGCAGCCGGGGATGGAAGTCGCCGAGGACGTCCGGGCCCGCCTGGATCACCCCGTAACTCGACTCCGGAACCGGCTGCCAGGCACCGACCAGCTCGCCCAGCGGCTCCGACACGATGATCCGGGTCTCGTCGGAGATCTTCTGGAACTGCTCGTTCTCCGGGTACAGCTCCCGCAGCGCGGTCACCGCGGTGCTGAAGTACAGGGTGCGGCTCTTGCCCTCGCTGGAGTACCGGAACGCCCACACCCGGTCCCCGTCCGTGGTGGCCACGGTCATCTGGATCGGGTCGTGCACGCCGTGCGCCCGCCCGACCGACTCCACGAACCCGACCATCCGCTCGACCGCGGCGATCGGATCGTCGCGCAGCCCGAACGTCAGTGCGAGATGGAACATCACCTCGGAGTCGGTCGAGCCCACCATGGTCCGGTAGAGCTCCGGATCCACCGCGAACACCAGGTCCCGTTTGACGGTCTGGAAGTCGCGGATGGAGCCGTTGTGGATCCACAACCACGATCCGTACCGGAAGGGGTGGCAGTTGGTCGTCTGCACCGGTGTCCCGGTGCTGGCCCGGATGTGCGCGAGGAACAGCGGCGAGGACACCGATCCCGCCAGCTCCCGCAGGTTGACGTCGCCCCACGCGGGACCGATGCCCCGGAACAACGTCGGGGTGTTCGCGCCGTCGACGCCGTACCAGCCGACGCCGAACCCGTCGCCGTTGGTGGTCTCCACACCCATGCGCGCGTGCAGACTCTGGTCGATGAGCGAGTGCTGCGGTTTGTACAGCAGCTCCTCCAGCAGGATCGGAGTTCCCGAGTAGGCAAGCCACCGGCACATGGTCGTGCTCCTTCCGCATCGTGCTCCCTCGCCATCGTGGGCACGGTGGCGGATCCGGCACTCACCCTGCTGGGATGAGCACCGGTACGGCACTGCTCAGACCCCGCTGTGCACCGGAATCCGGCCCTCCCGGCCCGCCGCCGCGACCGCCTGGAAGTCCTGCTCGTTGAGGTCCGCGTAGCGTTCCGCGAACTCGACCAGCGCCTTATCGAATCCGGCGCCACCGGCGAGGTACCCGGCGATCGCGATCCGGTCGCCGGTACGGGCGTGCGCCCGGGCCAGCGTCCACCCGCACAGCGCCGCGTACGCCTGCATCCCCTCCGGATCCATGGCCTCGACCAGCGCCGAGCCCTTCCAGTCGCGCAGTTGCCGGACGTAGAAGTCGCGGACCTGACCGTCCACGCCCTTGATGGTCTGCCAGCCGAGGAAGATGTCGCTGACGGCCTGCATCATCCGTTGCCCGGTCACCACGCGCTGCCCCTCGCTGGGGTAGCCGGCGTCGTCGGGCACGTGCGCGGCCAGCACCGACGGGGGTGCCTCCTTCACCTGCAGCAGCAGGGGGTCGTCCGGGTCCCGGCCGCTGAGCAGCACCACCCAGCAGCGGGTGCCGACGCTGCCGACACCGACCACCTTGCGCGCGAGATCCACGAACCGGAACGCGCCGAGCAGGTGCCGCCGGTCCGGGGACAGTGTGTCGGCGTACCCGTCGAGCACCTGGCGGATCCACTGCTCGAACTCGGCCCGCTTGTCGTCGGGCAGCAGGTCGTCGATCGGCACGATCAGCGGCGGGTCGGCGACGATACGGCGCTGCCCGTCCACCAGCGTGGTCATCTTGCGGAACGCCTGCATGCTGTCGCGGGTCCGCGCCTTCGCCTGCGCCTGTTCGAGACGCTTGCGCTTGGCCTTGCTGAGATCGCGCACCAGTACGTTGATCTCGTCGAGGTCGGCCCGCGCGTACCAGACGTCCAGCTCGCGCTGCTCGGCGAACTCGCTCATCGCCTGCCGGTACCGGCTCACCGCGCCGGCCACCACGGCGGCGCGCTCCTTGCGGCGGAAGCCGTTGCCCCGCGCGGCGATGGCCAGGCTGGCCGCCAGGCGCTTGACGTCCCACTCCCACGGTCCCGGGTACGTCTCGTCGAAATCGTTGATGTCGAAGACCAGCCGCCGTTCCGGCGACGCGAACGCCCCGAAGTTGCTCAGGTGCGCGTCGCCGCACAGCTGGCAGTTCAGCCCCGTGCTGGGGGTGTGGGCCAGGTCGGCAGCCATGACGGCCGCGGCGCCCCGGAAAAAGGTGAACGGCGAGACCAGCATCCGGCCGTACCGGATGGGCACCAGCTCGGGGACCCGGGTGGCGCCCTGCGCGGTGAGCTGCTCCACCGGGTCCTTCCGGTCCTCGGCGGCGGGCAGCTCCGCGTGGGCCTCGAACGGTACGGCGCGGCGTGCGGCCCGGCCGGCCTTGAGCCGCGCCGCCGGGTCCCGGTGCCGGGGGGCGTCCGCCTGCTGACCGGTCATCGCGCACCTCCCGCGGGTGGTCGATCGGAAACTCCGATCCCTGTACGCGACAGAACACCCACGGGGGCCGCGGCACACCATCCGCCGGGGACGAGCACCACTCTCCGCAAGCGTGGGATTACCCGATCCGAACGATGTGGCTCCTCGATCAACCGGCGAAGATAGCATGGAGTCCGGTCATCTTCGACAGCGGAGGGAGGGCCCGTGCGCGCTGATCTCGCCGTTTCCATGCCGGTGACCGATCCAGCCACCGCGGAAGATCCACTGCTCCGATCAAAATTCGAGATCCCCGAACGCCCCCGGTTCATGGTGGCGCGGGAGCGCCTGCGCGACCTGTTGTCGAACCGGGCGGACGTCCCGGTCCGGCTCGTCGTCGGCCCGGCGGGTAGTGGCAAGACCCAGCTCGTCGCGTCCTGGGTGAACGGCGGCGCCGAGGGCACCGCGGTCGCCTGGGTGACGCTGGAGGACGACGACGACCAGACCTGCGGGTTCTGGACCTACATCGTGGAGGCGCTGCGCCGCGCCGGAGTGCCGATCTCTCCCGCCCTCACTCCGGTCACCTCCAGCTCGGGGGTGGACCGCTCCTTCCTGGTACGCCTGTCCGCCGAGCTGTCCGAGCAGCAGATACCCGTACTGCTCGTCCTCGACGGAGTCTCCGCGCTGACCGGCGAGCAGTGGGCCACCGACCTGGAGTTCGTGCTGCGGCACACCAGCCCGCTGCTGCGTCTCGTGCTGGTCGGCCGCTGGGACCCGCCCCTGCCGTTGCACCGGTACCGGCTCGACGGCCGGCTCGCCGAGGTACGCAGCGAGGATCTGGCGTTCACGGCGGAGGAGGCCGGCGAACTGCTCACCCTGCACGGCGTCGACCTCAGCCCGGCCGGGTTGTCGTCGCTGCTGGAACACACAGAGGGGTGGGCGGCCGGGTTGCGGCTGTTCGCCATCGCGCTGCAGGACCGGCGCGACGCGGACCGGCTGGTCGACACGATCACCGGTAACGAGGCCACCATCGCCGAGTACTTCGTGGACGAGGTGCTCCGCGTGCAACCCCCGCACGTACGGGCGTTCCTGCTGGAGACCAGCATTCTGGACACGTTCACGCCGGAGCTGGCCGAGGCGGTCACCGGGCGCACCGACGCCCTGCGGCTGCTCGTGGAGCTGGCCCGGCGCAACGCGTTCGTCCAGCCCGCGGCCGAATACTCGGCGGCGTACCGGTTCCACCGGCTGTTCGCGGAGCTGCTGCGCGCCCAGCTGATGTACGAGGCCCCGGAGCGCACCCCGCAGTTGCACCGCCGCGCCGCGGCCTGGTTCGCGGCCCAGGGACAGACCGCCGAGGCGGTCAGCCACGCGGTCCGGGCCGGGGACTGGGCGGGCGCCGGCACTGTGATCGTCGACCACCACGCGATCGGCCGGCTCGTGCTCGACGGCCGTACCGGGCGGCTCGGGACCCTGCTGCGGCACCTGCCGGAGGACTCCGAGGACGCCGAGGTGGCGATCGTGTCCGCCGCGCTGGCGCTGTCCGACGGATCCGCAGAACGCTGTGCCCACCAGCTGAGCCGGGCGCAGGAGCTGGTGATGCGCCGCGGCTGGGAGTACAGCCAGGCGCTGGCCCTGGCCGACCTGCTGCTCGGCGTGCTGCTGGCCGCCGCGAACGGCGACCACGCGCAGGTGTTGCAGCTCAGCGCCGCCGCGGAACACGCGCTGGCCCAGGCGCCCCGCGAGGACCTGGCCCGGCACCCCGAGCTGCGGGTGCTGCTGCTGGCCGCCAAGGGCTTCGCGCAGAGCGGGCGGGGTGCCATCGACGCCGCCGCGGTGACGCTGACCGAGGCGGTGGCCGGTGCGGTCGCCGGATGCGAGTACCCGCGGGTGGAGTGCCTGCAGCACCTGGCGCTGATCGAGGCGTACCGGGGGCGGCTCGGTCATGCGGAGAAGCTGGCGAACGAGGCCATCGATCTCGCCGACCGGTGCGGCCTGGAGCCCGCCCGGCGCCCCGCCGACGGGCACCTCGCGCTGGCCTGGGTGGCCATGGAGCGCTACGACGTGGACGCCGCCGGACGGCACCTGCGCATCGCCGACCCGAAGCGGCGCGCCCGCCACGGCGGCCTGACCGCGGGCGCCCACGCGCTGGTCAAGTCGCGCCGGTTGCAGGCGCGCGGGGAGCTGCGCGGTGCGGTGCTCCTGCTCGACGACGCCGCCGCGGCGCACGAGGGCACCCGGTCGCCGGAGTGGCTGGCCCGGGAGATCACCCTGTCCCGGGCCCGGCTGATGATCGCCACGGGTCACCCCGACCAGGCGCTGGCGACGGTGGGCGGGTTCGCCGAGCCGTACTCGCCGGACGTCGTCGTGGTGCAGGCCGCGGCGCTGACCGCAACGGGTGAGGCGCAACAGGCCCGCGAGGCGATCCAGCCGGTGGCCGGCACCGCCGGGCTCGCCCCGCCGGTCGCGGTGGAAGCCTGGCTCGTCGTGGCGACCCTGGCCGCGCAGGCCGGTGACGGCGACGGCGCGCGTACGGCGCTGCGGCACGCGCTGCGGCTGGCCGCACCCGAGTCCCAGCGCCGCGCCGTCCAGCTGGTCTGGTCCCAGCTGCGGCGGGTACTGCGCGACGACGACGGCCTGGCGGAGCAGTACCGGGCGTTGCTGGGCACCCAGCCCGGGGCGCAACGCACCGCCGAACCCGACCCGGACACCCTGGTCATCGTCGAACCGCTGAGCCGGCGCGAGATGGAGGTGCTGCAGGGCATGGCGGGCATGCTGCCCACCGAGGAGATCGCCGCCACCCTGTACGTCTCTGTCAACACCGTGAAGACCCACGTCCGCAGCATCCTGCGCAAGTTGTCCGCATCCCGGCGCAACGAAGCGGTCCGCCGCGCCCGCGCGCTGGGCCTCATCTGAACCTCCGCCCGCCCGTCACCCGCCGGGGATGACGTGCCCGACCTGCTCGTCACGCACGCTGAAGTCGAGCAGGTCGGAGGAGGAACGAGGATGTCCGAGCGCAACCTGCGGTCCTGGCAGATCGAGCTGCTGAAGTTGCAGCGTCACCTGGAGGACCAGAGCCTGCGCATGATCGTGCTGTTCGAGGGGCGCGACGCGGCGGGCAAGGGCGGCGCGATCCGGCGGGTCACCCGGTACATGAACGAGAAGCACTACCGGGTCGTCGCGCTGGGCCGCCCGACACAGGAACAGCGTTCGCAGTGGTATTTCCAGCGGTACGTGGCGCAGTTCCCGGCCGGCGGGGAGATCGTGCTGTTCGACCGCAGCTGGTACAACCGCGCGATGGTCGAGCGGGTCTTCGGCTTCTGCACGCCGAAGGAGTACTCGGACTTCCTGCGTGGGGTGACCGGCTTCGAGAAGGACCTCGTACGCCAGGGCACCGTCCTGGTGAAGCTGTACTTCAGCGTGACCCGCGAGGAGCAGGCCCGCCGCTTCGAACGGCGCCGCACCGACCCGCTGCGCCGGTGGAAGCTCAGCGAGATCGACCTGCAGGCCCAGGACCGCTGGGACGACTTCACCAACCGCAAGTACGAGATGCTGGTGCGCACCGACACGCGGACGGCCCCGTGGGTCATCGTGCGCGCCAACGACAAGCAACGGGCGCGGCTGAACACGATCAAGGTGCTGCTCAACGCGGTCGACTACAAGGAACGCGACCCGGACCTGGACTTCGCCCTCGATCCGGACATCGTCGTGCCGGGCAGCGAGGAGATCGCGTTGATGCGGGCCGAGCGCAGGCGCAGCGGCAGATTCACGGGATGACGGATTTCGCGTACGGCGACGGAGGGAAGGCCATGCCCGAGGCGACATATCAGGTCAGGGTGTCCGGGGTTATCCCGGCGGAACTGCTCAAGGAGTTGCAGGACCTGACCGTGAGCGTGGAGCCGCCGGAGACCGTGCTGCACGGGTCACTTCCCGACCAGTCCGCCGTCGTCGGGCTGATCTCCCGCATCCACGGCCTGGGGCTGCGCCTCATCGAGGTGCGCCGGCTGCCGCCCGAGGAGGGCGGCGACCCGCTCCGGGATCTGACCCGCTGACCCGCGCCGGAACCGACGATGGCGACGGCACCCGAGCGGGCCGCGGCCCGGCTGCCGCTGCGGACCCCGCGCCGCGGATACGGGTTCGTGCTGCTGCTGATCGTGGTCACGTACGTGCTGGCCCTGCAGGCCGACCGGCCGTGGATCGTGGCGGTGGTGCTGTTCGTGCAGACCGGGACGGTGTGGCAGGCGCTGCGGGTGTCGCGGGCACGGCCGGGCCTGCGGATCGCCGCCACGGTGGTGTTCGTCCTAGCCATCGTCCTGGCCGTGGCCGGGCTGTTCGCCGACGTCGAGACGCTGTACGGCCTGACGTTCCTGGCCTCCAGCGTCCTCTATCTGGTCGCGCCGATCTCGATCGTGCTCGACATCGGCTTCCGCCGCGGCGTCGACCAGCAGACCATGTTCGGCGCGCTGGCCGCGTACCTGTTGATCGGCATGGCGTTCGGCTTCGCGTACGCATGCCTGGGCGCGCTGCAGCCCGGCCCGCTGTTCGGTGAGAACGGCGACCCGACCATGTCGCAGGCCCTGTTCTTCAGTTTCGTCACGATGACCACCACGGGGTACGGCAACCAGGTGCCCGCGGGCAATCCGGCGCAGAGCATCGCGGTGCTGGAGGCGCTGATCGGCCAGCTGTTCCTGGTGACCGCGCTGGCGAAGGTGGTAGAGAACTGGCGCCCGCGTGGCTGGCACCGCAACGATCAGCCCGGTGACGACGCGGATCAGGCGGCGGCGGATCCCGGCTCTCCCGGCCGAGCCGCCGAACGCTGACCGAGCAGTTCCAGCCACCGCACCAGTTGCCGGTGCACCGCGTCGGCGCCGATCAGCTCGTGCTCCACGGGCCAGTCCGCGGGGTGGATCAGGACCGGCTGGTTCTGCCAGCCGCCGAGGCCGCCGTGGCAGCCGATCAGTTCCTCGAACGCCGCGACCTCCAGCGTCTCCGGGTCGACGACACTGTTGATCAGCAGGTCGCCGACGTTCCCCAGGGTGTCGTGGCGGCGCAGGTCGTCGGCGGCCCGCGGACCGCACCCGGCCAGCGGATCGTCGCCCTCCACCCGGTCGTCGGCCAGGATCCGCTTCCCCGCGCGGCCCAGCACCACGGGACCCCGCTCGCGCGAGCGGACCATCACCCAGCCGATGCCCGGATGCGCGATCAGCCCGGCCAGCAGCGCAGGATGCAGTTCTTCGATCTCCTCCAGCGTCATCCGGCCGGGATGCCGGGCCAGATAGACCATGGCCAGGTTGCCGGAGGCGGCGACCACCAGCTCCGGGCGTCCGTCCGCGGCCGGGGTCTCCGCGCCGTCCGTACCGTCCAGCTTGGGCAGCAGACCGGCCCGCAGCGTACGGGCCCGCCCGGCCTGCTCGTCCTCGGGCGCCACCACGACGCTGGGCGCCGCGCTGAGTTCCCGGACGAGATCCTCCAGCGCGACGCCGTAGCGCTGCAGGAACGTCGCGCCCTGACTCTGCCCGTGGTCGGAGAGCACCACCAGGTGGTACGGGCGCGGCGCGGCCGGGGCCAGCTCCTCCAGTGTGGCCAGCACGCTGTCGATGCCCTCCAGCGAGGCCAGCGCCTCCGGCCGGGCGGGTCCGGCGTGGTGCGCGATCTCGTCGTAGTCGACGAAGTCGCAGTAGATCGACGGCGCCCCGCGCATCATATGCTCCGCGATCAGCGACAGGTTCAGGTGCCGCAGCAGCACATTGGTCAGCCCGCGCAGCAGCACGTACGAGGCGGTGCGCGGGATGCGCGGCTCCACCCGCCGCAGCCGCTGCCGGCGCGCCTGGTACAGCTCCTTGACGATCTCCCCCATGGTGAGGAACAGCGACCGGGTGAGACCGAACGGATCGACCAGGTACGCGCCGAGGAAGCGCCCCGCACGGCCGGACGCCCGCGGGGCGCGCACCGTACTCATGGTGAGCAGGCTGATCGGGGCGTCGCCGGAGAAGACGTTGCTGACGCTGACCCCGCCGTCGGCCAGCAGGCCGCGCCCGTCGGTGAGGCGGGACTCGACCAGCGCACTGTCGCGTGGATGGTTGGTCACCACGAGGCGGCCGGATTCCTTCTCGTACCACCGGAACGCGGGCACCTGCGCGCTGGCGCCGTGCAGCAGCCCGGCCTGGCTGGCCGGGGTGGTGGCGGGCAGTTCGGCGTGCCATTCGGCGAGGGTGTGGCTGCCGGTGCGCAACCACCGGTTCAGGGTCGGCAGGGCGCCCGTGGACATCGCCATCCGGGTCAACGGTGCGGACAGCCCGTCGATCTGGATCATCACGACGCCGGGCACGTCGCTGGGGGTGGCGTCCCGGCGGTGGCGGCGGTTCACCCGCAGCAGATGGCGGGTCACCATGCCCGGCTGGCCGGCGGTCACCACCCACAGGCCGCCGCTGACCAGCGCGGCGTACATCCACGACGCCCAGAAGGCGGGCCAGAACCCGGCGACGTGCAGGCCCGGGGTGACCGACAGGGCCAGGTAGAAGAGCACCGCCTGGGTCAGCAGCCAGCCCAGGAACAGGGCCACCCAGCCGATACGGGTGAGCAGTGCCGCGGCGACCGGCCGCAGCGCGGCACCCAGCGCCGCGAGGACGATCGCGGCCAGCAGGACCGCCCAGGCGGAGCCGGCCGAGATTCCCGGCAGCAGTCCGATGGTCACCCCCAGTGCCGCCCAGCCCAGCAGTACGACAGCGACCAGGGTGGACAGGCGCATCGGCGGTGTCACGGGGTGCTCCGCTCGGTCGACGGGTCCGCGGGCGCGGTCGCCAGGCGGGCGGCGGGTGCGATGATCTGCGGTCCCGGCGCCTCGGGGGCCGGTTCCCGGCTGCCGTACCGGGCGGCCAGCGGGCCCGCGGTGGCGCCGTGCGCCAGCACGCTCAGCAGGACCGTCGCGACGACGACCGCGACCGCCGGGGCGGCGTCCTCGCCGAGTTCCTCGACCGCCAGCAGGGCGAAGACCACCGAGGCCAGCCCGCGCGGGCCGAACCACCCGATGAACGCGACAGTACGGGGTCCGAACTGCGTGCCGAGCAGGCTCAGCGCCACCGGGCCCATCCGGATCACGGTGAGGCTGAGCACCGCGTACAGCACGATCCGCCAGTCGGCGTGATCGGCCAGCAGCGGCACCCCGATCGCCCCGAACAGCATCCACACCAGCAGCGAGACCAGGCCCGCGGTCTGCTCCACGTAGAAGACCTCCCGCGGCCCGCCACGCCCGGCGACCCGCCCGAACGCCAGCCCGGCGACGAACGCGGCGACGAAGCCGTTGCCGTGCGCGGCCACCGAACCCGCGTACGCCAGCAGCGCCAGCGCCAGCACGGCCGGGCCTGCCATGTTCTCCCCCGTCCAGCCACGCCGGGCGGTCCGGCGCAGCAGCCAGCCGCCGCCACCGCCCACCCCGGCGCCGATGAGCGCCCCGCCCGCGAGCTGCAGCGCCGCGGACAGCGCCGAGAACGGCCCGGCGCCGTGTTCGGTGGCGGCGGCGCCCGCCAGCGCCACCACGACGATCGGGGTGACGATCCCGTCGTTCAGGCCGCTCTCCACGTTGAGGATCCGCCGGATGCGGGCCGGGACCGCGGGGTGGCTGATGACGACCGCGCCGAGGGCCGCGTCGGTGGGTGCCAGCGCGGCACCGACGAACAGCGCCACCCAGAATCCGGGGGCGCCGAGCAGCCACCAGGCGCACAGGGCGCCGGCCGCCACGGTCAGCGGCAGCGCCACACCCAGCAGCCGCCCGTAGACCCCGGCGTCGCCGCGCAGCTCGCGCAGCCCGACCCGGGCGGCGTCGGAGAACAGCACCCAGGTCAGCGTCGCCTCGGTGAGCGCCGTGACGACCTCGGTCTCCGCCTGGCCGCCCAGGGAGACCAGGTTCGCGAGCACCACGCCGACGCCCACGAAGGCCATGGGGGCGGTCAGGTTGGCCCGTTCCAGCCGCGCCGAGAACGCACCCCAGGCGAACAGGACGGCCATGGTCAACGCGAGGGCGCCCGTGGTCACACCTCATGGCACCGGGTGGCGGCCGCGGACGGATCGTCCTGCGCGAATGAGCACACAATCCGCCTGCCGTCGCCTCCGTGACGAGCGGGGACACCGGGGCAGGCGGGTGATGTTCTCACTCGCGGCGGATGGCGCGCGGGATGCGTACGGGTGGCCAGCATGGGAACCGGTCCCCCGGCGTCAGACCAGACGTCCGGCCCGTGCGCCGGGACGCGGAGAAGCAACCGAGGAAAGGTGACACCATGTCGGAGACTCAGCAGAGACCGACCTATACCGCCAACGCGCCGTACGCGGGGGCGGGTCGCGAACCCACGGCGTGGGTGGGTTTCGTCCTGTTCGCCGGCATCATGATGCTGATGCTGGGCGGCTTCCAGGTCATGGAGGGCCTGGTCGCCATCTTCCGGGACGAGTACTACCTGGTGACCCGCAACGGCCTGGTCTTGACCATGGACTACACGGCCTGGGGCTGGACCCACCTGGTCATCGGCCTGGTCGCCATCGCGGCCGGTCTCGGTGTGCTCATGGGCCAGATGTGGGCCCGCGTGACGGGCATCGTGATCGCCGTGGTCAGCGCCCTGGCGAATCTCGCGTTCCTGCCCGCGTACCCGGTGTGGAGCTCCATCGTCATCGCGGTGGACGTGCTCGTGATCTACGCCCTGGCGGTGCATGGCCGCGAACTGAAGAACAGCTGACCGCACCCCGGCCCGGCCGGGCTCGATGAGGGGGTGCACCGGTGACCCGGAGGCCAGGGCGCTACCGTCCCGCCGTCGTACGGCTGCGGGGACGCGTCAACGGGATCGTCCCCGGACAGCTGTCCGGGGACGCGAACGGTGGCGAGTACGCCCTGCCTCGCGGGGTCATCGTGCTGCTCGGGCTGGCCGGCACGGTGGTCACCGTGGCCGGCATGCAGCAGGTGGCGGGCCTCGTCGCCCCCGTGTTCCTGGCCCTGATGCTGACCGTCACCGCCAGCCCGCTCAGCACGTGGCTGCGCCGGCACGGTGCGCCCGCCTGGTCCGCCGGGCTGGCGCTGGTCGCGACGGTGTACCTGGTCCTGCTCGGCCTGGGCGGCGCCCTGGTGCTGTCGGTGGCCCGGCTGGTCGACCTGCTGCCGCACTACCAGGACAAGTTCGACCAGCTCCGGGCGGACACCGCGCAGAGCCTCAGTGATCTGGGCGTCGACACCCAGCACGTGCAGGACGTCGCCGGGCTGATCCAGCCCAGCAGCATCACGGACGTGGTGCAGGCCGTCCTGGGCGGCGTCGTGAGTGTGCTGTCCGACGGGATCTTCCTGCTGGCCGTGCTGTTGTTCCTCTGCCTGGACGCGGTGCACTTCCCGGCGCGGCTCGGCACGGCCGCGCGCGAGCGCCCCGAGGTGGTCGGGGCGCTGCGCTCGTTCGCTCAGGGGACCCGGCGCTACCTGCTGGTGTCGACCGTCTTCGGACTGATCGTCGCGGTCATCGACACGGGCGTGCTGTGGGCGCTGGGCATCCCGCTACCGGTGCTGTGGGGGCTGCTGTCGTTCATCACGAACTACATCCCGAACGTCGGCTTCGTCATCGGCCTGATACCGCCCGCCCTGCTGGGTCTGCTGGAGGGCGGCCCCCGGCTGATGACCATGGTCATCGTCCTGTACTGCCTGGTGAACTTCGTGATCCAGTCGGTGATCCAGCCAAAGATCGTGGGTGACGCCGTCGGGTTGTCCGCCACGATGTCCTTCCTGTCGCTGATCTTCTGGACCTGGGTGCTCGGGCCGCTCGGCGCGCTGCTGGCGATTCCGCTGAGCCTGCTGGCCAAGGGCCTGCTGGTGGACATCGATCCGGGGACACGGTGGATGAACACCCTGATCTCCAGTGACGGATCGGCCGAGGTGACCGCCGGGAGCAACGGCCGCAAGCGGCTCCGGCGCACCACCGTGGCACGCCCCGGATGACCGCCGTGCCGCGCGTACCGAACCTCCCCGGACCGCCGCCCGCACCCGGTCCGGACACTGACTGGGAGGCCCGGGTCGCGCGGGTGCTGCAGGGCCTGCCCCGGCGGCTGCAGCGACCCCTGGCCTGGCTCGCCCGCCAGTGGGTCAGCCGGATGCTGGCACGGACCACGGCCGGGCTGGTCCGGGTGCAGATCTTCGACCGGTCGATGACCCTGGCCGCTCAGGCGTTCACGTCGATCATCCCGGTGCTGATCCTGCTGGGTGCCCTGGTCGGGCCCGGCGAGAGCAACAAGATGGTGGAGCGGGCGGGTCTGCCCGAGGTCGCCCGCAGCCTGTTCGTCACCGCGATACGCGACGGCGGTCTCGGCGCGTTCGGCGTGGTGGGCAGCCTCCTCGTGCTGGTCAGCTCGACGGGTCTGGCCCGGGCGATGGCCCGCGCGTACGCCGCGGTGTGGGAGGTGCGGCAGGCGCCGTCCGGCCCCCGCGCGTCGTGGCGGTGGTTCGCGACTGTGCTGACCCTGGCCGCCTACATGGTGGGTACGCGGCTGCTGGGCTGGCTCACCCACGACCTGCCGCTGCCCGACCTGTCCCTGGTGTTCCTGCTGTTCGCGGCGGACTGCGCGGCGGCCGTCGTGATGCCCTGGCTGGTGCTCGGCAACGCGGTACCGCCGCGCCTGCTGGCCGCCGGCGGCGTGGTCTTCGGGCTGGCGATGCTGTTCCTGCGCCCGGCCGGCCGGGTGTTCCTGCCCATCGCCCTGCACAGCAGCGCCGACCGCTACGGCACCATCGGCGTCGCCTTCACCTACATCGGCTGGCTCTACGTGGTGTCCTTCTGCCTGCTCCTGACGGCGATCCTCGGTCAAGTGGTGGCGCAGGACGAGGGCGCGCTCGGGCGCCTGGTCCGGGGCGAACGCCCGCCCGCGACCGACGGGCGTTGAGCGGGCTTTCATGCGGCGGGGGTGATGACCGGGCCGCGTACGCGGAGCAGCATCGCCGCCAGGGCAGCTGCCCCGCACCGGCCGCCGGCCCCCGGACGGCCACCGAACCAAGGGGAGACGACGATGACCACCCATCAAGACTCTGCCGTGCTGGGCTACCCGGCCATTCCGGAGAGCCGGGACTGGCTGCGCCTGACCATCGGGGTGTTCGCCCTTCTGATCGGCGTGGCGGCCTTCGCCTGGCCCGACGCCACGGTCCGGGTGATCGGCCTGCTGTTCGGCCTCAACCTGCTGCTGACCGGGTCCATCCACGCCGTCATGCTGCTGTTCGTGCCGGGTTACCCGGTGCTGTTCCGGGTCCTGGGCATCACGTTCGGCGTGCTGACCGCGCTCGTCGGCATCCTGTGCCTGCGCAACATCACCGCCTCGCTGGCCCTGCTGCTGGTGATCGTCGCGATCGGGTGGCTGCTGGACGGCCTGGTCCAGATCTTCATGGCCATCGGGCGTTCCGCCGAGGGCGGCCGGGGCTGGCGGATCACCTCGGGGCTGATCATGGTGCTGGGCGCGATCGCCGTCCTGGTCTGGCCGAAGATCGGCCTGGCCACATTCGTCTTCGTCGGCGCCACCATCCTGGTCTTCGTCGGCATCGCCCAGGTGATCACCGCGATCTCCGGGATGCGCGCGGCCCGGACGGCATAGCCGGAGCTTCTGCCGGTCAGGGGCAAAACCATCCCGCACGGGTGAGGGGGGCGCGGCCCGGACCCGCGAGCGTGGGCGGAAGACCGGGTGGGAACCGCCTGCCCGCATTCCAGGGGGCGTGCGATGAGCGACGGAACGAGCACCATCGAGCAGACACGGTCCGGCGCCGCCGCCCCTCCCCCGCCGTGGTACGCCCGCCCGGCGGACGCCGTGGTCGCCGCGTTCGACAGCAACGCCGAGCGCGGCCTGACCCGTTCCGACGCGGCACAGCGGCTGGTCCGGTACGGCCCGAACCGGATCGCCCGCGAGAAACCGCCGTCGGCGTGGCGGGTGGCGCTGCAACAGTTCCGCGACCCGATGAACCTCATGCTGGTGGCGGTGGTCGTGGTCAGCGTGGCGATCGGCGAGGTATCCACCTCGATCATCGTGGCGCTGCTCATCGCGCTCAACGTCGTCCTCGGCTCCCGGCAGGAGCTCAAGGCCCGCGCCAGTGTGGACGCCCTGGCGAAGATGCAGGTGCCGGAGGCGCGGGTGGTCCGCGAGGGTGAGTTGCTCGCCCGGCCCGCCGCGGAGCTGGTGCCGGGCGACATCGTGCGCCTGGAAGCCGGTGACCTCGTCCCCGCCGACGGGCGCATCCTGCGCTCGGCCACCCTGGAGGTGCAGGAGGCCGCGCTGACCGGGGAGAGCGCCCCGGTCGCGAAGGACCCCGGTGCGCTGCCCGCCGGGGACGTCGCCATCGGCGACCGATCCGACATGCTGTACCAGAACACCTCGGTCACCCGCGGCACGGCCACCATGGTGGTCACCGCGACCGGGATGCTCACCGAGATGGGGCAGATCGCGACGATGCTGACCCAGGTCAAGCGGACGCGTTCGCCGTTGCAGCGGGAGCTGGACTCGCTGACCAAGGTGCTGGGGATCATCGCCTGGACCGCGGTCGCGTTCATCGTCGTGGTCGGCCTGCTGCGCGGCATGGCCTTCGACGACGTGCTGCTGCTGGGCACCGCGATGGCCATCTCGGCGATCCCCACCGGCCTGCCCGCGTTCGTCTCCGGCTTGCTGGCGTACGGGGCGCGGAGCCTCGCCGACGCGAAGGCCGTGGTCAAGAACCTCACCGACGTGGAGACGCTCGGCGCGACCAGCGCCATCAACTCCGACAAGACCGGCACCCTGACGATGAACGAGATGATGGTGTCGAAGCTGTTCATCGACGGCGCCTGGTTCACCGTCGAGGGCGAGGGCTACCGCAAGGTCGGCGCGCTGCGCTCGGCCGCGGGCGCCGCGGTGCCCGACTTCACCCGCCTCGCGCTGGGTCTGGTGCTGGCCAGCGACGCGACGGTCAGCGACGACGGCGCCGTGATCGGCGACCCGACCGAGGCCGCGCTGGTGGTGCTGGCCGCGAAGCTCGGGGTGGACGCCGAGGAGACCCGGCGCGCCTACCCGCGCCTGGCGGAGGTGCCGTTCGACTCCGAGTACAAGTTCATGGCCACGTTCCACCGGGACACCACGGCGGGCGGCGGCAACCGCGTGATCGAGCTGGTCAAGGGCGCCCCGGACGTGGTCCTGGCCCGCTGCGCGACCGCGGGCCGGCCGCTGAGCGACGATCAGGTGCCGATCGAGCAGGTCCGGGCGGACATCGACGCCGCGAACCGGCGGATGGGCGAGAAGGGCCTGCGGGTGCTGGCGTTCGCGGCCCGGATCGTGGAGCCGGGCGAGAGCCGGGCAATGGCCGAGGCACCCATGTCCCTGACCCGCGACCTGGCCTTCGTGGGCATGGTCGGGATCATCGACCCGCTGCGGGCGGAGGCCACCGAGGCGGTGCACACCGCGCTGCGCGCCGGCATCGACGTACGGATGATCACCGGCGACCATGCGGTGACCGCGCAGGCCATCGGCGCGAACCTCGGGCTGGGCCCGGGTGCGATCAGCGGCAGGGAGTTGCGGGCACTGTCCGACGAGGACGTGGCTCGCCGCCTGCCCGAGCTGCACGTGTTCGGCCGGGTGTCGCCGGAGGACAAGCTGCGCCTGGCCCGGATCATGCAGGAGCAGGGCATGATCGTGGCGATGACCGGTGACGCGGTCAACGACGCCGCGGCGCTCAAGCAGGCCGACATCGGGGTCGCGATGGGCAGCGGCAGCGAGGTGACCAAGCAGGCCGCCCGGATGATCCTCACGGATGACAACTTCGGCACGCTGGTGCGCGCGATCGAGATCGGCCGCCGGGTGTACGAGAAGATCGTCGCGTACATCAGGTACCAGATGACCCAGCTGCTGTCGCTGGTGATGCTGTTCGTGGCGGCCACCGCGTTCGACATCAACCAGGGCGTCGCCATGACCCCGTCGATGATCCTGTACCTGTTCTTCTTCGCCACCGCGATCGGTGTCATCGTCATCGCCGCCGACCCGGGCGATCCCGAGGTGATGCGACGGCCACCCCGCGACCCCAACCTGCCGATCATCAACCGGACGGCCGTCTCGTTCTGGCTGCTGTACGCCGCGGTGCTGTTCGCGGCCGCGCTCGTACCCCTGATCGCGGGCCCCGACGACCCGCGCACCGACGCGCCGAGCGCCTCGCTGACCATGACCTTCGTGGTGATGGGTCTGGGCACGGTGGGCAACGCGCTGGTCAACCGCCGCGACCCGGCCAGCGGTCTGCTGCCGCCGATCCTCAAGGCCCTCGGCGTCGGCCTGATCACCGTGGTCCTGGTCGTGCTGGCCACCACGGCCGACTTCCTGCGCAGCAGCCTGATGACCCAGCGGCTCACCGGCCCGCAGTGGCTGGCCTGCATCGGCCTCGCGCTGGTCCTGCCGGTGGTCGCGGAGACCGGCAAGTGGATCCGCCGCAACCGGGCGCCTCAGCCCGCGATCGACCCGGTGCGGGCCGTCACGCCGCTGCGGGCACGGACCGGCAGGAAGCCGGCCGACAGGGCTTCGGCCTGACTCAGGGGAGGACGCCATGGCGAAGCACAAGCACGACAAGGAACTGGACGGCAATCTGTTGCTGGCCGACCGCGACGGCGCCCCACCCCGCCCCGACGAGCCGGACGCCAAGCGGCCCCGGATGAAGGAGAAGGAGTACCAGCGCCAGCTGCGCCGCCTGCACGGCGAACTGGTCGCCCTGCAGGAGTGGGTGAAGGACACCGGCGCGAAGGTGTGTGTGATCTTCGAGGGCCGCGACACCGCCGGCAAGGGCGGCACGATCAAGGCGATCACGGAACGGGTGAGCCCGCGGGTCTTCCGGGTCGTCGCGCTGCCCGCGCCCACCGAGCGGGAACGCTCGCAGATGTTCCTGCAGCGCTACGTGCCGCACCTGCCGGGCGCGGGCGACGTGGTCATCTTCGACCGCAGCTGGTACAACCGCGCCGGGGTGGAACGGGTCATGGGCTTCTGCACCGAACGGCAGGCCCAGCAGTTCCTGCAGGCCACCCCCGAGGTGGAACGGGCCATCGTCGACTCGGGCGTCATCCTGCTCAAGTACTGGCTGGAGGTCAGCCCACACGAGCAGACCCGGCGCCTGGAGAGCCGGATCAACGACGCGCGCAAGGTGTGGAAGCTGTCCGACCTGGACCTGATGTCCTACAGCCGGTGGTACGACTACTCGCGGGCCCGCGACGAGATGTTCGAGGCCACGGACACCACGTGGGCGCCGTGGTTCGTGGCGTACACCGACGACAAGAAGCGCGGGCGGCTGAACATCATCTCGCACCTGCTGGCGAACGTGCCGTACCGGCCGCTGCCGCATCACGAGGTGATCCTCCCGAAGCGGCAGAAGCCGGACGGCTACACGGAACCGGACCTGCTGGTCCGGCACATCCCTACGCCGTACTGACGCTCACGCGCCGCCGAACACCTGCAGCAGGATCTCGCGTTCGCCGTCGGTGAGGTTCGTGGCGATCAGCGTGCTGTGCCAGCCACGCATGCGCTCACCGAGGCGGTCGAGGTCGCCCTGCTCGGTCACCAGGAACAGGGCCGAGGTCCCCTCTGTCACCTCGTTGCGGATCTTCTCCAACTGTTCCTTGGTGATCCCGGCGTCCTGGGTGGCCTTAGCGAGCGCGCCCAGCGCGGCGCCCGCCAGGCCACCCATCACCGGGATGAAGAACAGCGTTCCGATCAGCAGCCCCAGCACCGCGCCCCAGCCGGCGCCCTTCCAGGTCTCCTCGTGGCCGTGCTTGGTGTCCGGCTGCGCCTGCCCGGCGGGCCACCGGATGACCGCGTGGTCATCGATCTTGACCAGCCCATCCGCCTCGGCGTCGCGCAGCAACCGGACCGCCCGGTCGGCGCCGTCCGGATCGTCGAACTTCCACACAGTGAAGGCCGTCATCGTCTACTCCCGGCATGAGGGGAACGGGTGGTACCGGCCATGGTGTCCGGTCCACGGCCCGCACTCCCTCATCCCTGCCGGGCTATTTCGCAGCTCACCGGCAATCTCGTCCGGCCGGGATGATCCACTGACTCCGCACCCCGGCCCATCCTGTCGGTACGTCGGTGCGAAGGTCCGGGAGCGCGGAGGGAAGCCAGGTGCCGGTCTCGTGATCCCCCCGGACGACACGTCCGGCAGCGACCAGGCTCCGGACGCACCCGAACTGCTGGAGTTCCTGCTCTACCTGGGCAGCGGGCTCACCGCGGCGGGCGAGGCCGTCAACCGGATCGAGGACCGGCTGCGCCGGGTCGCCGCCGCGTACGGCGCACCCCGGCTGCGGGTCAGCGTGCTGCCGACGTACCTGGTGATCGCGCTGGAGCCGGGGCAGCCCGCCACCCTGGAGCCGACCCCTGTACTGCGCGGAACGCTGCGCCTGAACCAGACAGCGGCGCTGTACGACGTACTCAAGGCCGCCGAGCACGGTGCGGTGGTGCCGGCCGACGGGGCGCGGCGGATCTGGGAGATCCTGGCCATGCCGCCGCGCTTCGGCCGTACGGTGACGATCCTCGGGCATTTGACCCTGACCGCGGGCATCTGCACAGTGCTGCGCCCGACCGTGAGCGACCTGGTGCTGGCCGGGGCGTTCGGCGCGCTTGTCGGCGCCCTCAAGGTGTTCGCCGGGCGCTGGACGAGCGCGCAGATCCTCATGCCGGTGATCGCGTCGTTCGTCGTCGCCGCGCTCACCCTGATCGCGGCCGACTCGGGCTGGGCCGACGCGGAGGCCCGCGCGATGATCGCCCCGCTGGTGACCTTCCTGCCGGGCGCGGTGCTCACCATGGGGGTCGTCGACATCTCCGCGGCCCAGCTCGTCACCGGGGCGAGCCGGCTCGTGGCCGGCACGCTGCAACTGGTGCTGCTGGCCTTCGGCCTGCTCGGCGCGGTCCAGGTGGTGGGCCTGCCCCGGCCGGACGTCGTGGTCGTCACCAGCGAGTACCGGCTCGGCGCCTGGGCGCCCTGGCTCGGGGTGTTCCTGGTCGGGGTCGGCAACTACCTGTACCGGTCCGCGCCGCGGCGCTCGCTGGGCTGGCTGTGCCTGGTCCTGTACGCCGCATGGGTCGGCCGCTACCTGGGCGAGCAGGTCTTCTCGGGCTACATGAGCGGCTTCACCGGCGCGCTGCTGATGACCATGGTGGCGTACGTGGTGGAACGGCGGCCGTCGGGCCCGCCCGCCCTGGTGTCGTTCCTGCCGGCCTTCTGGCTGCTGGTGCCCGGCGGGGTCAGCCTCATCGGAGTCACCGAGGTCCTGAACAGCGGTGCCGCCGCGGCCACACCGGACCTGATCGGCGCCACCGGCACGATCATGGCGATCGCGCTGGGGGTGCTGTGCGGCTACCCGATGTACCGCCGTCTCGGCGCCGGCTGAGCCACCGCACTCCGGTGACGAGTTCGCGCCAGGAGCGGTAGCGCTGGAACGGCAACTCGAACGCCTTCGCGAACAGCCAGGCGGACAGCACCGACAGCGGCGCGGCGAGGAGAAGCGTCACCAGGAACGCCCGCATGCCGCTGCCCGCGTAGGGCGCCGCGACCTTCCGGCTGACCACCATGACGATGGGCATGTTGATGAGGTAGAGGCTGTAGGAGACGGAGCCGAGCGTCCGTACCGGCGCGCTGTCGAGCAGGCGCCGCAGGATCGGTGGCCGGCCGACGGCCACCGCCATCGTGAACAGCACCATCGACGGCGCGACGGCCAGGTCGACCCAGAAGAAATGGTTCACGGTCCAGACCGACCCGCGCAGCACGATGAGGGCGAGCACGGGTACGCCGGCCAGCAGGCTCAGCCAGTGCCACGGAATGCGCCGCACCTGTTCCCCGGCGGTCACCACCCCGGCGGCGACCATGCCCGCGACGAAGACCGGGGCCAGATTCAGGGCGAGGTGATTCAACCCCTCCACTGGCGTGCCGGCCCACAGCCCGACCGTGACGACGGGGACCACGCCCAGCGCCAGGACACCGACCGCGCCCAGGCGGCGGTGCAGGAGCACCAGGAGCGGGAAGATGACGTACAGCTCCGCCTCGACGGCGATCGACCAGAACGAACCGTTCGGGGTCGGCGCGACGAGGAGGTCCTGCAGCATCAGGCCGTAGACGACGACGGTACGGCCGGTCGGGGGCCCGAAATGCGACGCCGGAACGACAGTCACGGCGATCACCAGGCTGATCGCCAACGCCGCCCAGTACGGGGGCAGGATGCGCCAGGCGCGGCGCCGCGCGAACCGGGTCAGGCTGCTCAGCCGCCAGCCGGCCGCAGCGGCGGGCAGCGCCAGCGAGAACCCGGACAGCGCCAGGAAGAACACGACAGCGAGACGGCCGTACATCAGCCAGCCGAGCCAGGCGGGACCGGAGTTGGCAGGGAAACCGGGGAAGGTCAGCAGCCAGCAGTGGAACAGCACCACGTACAGCGCCGCGAGGCCGCGGAGCCCGTCGAGCCCGGCGACGCGCCGAGCCTCGGCCCGGGCGGGCGCGACGGCGTCGGTGCGGAGGTTCGTCGCGATGGTGTCCTCCTCCGGGCACGCGCTCGCCGTCAGCCTCCTGGATACGCGCGCCGGAGGGCGGTCGGTTCAACCGCTGCTCTGCAATCAGCCGACCAGACCCAGGTCGTGGCTGGTGTTGTTGAGCCGCCGACCGCCGTCGGCGGTCACGGTCACGATGTCCTCGATCCGTACGCCGAAGCGCCCCGGCAGGTAGATCCCCGGCTCGATGGAGAAGCACATCCCCGGTACGAGCGGCGTCAGCTCCCCCTCGACCATGTACGGCGGCTCGTGGGTGGTGACGCCGATCCCGTGGCCGGTGCGGTGGATGAAGAACTCGCCGTACCCGGCGTCGGTGATCACCCGGCGGGCCACCCGGTCGATCTCCTGACACGGCACCCCCGGACGCACCGCCTCGAACGCGGCCTGCTGCGCCTCCCGCACGATGCCGTGCACCTGCCCGACCTCGGGGTCGTCCGGCTCCCCCACGGTCACGGTGCGCGTGGTGTCGGAGCCGTACCCGGCCAGCAGGCCGCCGAAGTCGAGCACCACCGCGTCGCCCGCCCCGATCACCCGTTCCCCCGCCTCGTGGTGCGGGTTGGCGCCGTTGGGCCCGGAACCGACCACCGTGAAGTCCACCTGCTCGTGGCCGAAGCGGCGCAACAACCCCGCCAGGTCGGCCGCGACATCGGTCTCGCGGCGCCCGGCGAAACGGACCTTCAGGATCTCCCCGTACGCGGCGTCGGCGGCGGCGCCCGCCGCGGCCAGCCGGTCCAGCTCGTCGGCGTCCTTGACCGCCCGCAGCATCGGCAGGCAGTCCGTCAACGACAGGTACGCCGTACCCGGCCGAGTCCTCTGCAACCCGAGCAGGTGCATCGCCCAGGTGGAGTCGGAGATGCCGTACCGGCCGTCGGGGTGCAGCAACGACCCCGCCACCTGGTACGGGTCGCTGCCGTCGGTCCAGTCCCGGAGCGTCAGCGCGCCCGCCCCGGCGGCGGCCTGTGCGTCGGGGCGTTCCAGCGCCGGGACGATCAGGGTGGGCGGGCCGTCGGGTGTCAGTACGAGCAGCGTGAGGCGTTCCGTGACCGCGGTGGGCTGGTAGCCGGTCAGCCAGGCCAGGTCGGGCCCGAGGGCCACGAGCACTCCCGCCAGGCCGGCCTCGCCGGCGGCGTTCGCTGCGCGCGTCATCCGGGCGGCGTAGTCGTCCACCGTGAACGGAGCGGGCTTCGGGGTGGTGGGCACGCTCATGCCGCCTCCGATGATCATTGCCGCGCCGCGCGACTTTCGGACGTCGATGTCGCCCCGAATCTACTTCCCCGCTCCGGCGTATTTCGTGGGTTCACGGCTCGGACGGCAGTTGAGTCCCGTTCTCGATGCGGGAGATCCGGTGAAATGCTGCCCGCGCAACACCCGCGGCGAGCCGCATTGAATCGGAATAGTCCGCGTCTCGGCTCGGCCGTGGATTTGCAAGGTGGGCCGTTCGTGCAATCGAGCACGGTTTGGGGAGAGTCAGCCTGGAGCGAGGAGGCAGAACTCGCTTCCTTCCGGGTCGGCGAGGACGGTCCACGGGACATCGCTGGCGCCGAGGTCGATGGCGGTGGCGCCGAGAGCCCGCAGTCTGGCCGCTTCGGCCTCCATGTCGTCACCCGGGTATGGGCGGATGTCTAGGTGGACGCGGTTCCACCCGATCTTCGCGTCGGGTGTGCGGAGGAACTGCAGATATGGGCCGACGCCCGTGGCGGAGCGCAGTACCGCGTTGTGGTCGGTCACCTTGTGCAGGGTCCAGTCCATGGCGCTGTTCCAGAAGCGGGCCATGGTTCGCGGATCCGCGCAGTCGACCACGACCGTGGCGATCGGTCCGGTGTCCCGGATCGGGTCGTGCCAGTCCAGTACGCAGAACTCGTTGCCCTCCGTGTCGGCCATGACCGTCCACGGAACGTCGCCCTGGCCCACGTCGGCGAGCGTGGCGCCGAGATCCTGCAGGCGCGCGACCAGCTCCGCTTGATGAGCCGCCGAGGTGGTGGCGAGGTCGACGTGCACGCGGTTCTTCACCGTCTTGGGTTCCGGGGAGGCGACGAGGTCGATGCAGACGGCGACGGGGTCGGGGTAGATGAAGCCCTCGGGTTCGAGGTTGGTCACGCCGGGCCCCTCGCTGGAGACTGCCCACCCGAGCGCCTGTGCCCAGAAGTGGCCCAGCGCGACGTCGTCGTGTGCCTTCATGTTGATTTGAACAAGCCGGGTCGCCATGCCGACGATGCTAGCGACAGCGGCACATCGGGATGAGCCGTCGAGAATCTAGCTGGCGTTGAGCACCGACTCCTCGATTCGATCGAAGATGTCGGCATCGGTTTCCCGCTGCCAGTCCGGCAGGTCGTCCCAGTCCGCGACGTACGCGGGCTTCGGGTCGGGAAAATGCTTGTAGATCTGAGTGATCCAGCACAGGGCCACGAACCGGCCACGCTGCACCCGGCTCAGTCTTCGAGTACTTCCGTCGCTGAACATGATGAGGTCACGAACTTGCCCGAAGACGGCGCAGGCGCTGCTTCGTTCCCAATCCGGCGTGTCATCCCACGGTGTGACGTACGAAGCCTTCGGCTCTCCCGGATAGTGCTTGTTCACACCGTCGATCCATGCCTGTCGAAAGATTCGGCCAGCATCTAAAGAGTTCGACAAAGGAGTCCCTTCCGAGTCATGCGGCGGTGGTCATCGAGCGGAGTGCCGAGATGTCGTCGTTAAGCTGGCGAACCCCGGGATCGCTCAGCATGAGATTGAGCTTCCGTTGCAATAGCCACAGCTTGCGACCGACAACGCCTGAGCGAGTCTGTTGAGCGATATCGAGCGCCTTACGCCCGAAGAAGGTGAGCTGCTCCGCGTCTCGCCTCTGAACCCCAACCATCGCTAGATCGGTAAGCACGTTGCCTCGCCGCCTCGCCGATAGATTGAGGTCTAGCGCTGACAGCAGGACGGGCTCGGCCTCGTCGGCCCGACCAAGTTGCAGGTAGCATGAGCCGCGCTCCTCGTGGAGCCGTGACCCGTCAAACCGCAGCCACCCGCCATTGTGAATTTCTCCGGTCATGCTCCGAACGGCCGCCGAGGAGTCCATCGCGTTTTGACAGGACACTGCATTCCTCATGCCAGCGAACGCCTGCGCCGCTACGGCGTCAACCCAGCGGCGAGTAGACAACTGACTGTCTCCGCGCCTGGCCACATGCGCCGAGAGTTCAAGCATCGGAATGGCGTCGGTGAAGCGGCACTCATACACGCCGATGAAGGCGTGGCGGGTTACGGCACAGGACCATAGGTCATGTGCATTCGCCTCTTTGCTGATGCTCGCCGCAACTGTATAGCAGTGCGCGGCATCGACGTACCGCACCAAGTCGAAGAACACCTCCCCGGCGAGTTGCAGGATCTCGCTGAGGAGCTCGCAGAGACGAACGTGGGCAGCCCCTCCCCTGCTGTTGTGAAGCCCGTCCATCAGCGCGTCGAGTTGATGCCTCACCAAAGGGAATATGTCACCCTTGCAGTCGCTGGCCGCGAAGGCCTGCCATAGCCTGGTGTTGATGCTGGCGAGGTCGACCAGCGCAGAGCCGTCAAACGGCGGTCCGTTGCGGGCAGTTGTCCACTCGGGCATGTCCAGCAGGCCAACGTGATCGGTCGGGCGTCGGACAAGGGCCAGCGTCCCGACAGCGCCGAGGCTACGAAGCAAAGCCCGCCGGTTCATGCGATCAAGTTTGCCCTGTGTCGGTGCCGCAACCGTGCTTGCTGGCGAACTTGCTTGCCCGTGGTCACGGTCAGTCTGAGTGATCCAAGCGTCGAGGGCAACGATGGCCCCGTCAAGGTCGCGTTGCTCAAGGCTGTTGATTGCGCGATCAAACTCGTCCTCCGGCGCCTCGGTGCGTCCCCCTGGGCCACCTACCCTCGCCGGCCGCAGGTCGGTTGGAAGGCCCTTGAAGGCTTGGAGGGCCTCGACGATTAGCGGATCAAGCAGGTCACGCTCAAGGTACCGCTGAATGGTGTCGGGCTCACGCGCGTAAGCCCTGCCGGTGTACGCGCGGTCGGCTGCCCGACGTCGGTCGTCCAGGCTCGGGAGTCGGCCGGGTGCTCCGACGTGGAATAGGATGCGGGCGGCACGTTGCATCGCCTCAGACGGCAGACGTTGGAGGATAGCCCCAAGGGCCGCCGCGTTGAACTCAAGGCATCGCAGCACATCACGGGGCGCAGGCGCACCGGCCCTTGCCAGCAGGGAACTCAGCGCAGGGTAGCGGTACGGGCGCATGGCCAGGTCGGCAAGTCCCGCCCGGCGTAACCGCTTCAGTTCAGTGCGCAGGCGTGCAGCTTCCGGACCAGGCTGATCGGGGTCCGTGTTTCTTCCGTGTTCCATCACGGGACGGCTCCGAGCTTGCTGGGTTGCATGACAACTATGCCTGAACCGCCTGAACGTGGAGTGCAGCGACTCGGCTCCGTCATCGTCTGCGTAGGCATGTGCCGGGTCAAGGCCCCGGCCCCCATTGAGTGCGCGATCCCGTCTCGCGCCCGCTGGCAAGCGTGTGGATGCGGGTCTGCCGTCTCGCCGTCCCGCGCTTCCACTGAACCCAAGCGGCCGGACACACTGGAGGTGACAAGGTTGCAACAGACCGATCATGAGCTTCCGCGGCGGCACCCAGGATCGCACGCACCCGCGAACGTCCTCATTCACAAGGGCGGTTCCGTGGATCGGGCTCGTGTCGCAAGGCAACGAGAGGCGTGGTCAACCGACGAGCACACCATGAGCCGCCTCATCGAGGCGCTCAAGCCCGGAGCTTCGTTGTGACGGGCAGAGTGCAACCGCTGCCTACCGACACGTGCCTTGTTGCTGAAGAGGCGTACAAGTTCGGCGTGGGACCGATACTCGTGCACTCGGTTGAGGTCATAACCGAGGTGATGTTCTGCGCCGAGCTCTGGCTTCACGTCAATGCATGGGTAGCAAACGGCGAATGGCAGCGTCACGGCCGCTTCGTTGAACGCGAGCTGTACATCAGAGCCGACGGCAGGTGGAGGCACCACTCGTCGCATCCCTCACCGTGATCCTTGCCGATCGCCTTCCGTCCTACCAGGATGCGCACCCCGCCGAACGGGCCATATTGAGCAGAAATTTGACATTCGATGTTGCTGACACTTGCCATGGAGGCCAGCGTGGAGACGTTCGAACGTGCGCATTTGGACAGCTATTTCGGCAGGATCACCGAGCGGTTCACACCCATGCACGATCTTTGCAGCGTGATGGTGACACACCTTCTCGCCGACCGCCCGACATTCGTACAGGCCGTGGGCAGGTTGGCGGAAGTACGAGCCGTTCTACCGAAGCCGAAGAGTATTCATCGCGATGCGATGGCCGAGGTATCGCGCACGTCAGTGGTGGACGAGCTGAGCCGGAACAGGTTCGCCGACCCCGACGAGGCGGTGGAGTACATCGAAGAGCGGGCCTCTGGGCGGCGTCTGGTGCTGCTTGACGTCGGTGGCTACTTCGCACCGACATTGCACGCGATGTGCGACCGCTTTTCGGGTCAGGTCGTTGGGGTGGTGGAGGATACCGAGAACGGGTTTCGGCGATACCAGGTCCTTGGCAAACCGCCGTGCCCAGTGTTCTCGGTGGCCCGTAGCCCTCTCAAGCAGCCCGAGGACTACCTGGTTGGACAGTCGGTAGTGTTCAGCACCGAGGCCCTGATGCGCTCGCGAGGGGACATCTTGCACGGACGGGAGGCGTGTGTCATCGGCTTCGGCAAGCTCGGTAGCAGTATCGCCCGGATGCTGCACTCAAAGAGCGTGCGGGTAACCGTGTACGACGAGGACCCGGTACGGATGACGCAGGCGATGTCCCAGGGATTCCGCATCGCTCGCTCTCGCAGCGACGCACTTGCGGGTGCTGGCGTGGTCATGTGCGCCACGGGGAACCTCGCGCTGCGGCACGACGACTTCAGCCATCTCCGCAACGGCGCCCATATCGCCACGGTCACCTCGTCGGAGGATGAATTGGAGATCGGTGGTTTGGCCAGTCTGTATCGACGGTCCCCGGTAGGCGAGCACATCACCCGATACTCGACCACAGGGCACTACTTCTACGTCCTCAACAACGGCAATGCCGTTAACTTCCTGCACGGCGCATCGGTTGGCCCGTTCATCTTTCTCGTACAAGCGGAAATTTTGGCTGCCGTGGCGAATCTGGCAGCACAACCATCTGAGCCGGGCTACTACGAGGTGCCCGACGCTGATCGGTGTTTCATCGCACAGACATGGCTCACCTACTTCAACAGGAGATGACGTATGGCAGTCAGCCAAGGCCACATCGCTGAGACGACACGCCGATACCTGGTGCGGTTTCCTGACGAGCGGGACCGGTTGGAACGACTCATGAGCGCACTCGCCGGAGGGTCCGCGGTCACGTCCCGCAAGGAGTTCACCGGTCATGTCACCTGCGGCGTCGTAGTCCTCGATGCGGACCGGCGTGTCCTGCACATTCGTCACAACGTACTCGGAAAGTGGCTCCTGCCCGGCGGACATGTGGAGCCCGAGGACGTTGCCCTGGTCGACGCGGCATTGCGTGAAGCCCGAGAGGAGACTGGGCTGGTGACGACCGACCTTCGCCCGCTGGAGGAGTTCGGAGACGTGCCGCTGGACATCGACATCCACGCAATTCCGGAGAACACGGACAAAGAGGAGCAGAGTCATTGGCACTTCGACTTCCGCTTCGCCTTCAAACTAGCGGCAGGCTCGCCAGTCAGGCTGCAGGCTGAGGAGGTCTCCGGCTATGACTGGCTTCATCCCGACGCGATGCCAGCGGTTGAGCTCAGGAAGAAGCTCACCAACTTTTCCTGACGCGAGTGGATCCGGGTCTTGACTGTGCCGTTGAGAATCGCCGTCACCGGGATGGATGCTGATCGAGGGGGCGATGATGGGGGCGTTGCACTGGCCGGGTGGCCGGAATGTGCGTGACTTGGGTGGCAGAGCGTTGCGTACTGGAGGCCGTACGCCGTTCGGCAGGGTGTTCCGTTCGGCGGCGCCGGAGCACTTGACCGACGACGGGTGGACCGCGGCCAAGGCGGCGGGCGTGCGCACGGTGGTGGATCTGCGTAACGCCCCGGCTGAGACTCAGCGCGCCGGGGATCATCCGATCATTCGGCCCGAGTCGCTGCACGGACTCGTGTTCGTGCCGGCGCCGACGGAGGACCCGGATGACGCCGAGTTCCTCCGGGTGTGCGGCCCGTCGCTGGATCATCCGCGTTCCTGGGCCGACAACGCACGGCTCGCCCCCGACCGCATCGCGTTCGCTGTGCGGTCGGTCGCCCGGGCGCAGGCAGCGGTGCTCCTGCACTGCGCCGGAGGGCGCGATCGCACCGGCATGATTTCCGCGATGCTGTTGCACATTGCCGGCGCAACCGAAGAGGCCATCATCGAGGACTACGCAGCCGGATGGCGAGGTGCAGGGGCGTACGCCGGACACGGCTGGCTCTACGATCCCGGTCGGAAAAGCTGGCAGCGGCATCGGCACGGGCCGACGGAGGCCGGTGACCTGGACGTTCAGGTAGCGGACCGGGTGCCCGCACTGCGCGACTGGATCGCAACCTTCAACGGCGCGGACTTCTTGGAACCTGACGACATACGCGCCGTGCAAGCGCTGCTGCGGAAGGGTTGATACGGACGGGAACGAGTTCCCGGTGTTGATCTGATACCCGGCACGAGCGCCGTCCCCGACCGCGGGGACGGCGCTCGCGATGCCCGTACCGAATCAGCTAGGGCAGGTAGTAGCTGGGGTTGGGCAGTTTGAAGGTGTGGCCGGTGTGGCCGCCCTTGAGGTCGCTGAATTGGTCGCCGAAGTCGGCGACGATGTCGTAGCCCAGCGACTCGATGTGCGCCCGGACCGCCGACTTGTAGTGAATCGTCGTGCAGGCGCCGTTGGGGTCACCCGCGCAGGCCTGCTTGAGGTAGTCCGGGTAGTCGGCGAGCGCGGGCTTGGTGAACAGGCCGTCCTCGCCGTTGCTGAGCGTGGTCGGCTTCGGGTAACCGGCGTCCACGCCGACGCCGTCGGCGGTCAGGTTGCCCAGCGTGGCCTGCTCCTGGGCCGCGCCGCGCCCGGTCAGGAAGAAGATCGCGTAACCCTCACGCTGCGCCGCGGCCGCCATGCTGACCATGCCCGGCACCGCGGGGAACCGCTGCTCGGTGACGAACGTGGCGTTGGTCGTCGGGTTGTACGCCCAGTTGCTGGCGATCTCGTAGCTGTAGGTGGCCAGCGTGGTGTCGTCGACGTCGAGCACGATGGCCGGGGTGCGGTAGCCGCGGTGCCCGTGCGCGAGGTACCGCTTGCCTGCGGCGGCGACCTTACGGGCCTCCTTGGCGTAGTAGCTGTCGTCGGCGAAGACACCGGTGTTCAGCGGGTCGCCGTAGTAGTTGCGGATCTGCTGGCGCAGCACGTCGATGTTGGTGATGTCGTCCGCCGAGTGCGGCGTGATCGTCTTGATCGCGGGCTGTTGCGGGCCGTCGCTGGACGCCGCGTATCCGATGCCGGCGCCGCCGAGCGCGGCGACCGTGAGCGCCGCGGCCGCGGTGGCCGCGAGCCGGCGCGAGAACTGCAGGGTCACGGGGTTACCTCCCAAAGGCTTAACGTTGCCTCAGCAACCTAGACCCTGCATCGACCGCCGTGCAGGCGGACCCCGGCTGGACCACCCGCCCGGTAATTCCATTGCCGCTCGATCATGGCCCCCGTACGGTTGCTTCTGTCAACGCGACACTAAGTCTTCTTCCCGGTGCGCAGACGCGCGGCTACTTCTGGCAACGATTCCGGTAAGAATCCGGGGGTTCAAGTCCCCCAAAGCCGACGTCGACATGAACTCGGGAAGCTTGAGCACAACGGAATACGCACCTCCCCGGTGCGCAGGCGTACGGATACTTCGAGGTTCGACTCCCCGCGCCCGACTCGACGGGCGACGCCCCTGAAGGTGGGGCATCCGGACGCCAACCTGAACTCGGGGAGCTGCACGCCAGCGACATGCCCGGTGCGAAGGCAACGGTTACTTCCACCTTGTAATGGGGAGGTTGCGGGTTCGAGTCCCGCCGGCGGCCCCGGGTCGCCGTAGCTCAATTGGCAGAGCACCACACGTTACCGTGGCCGACCCTGATCTCGGGCATCTCGCTGACGGGCGGCTCCCCGCCCTCTTTGTCCCACGACGGCGAAAGGAGACGCCATGTCCAAGTTCAACCTCAAGGGAATGCTGCCGAAGCGCGGCCGCGGTCCGCTCTCGGCCGAGGCGACTCCTTCCGATGTCACGTACGAGGGTGGCGCGGGTTACGCCCACGACGCGAAGAGCGAGCTGTTCCTGCTGGCCGTCAGCAACCTCGTCGGCGAGGACACGTTCTACGAGAAGGCCGGCGACCGCGACCGCCGTTACGCCGACCTGGTACGCCGGGTCGCCGTGGACGATCCGGAGTGGACCGCCCGGTTCCTGCGCTGGCTGCGCGGCGACGCGAACCTGCGTTCGGCGTCGCTGGTCGGCGCGCTGGAGGCGGCGAAGGCACTCCGCGACGCGGGCATCGCCGGTGGCCGGCCCATCGTCGACTCCGTGCTGCAGCGGCCCGACGAGCCGGGTGAGGCGCTGGCGTACTGGATGAGCACGCACGGTCGTGCGGTGCCCAAGCCGGTCAAGCGCGGCATCGCCGACGCGGCGGCCCGGCTGTACTCGGAGCGGGCGCTGCTCAAGTACGACACGGCCTCGCACGCGTTCCGTTTCGGCGACGTCCTCGACCTGACCCACCCGTCTCCCGCGGCCGACAAGCCGTGGCAGGGTGCCCTGTTCGGGTACGCGCTGGAGCGCCGCCACGGCCGGGACACCGCGCCGTCCGCGCGGCTGGCGACCCTGGTCGCCAACGCGGAGCTGCGGCAGGCGGCAGCCACCGACCCGGCGGCGCTGCTGGCCGACGGCGCGCTCGCCCGCGCGGGCATGACCTGGGAGGACGTGCTGTCGCTGGCGGGTTCGACGGTGGCCAAGGACCGCCTGTGGACCGCGCTGATCCCGGCCATGGGTTACATGGCGCTGCTGCGTAACCTGCGCAACTTCGACGAGGCCGGGGTGAGTGACGAGGTGGCCGAGCGGGTCTGCGCGCGGCTGGCCGACCCGGCGGAGGTGGCCCGGTCGCGGCAGTTCCCGTTCCGGTTCCTCGCCGCGTACGAGCAGGCGCCGTCGCTGCGGTGGGGTCACGCGCTGGACCGGGCGCTGCAGCTGTCGCTGGCGAACCTGCCCGCGCTGCCGGGCCGGTCGCTGATCCTGGTCGACACGTCGGCGTCGATGTCGTCGGGCGGCTTCTCGAAGCGGTCCACGATGAGCCCGGTCAAGGCGGCCGCCGTGTTCGGTGTCGCCCTGGCCGCCCGCGGTGAGCAGGTCGACCTGCACGGCTTCGCCGACGGTGTGTTCCGGCACGACGTGCCCGCGGGCGCGTCGGTGATCCGGGAGGTGGACCGGTTCGTGCGGCGGGTCGGCGAGGTGGGTCACGGCACCCGCATCGCCGAGTCGGTACGCGCGACGCTGCGCGGCCACGACCGGGTGTTCGTCATCTCGGACATGCAGACGTTCGCGCCGGGCTACGGCACGGGCGACGTGACCGGGGTGGTGCCGCGCGGCACGCCGCTGTACGGCTTCAACCTCGGCGGTTACCGGCGTACCGCGTTCGACGCGGGCACGCCGAACCGGATCGAGTTCGGCGGGCTGACGGATGCGACGTTCCGGATGATCCCGCTGATCGAGGCGGGCCGTAACGCCGGCTGGCCGTTCTGACCGGCCGCCCGCCCCGGGGTGCGAGCCCCGGGGCGGGTGCCCGGCTCAGTCGCGCAGCGACCCGGTACGCGGGGCCGGTCCGGTGGCGACGCAGGTGACCCCGCGGTCGTCCGCCCACGACTCGCGCAGCGGCTGCAGCGTGTAGAAATCCACCGTGTCGTCCGGCGTTTTGAGGTACTTGCCCAGCTCGGCCTTGCAGCGCTTCTCGGCCTGCGTCTCGACCTGCCGCTCGCCCGGCCAGGGGCCCGCCGGCAGGTCGAAGACGGCGAACACCTCGCCCTCGTGGAGAGTGGTGCACGGCAGCACCGGCACGTCCTCCACGGGGGTGCCGTCGTCACCGGAAACCTTGCCCACGCAGTCTCCGGGGTGCAGGCGCGTGACGGACACCGGGCCCGTTCCGCCGTCGGCGGCCGACGGTCGCGTGTCGGTGTCGCCGAAGACGATCGCCAGGGTCACCCCGGCGGCGATCAGCAGCACCCAGCAGCCGGAGGCGACGAGACCACCGATCGCCAGGCCCCGCCCACCCTGCCCGCGCCGCCGGATCTGGCCCAGCGCGACGATGCCGAAGATGACGCTGAGCAGCACACCGCCGAGAAGGCCGAGGATCAGCGACGCGATCGCGAAGCCGTTGGTGCCGGCCGGCGGCGGCGCCGCCAAACCCGGATACGGCCCGGCCGGCATCCCACCGTACGGCGGCGGCGGGTAGCCGGGGGCCTGTGCATTCTGCACCGGGTACGAGGGCTGCGGGAACGGGTCGGTCACCCGGGGGACGCTAACAATCCCGATCATCGTTCGCGGGTCCCGAAGGATCTCGATCCGGCATCGACGGGTTTCCGGGTGGCGCGATCAACCGGTGGCGCGCCCGGACAGTTTGTCGCGCAGCCGGTCGACCAGCCCGACACCCGGTCCGACGAGCTTGTGGAACAGCTCGCTGTTCGGGGCGCCGGGGTGCGGCCGGGTCGGCGCCAGCTTCTTCGCGGTCTCCACCTTTCCGGCCAGCTCGCGCAGCTCGTCGCCGGGCACCACGCGGCGCAGCTCCGGGAACTGCTCGGACTCCTCGTCCTGGATGTGGTCGACCAGCAGCGCCTCCAGCCGGCGCAGCTCCTGCTCGAACTCCGCGCTGGACACGTCGGCGTCTTCGAGGCGCTTCATCACCTGTTCGAGTTCCTTGTGTTCCTCGATGTCGTGCTCGACGGCCTTGTCCCCGTCCGGGAGGTACTTGCGCATGGCCGGATAGACGTACATCTCCTCGGCGACGGCGTGGCGCACCAGTTCGCTGATGGCCGTGTCGGTCAGGTCCCGGCGGATCATCGGATCGGTGATCGTCCAGATCTCGCCGATCAGGGTGCTGACCTCGCGGTGGTCGATGACGAGCACGTCGATGACGTCGTCGCGGCTCGGGCTCGTGGTCATGAAGGGCTCCCCCAGGTCGGAATCGACGGACACGCGTCGGGTACCCGGGGGCGCGGCGATTACACGTACCCGCGGCGCAGGTGGGTGGCGAACCAGTCGGTCATCGCAGCGTCGACCGCCCTGGCCTCCGGTGTCTGCGGGGCGGGCTGCTCACCCGGTCGTTCCGCCAGCGGATGGGCCAGGCCCGGCACGGTGACCAGTCGCCCCTGCGGCAGGGCCGCGGCCAGGTCGGCGGCGTCGGCCCGGAACGACGGATGGTCCTCCTCGCCGCTGACCACCAGGGTCGCGGCGGGCAGCTCGGCGGCACGGGCGACGAAGTCGAGCCGGGCCGCGGCCGCCCGCGAGGCGTCGTCCCACGCGTACGGTGCGCCCGTCATCGACTCGATCAGCGACACCACCGACGAGGCGCGGATCGCGGCGTTGACCACCGCGACGGCCGCCACCGGCACCACGCCGGACGCGGCGACCGCGAGGGCGACCGCCCCACCGAGTGAGCCACCGACGATCCCGACCGGGCCGTCGGCGAACGGGAACCGGGACCGGAGTTCGGCCCAGGCCGCGGGAAACTCCTCCGTGGCCTGCCGCACGACCGGCTCGGCGTAGGCCATCATCGGGTCACGCCGGGACAGTTCATACCCTTCCGGGTACGCCCGCCGGCCGGTCCAGGGCATGCCCGGGTAGAGCCGCCAGGCGTCCACACCGGCCAGCGGAAGGGCCGCCGCGAACGCCGCGTCGGTGCAGGGCGCGTCCATCAGATGCCACGCCACCACCACCGGCGCGGGCCCGGCACCCGAGGCGGGCGGCAGCAGCGTGAACGGAACGCCACCGGCCGTACCGTCGATCGTCACGACCGCCAGCCTAGGCGGGATCCGCCCGATCAGCCGCGCTGCCGTGCGGGTCGAGGGTCGACCTGACCGCCTCCGGTGTGCGGGCGACCACGGCCGCACCGTCGTCGGCCGTGATGATCGGCCGCTGGATCAGGATGGGGTGCGCGGCCAGCGCCTCGATCCACCGCGACCGGGTCCCGGCGTCGCGCGGCCAGTCCGCCAGGCCCAGCTCCGCCGCCGTCGGCTCACCCAGTCGGACGACGTGCCACGGCTCCAGCTCCAGCCGAGCCAGGACTGCGGTCAGCTCCGCCACGCCCGGCGGGTCCTCGAGGTAGTACCGCACGGTGTACTGGGCCTGTTCGGCGTCGAGGATCGAGAGCGCCGACTGGCACTTCGAGCACTCGGGGTTGATCCAGATCTCCATCGGCCCACCTTCCCACGCCCTCGGCCGGCCGGGTCCGCGCACGTCGTCGCCCCTGCACCCGAACCGCAACCGCCACCACTCTAATGATCATGGCGGGTGCGGGCGATCAGTAGCGCTATGGCACACAACGACTCGGCCCACCGGCCCACGGTCGCCGCCGCGGGCGGCGGACATGCCCCGTGGCGCCGCCGGCTCGCCCTCGTGGCGCTGCCGCTGGCCCTCGTCGCCGTTCCGGGTGCCACCCCCGCGAGCGCCGCCGCGCCGACCGAGCCGGGCGCCATCGCCGCCGCGGCGACGAACGGCTGGGTCGCCGACACCGCCGCGACCGGTCTCGCCGTGACGAAGCCGCGGGGCAACCCGCGGGCGTACAAGTTCCTCAGCCGGTCGAAGCCGACGGATCTGGTGGCCCGCTGGAACCCGTGCGCGCCGATCGCCTACCGGGTCAACCTCCACCGGTCCGGCAAGGGCGCCCTGAAGGACGTCAAGGGCGCTCTGCAGCGGGTACACCAGGCCACCGGGCTGCGGTTCGTGTACAAGGGCACGACCGACGCCGTCCCGTTCGCCATGCCCGGCTACTCCGACGACTACCCGGCCGACACGCACCTGGTCATCGCCTGGGCCATGCCCGGCAAGCAGAGCACCCAGATTCCCGCCGACGCCGGTGGCCTGGCGGGCATGGGCGGCTCGTGGTGGACGGGGGCGTACACCCGCAGCGGCATCGTGGCCAGCCGGATCACCGACGGGTTCGTGGTGCTGAACGCGTCGATGCACCTGCCCGCCGGGTTCGGCAAGGGCAACAAGACCGGATGGCAGGGCACCCGCGGTCAGCTGCTGATGCACGAGATCGGTCATTCGGTCGGCCTCGACCACCCGACGATCGACGACCGGTACGAGATCATGTCCCCGACCATGAGCCGGAAAAAGGCGGTGTGGGGAGCCGGAGACCTCAACGGACTGCGCGGCGTCGGGAAGACCGGCGGCTGCCTGTACGACGAGGACCCCACCGATCCCGTCGGGCCGGCCGCGGCCCGGGTGACCCGCCTGGCGCAGCAGGTTCCCGCCGACGACCGGCACGAGGTGCGCGCCCGGGCCTGACCGTGCCCGGCGCGCACTGCCCCGACCGTCCCGAAGCCCGGCTCGGCCGGCCACCGGGTTTGCCCGGATCGCTGCCCCGCTGGCCCTGGTGGCCCGTCCCGTCCCGCGTCACGATGCAACCGGCTGTCGGTCGTCGCCAGCGCGGCAGGGGGCGGGATGTTCGACCGCGATCACCAGGCGGACGCGGAACCCGCGACCAAGGATCCGAAGGCCGCCGCGCGCCCACCCGCGTCCGGAGACGCGCTGCGGGTGCTGCGCGCCGGTGGCAACCGGGCCGTGGCGCGCCTGATGCGCTCCGACGCCCCGGACGGACCCGACGTGGCCTCCCGGATCGCCGCGCGCCGCGGCGGCGGGCAGCCCCTGGCCGACGACGTCCGGTCCCGGTTCGAGGGCGGGTTCGGCGCCGACCTCGGCGACGTGCGCATCCACGACGACGCCGAATCGACAGCGCTCGCCGACACGCTGCACGCCCGCGCGTTCACCACGGGGCGCGACGTCTTCTTCGGCTCGGACGGCTACGACCCGACCACTCCCTCCGGCTCGCACGTGCTCGCGCACGAGCTGGCCCACACGCTGCAGGACGGCACGGGCAGCCGGGCGTTCGGGGCGGAGCTGACGGTGAGCGATCCCGGCGACGCGGCCGAGCGCGAGGCCGAGCAGGCCGCCCGTACGGTGCTGGGCGGTGGGGTTGCGCACCTGCCGGGCACGGGCGCGACCGGTGCCGGGCTGCCGGTCCGGCGCACGCCCGGCGGCGATCTCAGCGAGCGTGACCTGCTGCTCGACGTGATGTTCGGCGGGAACTCGGTCAGCTGGGACTTCCCGGTCAAGGACCTGGATTCCGGCCTGGTCGCGAACCTGCGCGCCGACCCGGCCCGCATCCCGGCGATCGAGGCACAGATCTCGGCGGCGCTGCACGACGACGCCGGGCCGGTGCACGAGAGCCAGACGTACCTGCAGAGCCCGCCGGTCGCCGACGACCTGCGCCGCGATCTGGCGGGCTGGCCCGCCACCCGCGCGCTGCCGCTGTTCAGCGGGCGGATCGCGGCGCGCGCCGCCGCGGTCCGGGCGACCCGGCTGCGCTACCCGCTCGAACAGGGCCTGGAAGCCTCCGGGACGCTGCGGCCGGGCGACATCGACTGGGCGCAGGAGGTCGCCGCACTGCGCGGGCACTCCCCCGGCCCGGACCGTACGGTGATCGATGCCGCCCGCAACGACCGCTTCGCCCTCGCTCTGTCCGTGCTGGACGCCGAGGCCCGGACCGGCCCGCAGCCCGCGCCCGGCCTGAGCCCCCACCCGGACCTGCTCGGCCCGATCATCTTCGCGAAGTACGCGGCCACCGACCCGGCCCCGTCGGAGCTGCAGACCACCGACATGATGCGGACGCACAGCGAGGCGTTCCTGGCCCAGTGGCTGCCGACGATCCGCGACACCCGGCTGATCCCGGACGGCTTCGACTCCTCGGCGTTCGAGCCGACCGACGAGCTGGATCAGCTGCGGCGTGAGCTGGTGAACCGCTACGTCGACGTGGCCGCGCCCCGCACCATGGAGAAATACCTGCTCGACCGGTGGGCCAGCGCCTCGGGCAGCCCGGAGCACTTCATCCGCACCGCCGACATCAGCGCGCTGCGGCACGACCTGATCGAGCATCTCGGCAGGGACTTCATGCGCTGGGCGGTGACCCAACCCGGATTCTCCGGCGCGTTCTGGTCCGATGTGGGGCAGCGCGCCGCGTACGCCGCGTTGAAGACGCTCGTGCTGGCCGGGCGGGCGTTGCAGACGTTCCACGGCACGCTGGCGGACCGGTTCTCCACCGTGGGCGCGGGCGAGCTGAGCACCGAAGAGTTCGCGATCGCTCAGGACCCGTACGGATACAGCCAGAAGATCGGTCTGGTGGCGGCCGCGACCACCGCGCTGACCCAGCACCTCAAGCCCGGTGACCTGCTCGAACACGGCCTGCTCGGCTGGTATCAGGCGATCGCGGCGACCTGGTCGGCGGGTGGCGACGACGCGCGCGGGGTCGCCGGGCTGCTGGCGGTGTTCCAGGGCCTGGGCGGGCTGAAGTCGGCGATCGAGGCGCAACAGTCGGCGAGTCGTACCCATATCGCTCTGCGGTTGGACACCAGCTTCGAGGCGATCGCCGCGGTCATCCGCAACGAGGCCCGCGCCGCGGACGAGTTCATCCAGACCAAGTGGATCCCGATGCTCAAGGTGGTCGCCCTGGAGCAGATCACCAGGAACCGCGACGAGATGAAGGAACACATCGCCAACTGGCCGAAGTACCGGGCCGAGGCGGTGGCGAAGTTCAGGATCTGCGGGCACTTCCTGGACGACCTGATCACGCGGTTGCAGTCCGGCGAGGTCGAGTCGGCCACCATGGGCACCCAGGTGCTCACCCCGGCCGAGCTGCCCGCGCTGATCCAGGCCCGCGACTTCATGAAGGGCGAGGCCGCGAAGCTGGAGAGCGACGACGAGGCCGAGGCCAAGAAGGACGACATGAAGGAGGCCGTCGCGGGCTTCGACAAGGTCCGCAGGCGCATCCTCAGTGGCGACTACAAACCCGTCGACTACTCCAAAGCCGTGTACGACGAGGCCCGCGTCCGGCTCGGCATCGCCGGGTACGAGGACTGGGTCACCATGGGCCAGGCCCTGGACCGGTGGGCGATCGTGCCGCAGAACCCGTTCCTCGGGTACGCGATCGCCCGCTGGCAGTGGGAGGAGCACGTCAAACAGCTCGACGACGAGTTCCTCCTGTTCATCGGGCTGGGCCTGCTGACCCTGGCGTCGCTGGTGGTGCCGGGCGCGGCCGGGGTGGTGCTGACCGCCATCGACGTCGCCGCGGGCATCGCGCAGGGGGTGAAGGGCGTCTCCGACGCGTACGCCCTGGTGGACCTGGCCGAGCTGGACCCGACCGGAGCGATCGGCGGGGTGACCATCGAGCAGGCGCGGGCGGCACTGCACACCGCGTGGATCGGGCTCGGCATCAACATCGTGCTGGTCGGCGGGCTGGGCGCGGTGTGGGCCGCGATGAAGCTGGCGGGCCGCGGGGCGGGCAAGATCCCGATGGAGCTGGAACGCCTCGCCGCCCTCGCGAAGGTCAACCCGGTCGCGGCCGAGAAGATGATGGCCCAGGTCAAGGACCTGGTGAAGCTGGAGGAGCTGCTGGCCGCGACCGGCGACTCGATGCTGCTGGAGCGGATGCTGGCCAAGACGGGCGACGTGCGGCACCTGGAGTACGCGCTGATGTTCGGCGAACCCGCCAAGATCGCCGAACTGATGGAGCTGGCCGGGGACGCGGGCAAGCTGAGCAAGGTCCTCGACCACGTGCCCGACGCGATCACCGCCGAACGGCTGCTGCGGATGACCGACGACGCGGAGGGTCTCGCGCTCCTGCTGCGCAGCGCCGACAACGCCGGGATCGCCGAGGCGCTGCTGAAGTGGACGAACCCGCGGATGGCCGACCGGCTGATCGGGCTGGCCGGTGGTGAGCAGGGCGGTCTGCTCACGCTGAGCACGTCCGGGCTGTCGCCGGAGACCGCGGCCGCCCTGCTGCCCAAGTGCGACAGCGCCGCCGAGCTGGCCGCCCTGGTCAAGCGGATGGACAAGGGCCCGGAACAGATCGCGGGCCTGCTGGAGAAGCATCCGCCGGGCGAGCTGAAGGGCCTGCTGGACCGGGGAATCCGGCCGTCCGAAGTGGAGATGGGCGTCGGCACGCCCGCGCTCGGGGCGCAGCCGACGTTCCCCGCCAACAGCATCCCGATGCCGGAGGCGTCCAAGGCGATCCTGCGCGAGTACGGCCTCGACGGCCACCCGCTGCTGCAAACGATCCAGCCGCACGAGGTGGGCCGGATCCGCACCCTCGCCGAGGGCGGCGGCCTGTCCAAGAAGGTGCCCGCCGACGTACGGCAGAAGGCCGCCCGGTGGGCGGCCGACGGCGCCACCAGCCCGGGAAACTTCGTGGACCGGTGGGAGTACTTCAAGACCCGGGTCGACGACGTGTCGCTGACCCTGGACCCGGCGCTCTACCGCAACCAGAACCTGAAAGTGGTGGCCGCCCGCCAGCTGACCGACGATTTGACACTGCTGGACACGGTCTTCACCTCGCGGGCCCAGACCATGCGGGACCTGGGCGGGATCGGCTGGGCGGATCTCGGCGCCCCGGCGGGTGCCGACCTGGTCAAGGGGAACGCCACCCGGCTCAGCTTCGGCAGTGAGGCCAACGCGGCGTACCACCCGGTGAAGCACCGGGCGGAACTGCCGCTGTCGGAGCGGGCCGCACCGACCGCCTCGTTCGACGCGCAGGCGTCGGCGTACCTGGCCAGCGCCCGGCGCACGGTGGCCGAGGGTGCGCTGGCCTCCGCGGAAACCTCCGAAGGGGCGACCAGAATGGTGTTCAAACGCACCACCGAGGGGGTCGAGATGTCGGCGATGGTCATCACCCGCGACCAGTACGCCCTGATTGCCAGCCTGACCGGAAAGGTGGTCCGGTGAGCCCGTCCGACCGGCGGAGGGTGGCCTCGTGAGCATGTTCGAGCAGCACGTCGACGCTGCGCTGCGGGAGTTGGACTTCGCGGCTGCCCACGACGACGCCGCGAGCGCCATCAACGCGCTGACCCGGATCGGCCTGGCCGAGGCCGCGCTGGGACCGCGGTCGCTGACGGACGCGCCGGAGGCAGCCACCCAGCGGGAAGCCCTGCGGGCCGCCGCGGGCGGGCACGGGCCGCTGATCGCCCGCGCGGCCGCCAACGTCGACGTGCCGATGCGGCGCGGTGACGAAGGGCTGGTCGACGCCCTGCTGGCCCGGACCGGCTACCAGGTGCTGCTCGACCTGGGCGCGTGGGCGCAGCCGCCGTTGGACGACTTCCATCTCGGGGAGGCCGACGACGAACTGGCCGACGCCGTGGCCGCCGGCCCGCCGGAGGTCCCGGACGGCATCCCGCGGACCCACCGCTGGTGGTGGCCCGCCGGGTAGGCGTGCGCCGTCACCGTGCCGGCCAAGGTTTCCGGGTAGCTCGAGTTGCGCGCTGTCGCCGAGGGCCCCACGCCGTACACGGACTATCCCGACCTGCACAGCGACGACAACGTGGGCGCCCGCGAGGTCCGCGCGGGCTGATCCGGATCGGCCCGGGCCGCCTCGGCCGGCGACCGTGGCCCCAACGCGACCGCGCGACGGGCCGCCGGCGGGTGCCGGCGGCCCGGAGGTGCGCATCAGCGGAACGTCACGGGCGGGGCGTGACGTTGCCGGTGACGGTGAGCGTGGCCCGGGCGCCGTTG
Source organism: Krasilnikovia sp. MM14-A1004 (assembly GCF_047159485.1). Taxonomy (GTDB): domain Bacteria; phylum Actinomycetota; class Actinomycetes; order Mycobacteriales; family Micromonosporaceae; genus Actinoplanes. Next base: position 1,535,100 of record NZ_AP038773.1, on the reverse strand, counting down.
AGGTGCCCGCCGTTGAAGGTGCTCGTGCCGGCGAGGGTGACGTTGCCTGCCGCGTCCATCGCGATGCCGCCCGGCTGGTCGGTGGACAGGGTGATCGGCAGACGCGAGTCGGAGTCCGCCGGCCAGGCCAGGTCCTCGTCGAACAGCAGGCCCAGATTGAGGCTGAGCCGGCCCGAGGAGCGGTTGAACTGCCCGGCGTTGCTCTCCATGCGTACGGTCACGTGGAAGCTGACCGGGCCCGCCTGGATGAGGTCGCTGGTGATGGTCGGCCATGACCGCACGCTGACGTTCTCGCGGTTGACGCCGTCGAAGTAGAGGTTGAACGACACGTCGCGGACCAGCGGCTCCGTAACCCGGCTGTCCGTCGTGGTCAGCGTCACGCGCCCGGTGAACGTGGCCAGCAGCGCCGGCTTCGCGCCGTCGTTGTCGCGCAGGCACCGTTCGTAGCGGGGCTTCACCACGGCGATCTGCGCGTTGATCTCGCGGATCTGCGCCACGATGTCGGCCTTCTCCTGGGGCGACGCGGACTTCAGGTCGTTCTGCAGGGAGCGCAGGTCGGAGTTGAGGCCCTGCAACTGGTTGAAGTCGGCCTGACAGGGCGCCGGAACGGCGAGCGCGGGCGCAGCGGTGGGCACCAGCAGCGCGCCGGTGGAGAGCGCCGCGCTCAGAAGCGCTGTCGCGATGCGGCGGGACGGTGTCACGTGAATCCTCCGTGCAGTCGGTGCGGCCGCTGGCGGTCGGCGGCCCGGTCGCCCGGTGGTGTGTTCGCCGGGCGTGGCAACGGACGCTAGCCGCGTCGCACCGGTCCGGACATGCGGAAACCCGGGTGTTCCGACGGCGGGAACCTGCATTTGCGCCCCCGTCGACCGCCATGAATACTTCGAAATCCTCAGATGCGGACCGGAGGTCGAGGGTTGGGGCGGGTGCGAGGCGCCGTCGCCGGATGCGCGGCGGCGCTGGCGTTCAGCATCACCGCGATCGCGGCGTCGTGGCACGAGTCGTCGGGCCAGCTCTGGCTGGACGCGGGGTTGCGCCTGTGGGGACTGGTCGGTGTGGCGGTCGGCACGGTGGTGTGGATCCGCGCGCCGCATCCACACCTCGGCCGGCTGATGGTCTGGGCGGCCACGGTGTGGCACGTCAACTTCCTGCGCGCGGTGGATCAGCCGGTGGTCGCCGCGGTGGGCTTCTGCGGCGCGTACGCCTGGACCGCCGCCCTCGGGCACGTGCTGTACACCTGGCCGACCGGCCGGGCCACCACCCGGCTGGCGCGGCTGTTCGTCCCGGTGGGTTACGCCGCGTCGATCGGAACGCAGGTGCTGGTGTATGTGGTCGACGGCCCCGCGGCGCCGCGGGCGTTCGGGCAGCCGGGCGGTCGGACAGCGGCCGCGGCCGTCGGCAGCGTGGTGTTCGCGGTCCTGTCGGCGAACATGATCGGGATCATGTTGTGGCGGTGGGTACGGGCCAGCCGGATGCGGCGCCGATCCGCGACACCGGTCTGGACGTTCATTGTCGTGGCCTGCGCGATGGGCGTCGCGGTCGCGCTGGTGGCGCTGCTCGACCTGCCGTCCCGTATCGAAATGGCGCTGATGCTGACCGCGATGGTGACCAGCCTGCCGGTGGTCCCGGTCATCCACCTCGTGCAGCGCAACCGCAGCCGCACCGCGACGTGGCGGGTGGCCCAGGTGGCGCTGCGGGAGGAACAACCGGCCACCGAGGAACCGGCGCCGATCCGCCTGGAACGCTCCCTGGCCGAGGCGGTCGGCGACCCGACGCTGCGGCTGCTGTACCCGGCATTCGGCGGCGGGTACGTCGACGGCGTCGGGAAACACTGGCCGGAACTGCCCGGCGACGGCTCGGGCCGGGCGATCACCACGGTCGAACGCCGGGGCCGCCTCATGGCGGTCATCGAGCACGACGACGCACTGCACAACGAACGTACCGTCGCCGAGGCCGCCGGGGCCGCCGCCGGGCTGGCCCTGGAGAACGCCCACCTGTACGCGACGCTGCACGCCCAGATCGACCAGCTGCACGACTCCCGGCACCGCATCGCCACCAGCGCCCTGGCCGAACGCCGCCGCATCCAGCGCGACCTGCACGACGGCGCCCAGCAGGAACTCTTCGCCGTCCTGGTGCTGCTCGACATGGCCCGCCGGGCGTCCGATCCGGAGGCGGCCACGGGCATGGCGCACCGGGCGCACCGGCAGCTCGGCGACGCGATCGCCTCGCTGCGGCTGCTCACCGAGGGCATCTACCCGGTCACCCTGGTCGAGCACGGCCTGACGCCCGCCGTGGAGAGCCTCGTCGACCGGGCGCCGCTGCCCGTCACCGTGGACACGTCTGCGGGCCGCCACCAGCCGGACATCGAGATCACCGCGTACTTCGTGGTGGCCGAGGCGCTGGGCAACGTCTACAAGCACGCGAACGCCACGCGGGTGCACGTGTCGATCCGGTGCCGCGACGGCAGTCTGGTGCTGCGGATCGCCGACGACGGCCGCGGCGACGCCGACCCGGGCGGCACGGGCCTGCGCGCGCTCGCCGACCGGGTCGCCACCGTCGGGGGCACGCTCACGATCACCGCCGGTGAGCCCGGCGGCACGGTCGTCGTGGCCGCGTTCCCGCTCCACCAACCCTGTTTTCACGAGCGAGGGGAGCAGCCGTGCACGTCGTGATCGTCGAGGATCAGGGCCTGTTGCGCGACGCGCTGGCCGAGGGACTCACCGGGCAGGGTGTCCACGTCACCGCGAAGGTCCGGGACGCCGACGGCGCACTCGCCGCGATCGACGCCGCCGCGCCCGACGTCGCGATCCTGGACATCCGGCTGCCGCCGACGTTCAGCGACGAGGGTCTGGTCATCGCGGAGCAGGTCCGCGAGCGTTACCCCGAGGTCGGTCTGCTGGTGCTCTCGTCGTACGCCGAGGTGGCCTACGCAGAGCGGCTGCTGCACATGCAGGACGAGTCCCGCGCGATCGGGTACCTGCTGAAGGAGCGCGTCGGCGACCTCGCCGAACTCACCGAGGCCCTGCGCCGGGTGTCCGGCGGTGAGGTGGTCATCGACCCGCTGCTGATCGACCGGCTGATGCGCCGCCGCCGCGCCCCCGACCCCCTCGCCGCGCTCAGCCCGCACGAGCGGCGGATCCTGGCCCTGGTGGCCGAGGGCCGCTCCAACCTGGGCATCGCGCAGGAACTCGGCAACCAGATCAGCACGGTGGAGAAGCACGTGTCCGTCATCGCCGACAAACTGCGGCTGCCGGCGGCCCGCGACACCGACCGGCGCCACGTCAACATGCGCGTCCTCGCCGCCCTGGTCTACCTGCGCAGCCTCGATCAGGCCCGAGGCGGTCCTGATCACTGACCCGGGCGGCACACCCCGCGGATGTGGTCCACTGGTCGTCCCCGGGCTCACCATCCGCGCGGGCCGACCTGAGGAGCACACCGTGACCGACGCAAAGCCGCGCCGACGCATCCACCCGCGCCGCTGGACACCCCCGGCCGCCGCCCCGGACGCGGGCCCGACCGCCCCGCTGGTGGTCGAGCGGCGGCTGCCCACGGGCGCGCCGGGCCCCGAGGACGTGGCGTTCGACACCACGGGCGGGATCATCACGGGCACGGCCGACGGCAGCATCGAGCGGATCGACCCGGCGACGGGCGAGCGTACGGTGCTGGGCAACACCGGTGGTCGCCCACTCGGCCTCGAACCGCGCCCCGACGGCACGGTGCTGGTCTGCGACTACGACAAGGGGCTGCTGCGGCTGGTGGACGGCCGGGTCGAGACGCTGGCCGACGCGGTGGACGGGCAGCGGATCACCTTCGCCAGCAACGTGGCCGAGGCGCCGGACGGCGCGATCTGGTTCACCACGTCGACGAGCGAATGGCACGTCGAGCACTACCTCGGCGACATGTTCGAGCACTCCGGCACGGGCCGCCTGCTGTGCCGCACACCGGACGGCACGGTACGTACGGTGGAGAGCGGTTTGAAGTTCGCCAACGGTGTGGTGGTCGCGCCGGACGGCTCGCACCTGGTGTTCGCGGAGACCTCCGGCTACCGGATCCGGCGGCACTGGCTCACCGGTCCGCAGGCGGGCACCACCGACACCCTCGTGGAGAACCTGCCCGGCTTCCCGGACAACATGAGCCTGGGCAGCGACGGCCTGCTCTGGGTGGCCATCGCCGCGCCCCGCAACGCGCTGCTCGACCGGCTGCTGCCGCTGCCCGGCTTCCTGCGCACGCTGCTGTGGAACGTGCCCGAGGCGATCCGTCCCGAGGCCACCCCGATCGCCTGGGTGATGGCGTTCGACTTCACCGGCCGGGTGGTGCACGACCTGCGGGGCAAGAACTGCGGCTACGGCTTCGTCACGTCGGTGGCCGAACGCGACGGCACCCTCGTCATCGGCAGCCTCTCCGAGGACGCCGTCGCGGTGATCCGCTCCGGGACGCCAGCGACCTCGTGACGGGGACGCCGTACTGAGCGGCTCTAGGTGCCAGTGGCGATGACGCCGTCGAACTCGAAGACCGGGTTGGGTACGTCGTGGCCGTGGGCGTCGGTGATGGTGGCCAGTCCGATGATCCTGGATGGTCCCCCGGCGACGTAGGTGGCGTCGGTGTGCACGGTGACCTCGAACTTGGCAGCGTCCTGGTGCTGGCCGTGGTTGTCGGTGAAGCTCATCATGCAGATCCAGTTCGGCCCGGCACCGGTGTCGGCGACGTTCGGGCCGCCCTTGTCGCAGCTGGTCGTGGCGCCGATCGTGGCGGTGGTGACGCCGGGGATGCCGAGGATGCCGGCCTGCTGCACGTACAGGTTCGCGAAGGTCGGCGCGAGCGCCGATTCCAGGCCGGCCCTGGTGATCTCGGGCTGACCGGCGGCGATCGTGCCGGCGAGGCCGCCGACGGCGGCGAGCACCAGCGCGGTGCGGGTGATGTTCGGGCGCATGGTCAGCCTCCGGTGATGTCGCGGCGGCGCAGGGACAGGTACGCCCCGGCGAGACAGACGAGGGTCCACGCGGCACTGACCGCGAGCCCGGTGCGCAGCGGCCCGGTGAACGGCTGCTCGGCGAACAGGCCGTGCCAGGCCTCGAACGGCGTGGTCAGCAACAGCTTGCGGGTCAGGTCGAGGCCGCCGACGCTGCCCAGCAACTGCATGGCGAAGCCGATGACGACCGGCGCGGCGATGCCGAGGGCCGGATTTCGGGTACGCGCCGACAGCAGCAGCGCGAGCGCGGTGAACCCGACCATCGGCGGGACGGCGGTGGCCCACGCGGCGACGACCAGCCGCAGCGCGTCGGCCGACGCGATGCTCTGCCCGGACAGGCCGCTCAGTGGCTGGCCACCGATGATCAGCAGGCTGGCGACGATGGTGCTCGCCGCGAAAACGGCCAGCAGCAACAGGTTGAAGGCGAGCGCGGTGAGCGTCTTGGCCCAGAAGATATGGGTACGGCTGACCGAGCGGGTGAGGATCGTCTTCCAGGTGCCGTGCTGGTCCTCGCTGGCGAAGATGTCACCGGCGACGACCGCCGCCAGCAACGGCAGCACCCACTGCGCGGCGAACGCGAGCATCAGCAACGGCATCGCGTAGCCGCTGACGTGGATGAGCCGGCCGTAGATGGTGTCCGACGGTGGCTGCTGCTGGCCGTTGAGGACGGCGACGACCACGGGCGGGATGATCAGGGCGGCGGCCAGCAGCGCCCGGCTGCGCATCTGGGCGGCGAGTTTCACCATCTCCCAGCGCAGTGCGGCGCCCGGTCCCGGTCGGCGGGTGGCGGGTGCGGCGGCCGTCCGGCCGCTGGGGGTCATCGGCGGGCTCCGGCAGTGGCCGGGTCGACGGCGGGCCGGTCGGTGTCGGGTTCGGTGAGCATGAAGAACAGCGCCTCCAGAGGGGTTTCCCGGCGGGCCAGGCCGCGCAGGGCGATGCCGTCGCCGACGACTTCGGCGACCAGCGCGTCGATCCCGGGTTGCGGACCGCGCACGGCGAGGCCGTCACCGAGACGCTCGACGTCGAGCCCGCGGGCGGTGGCCAGGATCGCGGTGCGGTCGTCGTCGGTGGTGTGCAGGTGGTGGGCCTGCTCGGGCGCGCGTTCGCGCAGTGCGGTGATGGAGCCGTGGTAGACGACGGCGCCGGCGCGCATGATGGTGACGTCGTCGCAGATCTCCTCCACCTCGGCCATGTCGTGACTGGACAGCAGGACGGTCAGGCCGCTCCCGGCGAGGCGTTTGACCAGGGCGCGCATGTCGCGGATCCCGGCCGGGTCCAGGCCGTTGGCGGGTTCGTCGAGTACGAGCAGTCGCGGGTCGCGCAGGAGCGCGGCGGCGACGCCGAGGCGCTGGCGCATCCCGAACGAGTAGCCGCCGACCCTGTCGTGCTGCCGGTCGCGCAGGTCCACGGTGTCGAGGACCTCGTCGATGCGGGTCCGCGAAGCGCCGCCGTCGAGGCCGGCGAGCAGCTGGAGGTTCTTGTGGCCGGTCAGCCCCGGGTAGAACTTCGGGCTCTCGATGAACCCGGCGACCCCGTCCAGCGCGCGGATCCCGTCGCGCTCCCAGGTGCGGCCGAAGACCCGCAACGTCCCGGAGTCGGGGCGGATCAGCCCGAACAGCATCCGCAGGAGGGTGGTCTTTCCGGCGCCGTTCGGGCCCAGCACCCCGTACACCTCACCCTGGCCGACCCGGACGCCGAGCCGGTCGACCGCGGTGAGCGGGCCGAACGTCTTCGTCAGGTCGACCGCGTCGACCGCCAGCACATCGCTCATGACGGGCGACGCTAGGGATCGGGCATGAAGGGCAGATGAAGCCTCACCCGCCGGTGGTGGCGCGGGAGCGGGTGAGCGCGAGTGCCGCGCCCGCGGCCAGCAGAACGGCGAGCGCGGCGAAGCCGGACGCGAGACCGGCCGTTGACGCGACCGCGGCGACCAGCAGCGGGCCGCCCGCGTCGCCCAGTTCGCGGCCGAGTTCGGCGGCACCCATGGTCTGGCCCAGACGCGCGGGCGGGGTGCTCGCCGCCAGCGCGGCGAACCCCAACGGGGTGATGAGGCCGGTGCCGACACCGATCAGGGCCGCACCGGAGAGCACCCCGATCAGACCCGGGAGGGTCGCGGCGGCCAGCCCGGCGGCCGTGATCGCCAGACCCGTGGTCAGCCCGGATCGGGTCGTCAGCCGCCCGTCGTCCAGGGCGCGCCCGGCTCGGGGCTGCACGAGAGCGGCGCACGCGGCGAGGACGGACACCGCGGCGCCAGTGGCGACCGGGCCGAGCCCGGCCGCCCGCCCCGCGACGGGCAGGAAACCCACCCCGACCGACAGCGCCGCGGTCGCGCCCGCCAGCGCGGCGGTCGGTCCGAGAAAGGCCGGATCGGCCAGCCTGCGGGCCAGGTCGAGGACCGTCTGCCGGGACCGGGGCAACGGCGGCACGACGGGTACGGCCAGCAGCGCCCAGACGGCGACCGCCGCCCCGAGCACGGTGAGCGTTGCGAACACCAGGCGCAGCCCGCCGGCCCACACCAGCAGGCCACCCAGCAGCGGTCCGAGCGTGTAGCCGATCGACTTGTAGAAGCCGTACGAGCCGAACGCCCGGCCGTGTTTCGCGGCCGGATTCAGCCGGGCGAGCAGCGCCGACGCGGCCGGGGAGAACGCCGAGGCGGCGGCGCCCTGCCCGAGCCGGGCGGCCCAAAGCCAGCCGGGGCTGTCGGCCGCCACGTACGCGGCGGACGCGGCCGCGAACGCGACGAGCCCGCCGAGCATGACCGGCCGGGCGCCGATCCGGTCGGCGAGGCTGCCGAAGACCGGCTTGAGCACAATCTCCGCGCCGTCGTAGAGGGCGAGCAGGCCGCCGAGCACGAGCAGTGAGGTGACCGCGTCGCCCGCGTGTGCGCCGAGGTTCGCGGCGATCGAGTGGGCGCCGAAGGCGGTGGTGAAGCCGGCCGCGTACAGCGGCCACATCGCCCGGCGTGACTCCGGCGCGGGCTCGCTCACGGCTGGTCCCGCGCGGCGTCGGCGGCGCGGGGGTCCTGCACGCGGCTGCCCGCCCCGGCGGTGCATGGCATGCCGTTCATGGTCGCACCCGGCTGGCCACGGGGCGGGCCGGTCACCGCGGCGGGCCATCGCCGATCGGCTCGCGGTCCCGGCCGCGACGGTGGTGCCGGACCCGAAGCCACAGCACCGCGGCCCCGGCCAGCACGAGCGCGGCGAGAACGTACGGCTGGTAGCGGTGCACGACCGCGGTGATCGCCTGCCAGTGGTCCCCGGCCACGTAGCCGACCGCCGCCCACAGGCCGACCCAGAGGGCCGCACCGACCGCGTTGAACAGCAGGAACCGCCGCCAGGGCATGCCGGTGGCGCCGGCCACGATGCCGTTGAGCTGGCGCAGCCCCTCCACGAAACGGGCGCCCGCGACGACCTTGGGCCCGTGCCGGGCCATGAACGCCTCCACCCGGGCGAACCGGGCCGCGCTCAGGCCGACGAAGCGGCCCCAGCGCAGCACCAGGCGGCGGCCACCCGCGCGGCCGATCAGGTAGCCGACGCTGTCGCCGCACACCGCGGCCGCGAACGCCGCGAGCGCCACCACGACGATGTTGAGCTGGCCGTGCCCGGCCGCCCCCGCACCGGCGATGATCGCGGTCTCGCCCGGGGCGGGCACCCCGAAGCCCTCCACGAACACGGTCGCCGTGACACCCGGATAGCCGTACCGGGTCGCCAGCGTGGACAGCGACCAGCCAAGAACGATCATGGCCGCCCACCCCCACCCCGAATGGTCCGGCCGCCACGGTAGGGACGCCACCATGAAGGGAAGATGAAGACGAACGGCGGCCATGCTGCACTGGTCGCCGCTGCGGTGAAGGAGGTGGGCGGGTGCGGGTGCTCGTGGTCGAGGACGAACGCCGCCTGGCCGATCTGCTCGCCCGCGGACTGCGCGAGGCCGGACACACCGTCGACGTGCGCCACACCGGCGGCGACGGGCTGCTGGCCGCGACCAGCGGCGAGTACGACACCGTGGTGCTCGACGTGATGCTGCCCGGCCTCGACGGGGTGGCCGTCTGCCGGAGCCTGCGCGACCGCGGCATCCGCGTACCCGTGCTCATGCTGACCGCCCGCGGTGAGGTCCCCGACCGCGTCGTCGGTCTGGACGCCGGGGCCGACGACTACCTGAGCAAGCCGTTCTCCTTCGACGAGCTGCTGGCCCGGCTGCGTGCCCTGCATCGCCGCAGCACCGATCGGGCCGCCGCCGCGTTGCAGGCGGGCGACCTGCGCCTCGATCCCGCGGCACGGCGTGTCTTCCGCGACCGGAGCGAGATCATCCTGTCCGCGCGCGAGTTCGACATCCTCGCCCTGCTGATGGGCCGGGCCGGGCAGTGCGTCACCCGCTACCAGATACTCGACGAGGTGTGGGACGGCGAGACCGACCTGCGGTCCAACGTCATCGACGTGTACATCGCCAGCCTGCGCACGAAGGTCGACAAGCCTTTCGCCCGCCACGCCATCACCACCCTGCGCGGTGCCGGCTACCGCCTCGAACCCGACGGCGGCTGACCCGTGACCCGCCCGCCCCGGTGGCGACGTCTGCCGCTCCGGGTACGCCTCGTCGCCGGTTTCGCCACCGCCATGCTGATCGTGCTCACCGCCGCCGGTGCCTTCGTCTATCTGCGCGTGCGTTACGCCCTCGACCTGCGCCTCAACGAGGACCTCACCGCCCAGGCGGGCCAGCTGGCCACCTCCGTCGCGCACGGCGGACCGCCGACCGTCACCCCCGGCACCGCCTACCAACTCGTCGACACCACCAACCACGTCGTCGCGGCCAGCTCCGGACTGACCGGCTCCTCGCTGCTGAGCACCGGCCAGGCCGCCGCGGCACGGGCTCATCCGCTGCGCGCCGACCGCGGACCGTTGTTCCCGATCCGCGCCAACACGCTGCGCCTGTACGCCGTCCCCCTGCATACCACCGGCCCGGCGGTCGTCGGCGTCGTCGCCGTACGCCGCGACCAACGCGACGAGGCCCTCCGCGAACTCATCGGCCAACTGGCCCTCGCGAACCTCGCCGCGCTCGCCGTCGCCTCGCTGGTCGGCTACCGGCTCACTCGGGCGGCGCTCGCCCCGGTCGAGCGGTACCGCACCGAGGCCGCCCGCATCGCCGGTGGCGCGACGGGACTGCGGCTGGCCGTACCCGAACGCACAGACGACGAGATCACCCGCCTCGGGCAGACGCTCAATCAGATGCTGGCCGCCCTCGAATCGGCCCTGGACCGCGAACGTCGGCTCGTCCATGACGCCAGCCATGAACTTCGTACCCCGCTCACGCTCATCCACACCGAGATCGAACTCGCGCTGCGCCGGCCCCGCAGTACCGCCGAACTCGAACAGACCCTGCGCAACGTCGCCGCCGACGCCGATCGTCTGCGCGCCCTCGCGGACACCCTGCTGACCGTCGGCGTGCAGCCGCCGCCCGCGCCGGGCGAGAGCGCCGACCTGGCCGCGCTGACCGACGAGGTCGCCGCCCGATACCCGGACACCCGCACCGAGCACCACGAACCGGCCGTGGCGCCCGGCGACGGCGACCGGCTCCGACAGGTCCTGACCAACCTGCTCGACAACGCCACCCGCCACGGGCAACCACCGGTCACCGTCACCACCGGCCGGGCCGGCACCGCCGTCTACCTGCGCGTGCACGACCGTGGGCCGGGCATCGACCCCGGCTTCCTCGACCAGGCCACCGCCCGTTTCACCCGCGCCGACACCGCCCGCACGACGCCGGGCACCGGCCTCGGCCTCGCCGTCGTCGACGCCATCGTCGCCGCCCACCGCGGCCAGCTCCGGCTCTGCAGCAACGGCATCCACCGCCGGGCGGACAACGGTACGGGTTTCCCGGTCGCCTGCGAGCACCCCGCTAACGGCACCACCATCAGCGTTCTGCTACCCGCCGAACCACCGCCGACCGAGCCGGGCACCACCAACCACGGCTCAGCCGCGGGCGGCCTCGGTGAGGGCGCGGCCGGGGCGCCGCCGGGCGACGGCCGTGGCGATGACGCGGAGACCGCTGCGGATCGCGCCCGCCAAAGCCCACAGCATCGGCACGACTGAGATCGCGAGGGCGGCGAGCCCCTGCCACGCGGCGAGCGTGGTGAGGCCGTCCGCCCGGATCGGCGCCACGCACAGCTCGATCAGGTGCGGCAGGCTCGGCAGCACGAACCACACCAGGTAGCCCAGGGCCACCGCGATGCCTGGCACGTACAGCCACAGGTAGCGGCGCGCCCACCGGATCTCGCCGGGGTCGGCGTCGGCGAGCTGCCGGGCGTCGGCCGCGGTGGTGCGGCGCAGGTAGCGGCGCAACAGCGCACCCTTGGTGGCCCACAGCGTCTTCGCGCCTGTCGCGTTCACCGACAGGGCGTACACATCCGTACGCATGAACACCATGATCTGCGCGATGAGCGCGGTGAACTGCAGCAGCACGAGCGCCCGCAGCAGCCGTACGGTGACCGGCCCGAGCTGATCCGCAAGCGTGGCCTGCAGCAGTAGCGCGATCGTCATGATGACGGCGTCCCACACCATTCCGGCCGCCAGCGGGCCGTAGCGGGCGCGCCGGGGCAGGCTCCACAGCCGGGTGAGGTCGGCCTGGAAGGTGAGGAAGTACAGCCGCCGGCTGACGGACAGTTTGCTGCGCAACCCGTACGCGGCGGCGGCCAGCACGTGCGCACCCTCGTGCGCGGCCACGGCGGCCATGCCGAGCAGGCTCACCGCGAGAATGTTGAGCAGCTGGGTGTGGAACGGGAATCCGTCGCGATAGGACGGTCGCAGCTCCGGCATCGCGATCAGCAGCACCGGCCCCGCGAGGGCGAGCACGGCGTACCCGATCCAGGCGGCCCGGCCGAACAGCAGGCCGCCGATCCGCCGCGCCACCGGCCCCGCGAGCTGGTCGGTCCGCTCCTCGGCGAACAGCCCTTCCTCCGCGAGAACGCCGAGGAAGTCGGCGACGTCGACCGGTTCGCCCGCGAGTTCGGCGGCGCGGCGCTCGCAGTCGGCCATGTCCGCGCCCTGCTGCAACCACCGGATGATCTCCGCGCCCAGCTCGGGCACCTCGACGTACTCGGCGGTGTGCGGGCTGCCCACGACGAAGCCGTCGCCGTCGGCGACCAGGGTGAGCGTCGCGATCTGCGCGGGGGTGGGCAGCGGCGCCGCCGCAGGCGCCTCGGTGGCGTCGACGGTCATCGGGCCCCCTCCGCGCCGGTGCACAGTGGGCAGCGCGGATTGCGGGCCCACTCGGCGCGGGTCGTGCGCATCCCGTCGGCGAGTTCGACGGTGTGGTAGACGGCGGCGGCGACCGGCGGATCGGTACGGGTCAGATAGCGCCCGGCCTCCAGCGTGACGTAACCCGCCAGGAGTTGCGCGATCGGCCCGGTGGCCCGGTTGACCCGCCCGGCGGGCAGTACCACGGACCGGTCGAGCAGTTCGGGCATGTCTCCGCTCTCGTCCTCGCGGTCGAGGTCCAGGCACAGCCGGCAGGCGCTGACTCCGGGCTCGACGGACCAGTAGAACATCGTCGAGTACTGCAGTCCCGCCGCGATGTACGGCACTCCCAGCGCGAAGCACGCCTCGTTGACGATCAGGTGCACGTCGTTCGGGGAGTCGATGGCGCAGATGACCAGCGACGCACCGGCGCCGAGGCGGCGCAGGTCGGCCGCGTCGGTGATGCGTTCGTCGATCGCCTCGACGGCGGTGGTGCCCGGAGAGTAGCGGCCGACCCAGTCGCGGGCGGCCTCCACTTTGCTGCGCCCGACGTCGTCGCGCCCGTACGCGAATTGCCGGGCCAGGTTCTTCTCCTCGACGACGTCGAAGTCGACCAGGCGGACCCGGCCGACACCGAGGCCGACCAGGGCCTGCAGGACGCCGCTGCCCATGCCGCCCGCGCCGAGCAGCAGCACGTCGGCGGCGGCCATGTCGCGGTGGTAGTCGACGGCGCTGCGGTCGAGGCCGGCGAACAGGTCGTAGAAGCGCAGGTTGCTCTCGTGGCGGCGGCGGGTGGCCTCATCGAGTCCGGCGTCGGCGTCGGCCCGCAGCAGCACGCCGACCTCGTCGAGGGCTTCGACGGCGCCGGCCATCTCCGCCTCGGTGACCTCGAAACCGTGGCCGCGCATGGCCCCGGGCAGTTCGGCGACGGTGTGCTCGCCGCGGGACAGCACCTGCAGCAGCGCGGTGACGCTGCCGTCGGCGTCGTCGAGGTAGGTCGCCTCCAGCGCACGCCCTACGAGGATCACCTCGGAGGGCCGCCGCACGACCGAGATGGGCTTGAGTCGGGGCCGGACCGGCATTGCCATTCTCCTGTTCGCCAACGGGCTGGACGGGGCATGAAGGGGCCGGCCCGGCGATTGCCGGGCCGGCCAAAAACTTCAACGCTTACGCGGCACCCTGCGGCGGGTCCGGGTCCAGGTGCGGACGGGTGGCCTCGATGCGCTCAACCTTCTTGACCTTGATCTTCACGCGATTCCCCTCGTGTTTTCCGGATCCGGCGGGCGGTGTGCCCGACCGACACATCGAAGGTATGCGGGTGGCGACGGCGTCTCATTCGCCGATGCGACACAAACCAGTCAGGGATTGGACAAGACGGATGTATCTGATCTACGTCTTATACCCGTTTCGTGGTTGTCGTCACCTTGGCCGGGTCGTCCGTACCATTTTCACGGGCGACTCTTAGCCAATGCTTAGCCGGCCGGGGGCGGAGGTCCGCAGCGTCCCGGCGATGCTGGTAGCGGGGACATCGGAGGGGTGATGCGGATCCTTGTCGTGGACGACGACGCGGCCGTACGGGACTCGCTGGCCCGTACGCTGCGGTTCGAGGGGTACGAGATCGACACCGCCACCGACGGCCGGGAGGCGCTCGACGCCGTCGGCGCCCGCGAGCCCGACGCCATGATCCTCGACGTCAGCATGCCGAACCTCGACGGCCTCCAGGCCTGCCGCCAGCTGCGCGCCTCGGGGATGCTGCTGCCGGTCCTCATGCTCACCGCCCGCGACAGCGTCGGCGACCGGGTCGCCGGGCTCGACGCGGGCGCGGACGACTACCTCGTCAAACCGTTCGCCCTGCAGGAGCTGCTGGCGCGGCTGCGGGCGCTGCTGCGCCGTTCGCTGCTGGTCGCGCCCACCGGGCCGGAACCGGAGCCCGAATCCGCCCCCGACGGCTGGCTGACCTTCGCCGACCTGCGGCTGAACCCGCAGACCCGGGAGGTGTCGCGGGGCGCGCGCCCGCTGCGGCTGACCCGCACCGAGTTCGCGATCCTGGAGGTGTTCCTGCGCCACCCGCGCCAGGTGCTGACCCGCACCGTGCTGTTCGAGCACGTGTGGGGCTACGACTTCGGCGAGGCTTCCAACAGCATCCACGTCTACCTCGGCTACCTGCGCCGCAAGCTGGAGGCGGGCGGCGAGGCCCGGCTGCTGCACACCGTACGCGGGGTGGGGTTCGTGCTGCGCGAGGAGCCGCTGTGATCCCGTGGCGGCGCCCGCTCGCCCCGCTCGACGCGTGGTGGCGGCGGCGCACCCTGCACGCCCGGCTGTCGCTGCTGGTCACCGGCGCGGTCGCGGTCGCCGTCCTGACGCTCGCGGGGCTGGCCTGGACGGCGGTCACCGAGATCCAGCAGAACCGGCTGCGGGCCGACCTGAGCGCCGACGCGCAGGCCATCGCCGTCCGCCCGGACCAGTGGCGCACCGGCCCCCGCCCGCCCGGCCCGCCCCGAGCGCCGGGCCCGGGCCAGGACGCGGAGCGGCATCGCGTACGGGAGCTGGGCCCGCGCTGGCAGATCCTCGATCCGGACGCCGCGGTGATCGGCTCGACCGGCCCGCTGCCGGTGACCTCCGGGGCCCGGTGGGTCGCCGGGGGCGGGCGGCGGGCGGTGCAGGAGCGGGTGACCGTCGGGGACGAGACGTACATGATGCTGACCGTGCCCGCCGCCGGCGGTGGCGCGGTCCAGGTAGCGGTCGATCAGGGCCCGGAGGAGCGCACCCGGACCGTCTTCGGGCTGCTGCTGGCGGCCGGTTGCGTCGCCGTCATCGCCGGTGCGGCCGCGCTGGGCCGCTCCGTCGCGCGGGCCGGGCTGCTCCCTGTGCAGCGCCTCACCGACGCCGTCGAGGGCGTCGCGGTCTCCATGGACCTGAGCAGACCCATCGAGGTCAGCGGCGTCGACGAGATCGCCCGCCTCGGCCGTTCGGTCAACACCATGCTGGCCGCGATCGACACCTCGCGGCGCGCGCAGCGCACGCTGGTCGAGGACGCGGGCCATGAGTTGCGTACGCCGCTGACCAGCATCCGCACCAACATCGAGTTGCTCCTGGCGGTCGAACGCCAGCCGGACCTCGCGCACCGCCTGCCGCCCGAGGAACGCGCCAAGCTGCTGTCCGACCTCGACGCCCAGGTCCAGGAACTGGCGACCCTCACCACGGAACTGGTCGAGCTGTCGCGGGAGGAGACCACCCGCGAGGACGCCGAGGCGGTCGAGCTGGCCGACGTGGTCGGCGCCGCGATCGGCCGGGTCCGCACCCGCGCGCCCGGCCTCACCTTCACCACCGACCTCGCCGCGGTCACCGTGCACGGCCGGGCCGGGCAGCTCGAACGCATGGTGCTCAACGTGCTGGACAACGCCGCGAAATGGAGCCCGCCGGGCGCCACGGTGCACACCGAGCTGCGTACCGACGGCCCGGACTGGTGCCGGGTCACCGTGACGGACGGCGGGCCCGGCATCGACGAGGCCGACCGGCCGCACGTCTTCGACCGCTTCTACCGGGCACCGGCCGCCCGGGCCATGCCCGGTTCCGGGCTGGGACTGGCGATCGTCGCCCAGACCGCCGACCAGCACGGCGGCACGGTCACCACGGCGGATCACGAGCCGCACGGCACCGTCGTCACGATCCGGCTGCCCCTCACGGCGCCGTGAGGTAGCGATTCGTTTACCTCGTTGGCACCCGCGGCCCGTAGGCGGGGATCGATACTCCAGGGGTGATACGCGAGAACTTCCGGGAGTATCTGGATCAGCTGCTGCGCGACGGCTTCAGCGTGCGGCACGACGAGCACCTCTCCGACCCGGACCTGATCGACCCGGGCGGCAACCCGGTGGAGACCTGGCGCGAGGACTATCCGTACGACGAGCGGCTCGACCGCGACGTCTACGAGGAGCAGAAGTACCAGCTGCAGATCGAGCTGCTGAAGTTCCAGTACTGGGCACAGGACACCGCCACCAAGCACGTCATCCTGTTCGAGGGCCGCGACGCCGCCGGCAAAGGGGGCACCATCAAGCGGTTCATGGAACACCTCAACCCGCGCGCCGCCCGCGTCGTCGCGCTGACCAAGCCCACCGAGACCGAACTGGGCCAGTGGTACTTCCAGCGCTACGTCACCCAGCTGCCGACCGCCGGGGAGATCGTGCTGTTCGACCGGTCCTGGTACAACCGCGCCGGTGTCGAGCGGGTGATGGGCTTCTGCTCCGACCGCGACTACGAGGTCTTTCTGCGGCAGACGCCGCCGTTCGAGGCGATGCTGGTGGAGAGCGGCTTCTCGCTGACCAAGCTGTGGTTCTCTGTCACCTGGTCCGAACAGCGCACCCGGTTCGCGATCCGGCAGATCGACCCGGTGCGCCGGTGGAAGCTCTCGCCCATGGACATCGAGTCCCTGGACCGCTGGGAGGACTACACCACCGCGAAGGAGGCGATGATCGAGAACACGGACATCGACCTAGCCCGGTGGACGTCGATCAAGAGCAACGACAAGAAACGCGCCCGGATCAACGCGATGCGGTTCTTCCTGGATCAATTCGAGTACGAGGGGAAGAACCCGGCCGTGGTCTACCCGGCCGATCCCCTGATCGTGCAGCGGGGCCGCGACTCGATCAAAGACTGACCGCGCCTCATCCTTTTATGGAGTTCTTAGTGATCGCCCCTCGTCGTCCTTATCCGGCGCGCGCAGGATTGACCATCACCGCCCCTGCGCGCCAGGACCGGCGGCACCGCAGGCGAGCGACCAGGAGGCATCATGAGCGACGAGACGACACCGGCAGGCGCGGCGCCCCCGCCACCGGAGCCCGAGCCGGCCGCGACTACGGCCGCCCAGAGCGCGCCGTTCCCCCCGGAGGCCCCGCCCGCCCCGCCCGGGGCCGCGTCCGTCCCGCCCGGGGCCGCGTCCGCCCCGCCGTACGCCGCGGCCGCCCCGCCCTACGCCGCGCCTCCCCCGCGAGAGGGGAGCTGGCGGCGGATGCGGCGAAGCCGCGTCCCGCTGTTCGTCGCGGCCGGGGCGCTGCTGGCCGGGTGCGTGCTCGGTGCGGGGGTGACCGCGGTCGGCGCCCTGGTGGTGGGCCACCACGGCGACATGATGCACATCGAGCGGCACCACCGCTGGGACGGACCCCGGCAGGGCGGATCGGGATGGGACGGCCCGGACGGCCCGGCCCGGGGCGGACAGAACGGCCGCCAGGAGCGACCCCGCTTCGACCGGGGACCCGTGCCGAACGCGCCGGGCGAGCCGGGTGTACCGGGCGGCCCGGGGGCATCGGCCGTGCCGGGGGCACCCGGGCCCGGCGCCCCGTCGGCGGCCCCGGCCCCGTCCGCCACCTCCTGAAGGGCGCCATTCAGCCGCTCCACCGATGCACGCCTCACCGGCGTCCGCGCGGGCGGCGCTGCCGGCGCTCAAAGTGGCGGCCGGCGAGCGCCCCGGGGCCGCACTAACCGGCGTCCGGCGCGGGTTGGGGGGCGGGCCGTTTGTTACGGCGGTGCGGCGGCCGACCGTGTCCGGTCGAGGACCGTCGTGGCGCAGTCGCGCACCTCGGGATCGGGATCGGTCCCGGCGGCCCGGGCGGCGGTGTCGGCGATCCGGGAGAGCAGTGGGTGGTGGCGCTGGTCAGCGACCACGAGTGCCTCCCACACCGTCCGGCGCACGCGCGGGTCGGGGTCGTCGCACAGCAGCACGAGGCCGGGTAGCGCGAGCCGGATGTCGGCGCCCTGCCCGGCCCGCTCCCTGGTGAAACCGGCCGCCAACCGCCGGACCTCCGGATCCGGGTCGGCGAAGGAAACGGTCACGGCGGGCTGGGCGGCGCGTACGTCGACCATGTCCCGGGCGAGTCCGCGAAGCAGATCCAGGACCCGGCACCGGTCCGCCGCGGCAGCCGTGCTCCACAGTGGAGCGGACACCGCCCGGATCCGCTGGTCGGTCGCCGCGGTCCTGCCGCGGCGCAACTGCGGCGCCAGTTCGTCGACGGGCGGCAGTGCGGGCACCGGCGGCGCCGGTTCGCCGGGGAACGGCAGCGCGTGGGCGGCACCGCCCGGTTCGGGGTGGGTGTCATCGCCCGCAGGCCCGCTGGCGGTGAGGAACGCCGCGGCTTCCGGGCCGTCCCGCCCCACGGCCCACCGGCGGACCGCGGCCACCGGCACCCCGCCCGCGGCGGCGTCTGCCAGCGCACCCAGCGGCAGTTTCGGCCACACCGGCCAGTCACCGCAGAGCATCGCCCCGGCGATCAGCGGCACCGCCGCCGCGACCGGGTCACCGGCACGCAACGCCGCGCCGAGGCCGGTCAGCGCCTGCGGGCGGCGCTCGTCGACCAGCATGTCGAGCACCAGGCCCAGCCCGCGCCGGGTGCGGATCCGCAGGTGCGGCGCGAGCAGCTGGTACGTGTCGGCGTCCGGGAAGCACCACGCCGGGTCGAGCCCGGCGTTCACGACGGCATCGACCATGGGCGGCACCGCCGACGCGCCGTGGTCGACGAGCTTCAGCGCGGCGAACGCCGCGGTCAGCAGCGGCTCCGCTCCGGTGGCGAGGACCGGCGCCAGCGGGCCGGCGTCGCCGACGCTGTGACAGGCCACGCCCAGCCCGCGGGCGGCCGCGTCGCGGACCGGCTTGCGGCGGGACTGTAGTCCGGTCGCGAGCGTGTCGAGGGCCGCGGCCCGGCTGCCCGGGTGCGTCGCGGCGAAGCCGAGCGCCCGGCCGGTCAGCCAGGTCACGGTGGCCTTCGGCCACCACGTCCGCACCACGGCGTGCTGGGGTGCCGTGCGCCGCTCGTCGGCCAGGGCGGTGCAGAGCGCGGGCACGGCCTTCGACAGGTCGGCGCCGGCCTCGCCGCAGCGCGCCAGCACGGCCACGGCGATGGACCGTACGTCGAGGTCGTCGTCGGCCGCGAACCCGGCGACCGCGTCGGCGGTCGGCTGCGGATCACGTCCCGTCGCCACCGTCGACGGTGGAGTCAGCCATGCGAGGGCGAGCCGCCACAGCGTGCCGAAGGCGGCGCGACGCTGCTCGGCGTCGGGCAGCCCCGTCAGGCCCGTGCGCAGCCGCCCCGGGTCGTCGTGCAACCACGCCAGGTAGAACTCGGGCGCGTCGGTCAGTAGGTCGACGTGCGACAGGTCGCCCGCCTCAGCGGCGGCTTGGACGACGGGCTCGCGCAGGTCCGGGTCGGCGTCGGCGAACGCGGCCTGCACGGCGCGCGCCGCCTCCGGCGCGGTCCGGACGAGGGCCGCCATCCGAGCCCTGGTCGCTTTGCGGGCGTCGGCCGCGACGCCTGCGTTCGGGTGGAGGCACAGCGCCCGCAGGGTCCGGGCCATCGGCTCCGGTTCGGTCTCGACCAGGCGCAGCGCGTCCCGCAATGCCTCCTGCGCGACGGCGGCCTTCGCCGAACCGGCGTTGACCTGCACCGTTGCCACGTTCGTCATGCGCGCGACCGTAGCAGTCGGGGGCGGACCGGCGGGCCGCTCGGCGTTCCGGGCCCGGGCGAAACAGCCACACCGGCATGGATCACCACCGCAGATCGAATCCAGACGAACCAGGCTGCCGCGCGGCAACCACCCTTCCGGAGATGGACGTCGTTACTTGTCGAATTCGCCGCCCCTTGACACCCTCCACGAACGAGCGCCACTCGATCGCCGTGAAGAACAGGACCGGCCCGCCCGGACGTCGATCAAGCGGAGGGGGGCCTGAGCCGTACGAGATCGAGGACCTCGTGGCGGAGCCGGCCGAAGGCGGGCTGCTCCTTGGTGGTGGTCTGCGACCGCGGCAGCGGGAGTTCCACGTCGATCACGCGGAGCACGGTGGCCGGCGCGGACGACAGCACGACGATCCGATCGGAGAGGTACACCGCCTCGTCGATGTCGTGGGTGACCAGCATGATCGTCACGCCGTACTCGTCGCGCAGCGGGCGGATCAGATCCTCCAGATCCATCCGGGTCTGCGCGTCGACGCTCGCGAACGGCTCATCCATGAGCAGCAGCTTCGGCTGGTAGGCGAGGGCACGGGCGATCGCCACCCGCTGCTGCATGCCGCCGGAGAGCTGGCGCGGACGCTTGCGGGAGACGCCCGCGAGGCCGACCGCGGCCAGTGCCTCCGACCCGGCCGAACGCGCGTCGGCACGGGATCTGCCCTTGGCGCGCAGCGGCAGCGTGACGTTGCCGAGCGCGGTGAGCCAGGGCAGCAGCGAACGGCTGTAGTCCTGGAAGACCACGGCGACGTCCGCCGGTGGACCCGCCACCGGCTCGCCGTCGATGATCACCGTGCCGGAGGTGGCCTCCAGCAGCCCGGCGGCGACCCGCAGCACGGTGGTCTTCCCGGCCCCCGACGGGCCGACGATCGACACCACCTCGCCGGTACGCACGTCGAAGGCGACCCCGTCGACGGCCAGGTGGTCGCCGTACCTCATGACGAGACCCTCGACCTGGACGAGCGTGTCGCTCATGATCCGTCCTCGGCGCCGGTGGCGAGGATGCCCCAGCGGCCGAGGGTGGCACGCTCGGCCACCGCGAAGGCGGCGTTGAGGAGGTAGCCGAGCAGCGCGAGCAGCACCATGCCGGCCCACATCCGGGCGTACTGGAACTCCTGCTGCGCCAGGATCGTCACGGCACCGATGCCGTGCGGCGCGCCGACCATCTCGCTGACCACCATGACCAGCACGGCGACCGAGAGTGCCGTGCGCGCGGCCGACACGATCTGCGGCGCGGCCGCCGGCAGCAGCAGCAGGAAGAGCCGCCGGACCGGACCGATCCGGTAGGAGCGCCCGATGTCGATCACGGTCGCGTCGACCGACCGCAGGCCCGCCGCGGTGTTCACCAGGACGAGGAAGAACGCGCTCCACGCGATCACGCCGACCTGCATGGTCGAGCCGATACCGAACGCCACGATGAAGATCGGCAGCAGCGCCACCGCCGGCAGCGTGAGAGGGAAGTTGACCAGCGGCCCGAGCAGGCCCCGGAGCACCGGCACCCGGCCCAGCAGCACGCCCCCGGCGATGCCCCCGATCACGCCCAGGAGATAGCCGCGGAACAGGTTCCACAGGCTGGGCAGCACGTGTTCCGAGAAGCCCGGACCGATCCATGTCGCCCGGAACTCGGCGCCGATCGCGCCGAGGGTCGGGAAGTACGGGTTCTGCGCCCGCCCGGCCCAGAGCTGGTACGCGACGAGCAGGCCGACCGGGAGGATCAACTCCCACAGCACGCCCCTGAGGCGATTCATCGGCCCGCCACCACCAGACGGTGCAGGGCGCCGAAGGTCACCGCGACGAACAGACCGAACACGCCCGCGGCGAGGGTCAGCGCGTACACCCGTGGGAGGTCGTCGCCGCTGGACGCGACCACCAGCAGCTGGCCCAGGCCGGGCGCGCCGCCGATCAGTTCGGTGGCCAGCGCGATGGCGAACGCGGTGGCCGCGGCGATCTGGAGTGCGATCACCACCATCGGCAACGCGGCCGGCAGCCGGACGAAGACGATCCGCCGCCACCAGTCGAGCCGGTAACTGCGGGCGGTGTCCAGGACGACGGTGTCGACATTGCGTACGCCGTAGCTGGTCTGGATCAGCAACGGCCAGATCACCCCCTGCGCGATCAGGAAGACCTTGAACCCGATGCCGCCGGAGAGGATCAGCAGCGCGAGCGGGAGGACCACGACCGGCGGGATCGGGCGCAGCGCCTCCACCGGGACCCGGATGAACCGCCAGGCCCTGTCGCTCGCCCCGATCGCGAGCCCGACGGGGATCGCGATCGCGGCGCTGACCAGCAGACCCAGCGCCCAGGAGCGCACGGTGTCGCCGGTCGCGGTCCAGAACACCGCGCTGCCGAGCAGACCGCCGAACGCGGTGAGCGTACTGCTCAGCGTCGGCACGTCGGTCGTGGCGACGAGCCCGGAGCGGGTGGTCACCTCCCAGAGTCCGGCCGCCCCGGCGAGACCCACGGCCGGCAGGACCATGGGGCGCAACATCAGGCGCCCACGAATGCGGCCAGGTCGATGTCGTTCTTCAGCCAGCCGAACTGCTTCATCAGCGCGACCAGCGGCGCGATCTGGGCGGGGGTGACGTCGCTGCGGTAGGTGATGTCCGGCATGGCGGCGGCTTCCTCGGCGTTGAGGCCGGCGAGCGGCGCGCCGGCCGCCTTGACCTCGGCCTGGTGGCTGTTCGCGTACGCGATCGCCTCCCTGATCGCCGTCTGGAACCTCTCCACCGCGATCTTCCGGTCGCCGCTCAGGCCCTTCTTCCCGAAGACCAGGACGGACGGCGTGCCCGGCGGCAGCACGTCGGCCACCGTGTCACCCAGATCCGCCAGCTCCGAGAACTGCTTGCGTGCCTTCGATTGGTACGGCTCCACGGTGAGGCCCGCGTCCACCTGCTTCGCCGCGACCGCCTTGGCGATCTGACCGAGCGGCAGCGCCTGGAACTCGATCGTGTCGGGGTCCCCGCCGGCCCTGGCCACGGCCGCCAGGGTGGTCAGGGTCAGTGCGGAGCGCTGGGCATTGGTGGCGACCTTCTTGCCGGCCAGGCCGGCGAACGAGGTGATGGCGGAGTCCCTGCGCACGAGGAGACCACTGTTGGTGCCCCTCGCACCCGACAGCGCGAGGTTCGACACCACCCTCAGGCCGGCGTTGCCGGCCGCGACGGCGAGCAGCACCGGCGCGTACGCGGTCCAGCCGACGTCGTACTGGCCGGCCACCACACCGGTGACCACGTTCGGGCCGCTGTCCACGTTGGTGATCTCGACCCGCACGCCCTGCTCGTTGAAGAAGCCCCGGGCCTCGCCCAGCTTGATCACGCCGTACTGGATGGTGGGCACCGCGCCGATCCGGACGGTGAGGGGCGCGCCGGACGCCGACGTGTCCGCCTCACCGCCCGTGCTGCAGGCCGTCGTGACGAGCAGCGTGACGATCGCGGCCAGGGCAAGAGGGATCCCTTTTGGCCTCATATCGCTGCCTTCCTGGGCGTTTTTTGCAAAAACGACATCAACGTCTGATCTACGCATAAGGTTTCTAGCTGGGGATCCCTCGATCGTGTCACGCCCCAGCGCTGCGCGAGTTCGTATCGAAGCGGTTGGTCATACCCCGGGCGGCGCTCGAAGAATGCATTCATCGCCCGGTTTCGGAACCGGTTCCGGTTGTAACCGGTTCCGGCTTCCCCGCGCGACAACGTTGCGGCTGCTGGAACCGTTTCCGGGGACGGCGGGCGCCGACCGGCACCGGGTGCCGGCGCCGTCCACTACGGACATTGAAACAGTCTCGAAACATTGACGTCACTTATGACGATCAGTTAGCTTCGTGAGAGAGCGCTCTCACAGCCATCCCCGCCTCCCCTCCCCCACTCCCCCCTTCCCTCCGAGCGGGTCGGAGCCACTGGTCCGTCGCCCGACGCCGCCCGGACACAGCACCCCTTCCTTCACACCTCCGGACCGCCGGCCGCCCCGGGTGGCCGGGGGTTCCTTGTATTTGCTGGAGAATTCGATGACACCTCAGGGAATTCGTGCCGGGCTGGCAGGGGCGACCGCCGCGCTGGTCCTCACCGGCGTCGGTCTCACCGCAGCCGTGCTCCCCGCCCGGGCCGCACCCACCGCCGGCTACACCACCGACCGGGTCGGCCCGCTGCCCACCGGGTGCGGCGACCTGTCCACCCGGCCGCGCCAGTTCGTCACCCCGCACGCGCCCGCCGGGGCCCTGCCCACCAACGACTGGTGGTCCTCACTGGTCTTCAAACGCACCGAATGCGCGTACAGCGAACCGCTGCACGCGCATCCGATCTCCTTCGACACCTACGGCAGCGGGCTGGGCTTCTCCGGGAACGACACAGCCGCGATCTCCGGCACGGCGACGGGGGTGGGCGAGTTCCACTATCCGTACGTGCAGGACATCCGCGTCGGCGTGGCCGGGCTCGCGGCGCCCGTGGTCACCGTCGACGACTGGAGCGACTGGACGGTCACGCCGTACTGGAGCGACGGGTCGCACACCCTGCGGGCGACCATCGGCAAGGGCCTTCCCTTCGCGTACTTCCAGGCGACCGGCGGGAACGCCGTCGTCACCGCCACCGGCACCCCGGCGGTGTTTCTCAACGACGGGGCCACCATCGGCTTCACCGCCAACGGCCACGACTACGCCGCGTACGCACCCACCGGCGCGTCCTGGACCGTCTCGGGCAGCACCCTCACCTCGGGGCTGGCGGGACACGACTACTTCTCCGTGGCGCTGCTGCCACCCAGCACGGACAACGCCGGACGCACCGCGCTGGCCCGGCAGTTCGGCCAGTACGCCCACAACCACGTCACCGGCACCCGCGTCGACTACCAGTACGCCCCGGCCACCGGCGCCGTCACCACCACGTACTCCCTCACCACCCGGGCCCGCGAGGGCAACGCCACCGGGACCGTGATCGGGCTGTACCCGCACCAGTGGAAGAACCTCACCGGGGCCACGCCGCTGGCACCCACCTACCGCACCGCCCGGGGCACGATGAAACTGCTCGCCGGGGTGACCAGCTACCGCACCACGATGACGTTCCACGGCGTCCTGCCGGAACTGCCCGCGGTCGGTGACGGCACGGGCGCCGACCTCACCGCGCTGACCAGATACCTGACCGCCGACCGCGCCGACCCGCAGGCCCGGCAGGGCGAGGACACGTACTGGACCGGTAAGGGGCTGGGCCGGGCAGCCCGGATCGCCGAGATCTCCGACCTGGTCGGCGACACCGAGACGCGCGACCGCGCGACCGCGGCCATCAAGGCGAGCCTGACCGACTGGTTCACCGCGCCCGCGGGCAAGACGACGCACGTGTTCGCGTACAACGGCGACTGGGGCGCGCTCATCGGCTACCCGGCGTCCTACGGCTCCGACTCGGAACTCAACGACCACAGCTTCCACTACGGCTACTACGTCACCGCGGCGGCGACGCTGGCCCGCTTCGACCCGGCCTGGGCGCGCACCGCACCGTACCGGGACATGGTCGACATGCTGATCCGGGACGCGAACAACTACGACCGCAGCGACACGCGCTTCCCGTTCCTGCGTGACTTCGACATCTACGAGGGCCACGACTGGGCGTCCGGGCACGGGTCGTTCGGGGCGGGCAACGACGAGGAGTCGTCCTCGGAGGGGATGAACTTCGCGTCCGCGATGATCCTGTGGGGTCAGGCGACAGGCAACACCGCGATCCGGGACGCGGGGGTGTTCCTCTACACCACCCAGGCCGCCGCGGTCGACGAGTACTGGTTCGATGTGGACGGTGACAACTTCCCCGCCTCGTTCGCCCACAGCGGCGTCGGCATGGTGTGGGGCGACGGCGGGGCGTACTCGACCTGGTTCAGCGCCGAGCCGGAAATGATCAACGGCATCAACCGGCTGCCGATCACCGCGGGCCACCTCTATCTGGGCGACCACCCGGCCTACGTGCGATCCGCGTACGCGGAGATGGTGCGCAACAACGGCGGCGAGCCCTCGGTGTGGCAGGACGTGCTCTGGTCGTACCAGGCGCTCGGCGACGGGGCGGCGGCGCTGGCGAACCTGCGGGCCAACCCCGGATACACCGTGGAGGAGGGCGAGAGCCGCGGGCACACGTTCCACTGGATCCGCAATCTGGCGGTACTGGGCACCGTGGACACCGCGGTGCACGCCGACTACCCGCTGGCGGCGGTGTTCACGGCCGACGGCGCCCGCACGTACGTCGCCGCGAACACCGGCGACCAGGCGATCACGGTGACGTTCTCGGACGGCAGGGTGCTCAGCGTCCCGCCGGGGCGGACGGTCGCGGCCGGGGCGCACTCGTGGAGCGGCGGGAACGGCGCCGCCCAGCCGTCGAGTGACCCGTCGGAGACCCCCACCGAGTCGCCGTCGCCCACGCCGACCGGCACCACCCCGACCGATCCCACGCCGACCAGCCCCACGCCGTCCGACCCCACGCCGTCCACGCCCGCGTCACCGACGCTGTACCTGGTCTCCGGTGCGCTGGCGGGCACGTCCGGTCAGCTGTCCGGCGCCGCCGGGGCGCGCGGCACCGCGACGGTGGCCGCCGCGGCCGGCAACCACGACGGCACCCCGGCCGCCGCCCTGGCCTACCGGGCCACCGGTGTCGACCTGGCTTACCAGGGCGGGACGACCGCGTTCGACCTGTTCCTCGACGCGGGCACGGCCGTCGGCAACGGGGTGCAGGTGCGGATCTCCTACGACCTGACCGGGGACGGGACGGTGGACCGCAGCGAGACGTACCGGTACTTCGCCACCGACCCGATCGCCGGATACGAGCACTACACGCAGGCCGCGGGCCTGCTCAGCGCGACGGGCACCGCGGGCGACCTGCACAACGGCACCGTGACCGTCGAGGTGTGGAGCGCCATCGGAAGTCAGCCCACCACGCTCGGGCTGGGCGACCAGTCCCGGCTGGTGCTGCCGTACGAGTGAGCCGCCGCTGGGGGTCCGGCCGGGAGGACCGGACCCCCGGCGCCGTCGCGTGGCCCGCGCTCGGACCAGGTCACCCGACGAGTTCCGGCACCCGGATTCCGCTGCTCGCCGGTGTCCCGGCCGGGTCCGCCTCGGTGGCGGTCGGCAGGGTGAAGGTGAAGCAGGTGCCGCCGCCGGGGTTGTCGGTGGCGGTGATGGTGCCGCCGTGGCGTTGCACGGTGCGTTGGCAGATGGCCAGGCCGAGGCCGGTGCCGCCGTACCCCTTTCCGCGGTGGGCGCGGTGGAAGGTGCCGAAGACGGCGTCGTGCTGGTCGGCGGGGATGCCGATGCCGTTGTCGGCGACGGTGACCGCGACGGTGTCGCCGTCGACGCTGCTGGTGACCGTCAGGTGTGGGGTGATGCCCGCGGCGGTGTACTTGACGGCGTTGCTGACGAGGTTGTCGAGCAGTTGCCGCAGCAGCACCGGGTCGGCGTGCACCGGGTCCAGCTCACCGATGGTGAAGACCGGCACCGGCTTCTCGGCGGCCATCGCCGCGTCGATGCGGGCCTCGGCGACGTCGGCGACCAGGTGGCCGAGGTCGACGGGGACCGGATTGATGGCGGCGTCGCGAGCGGTGGTGTAGGCGAGCAGATCGTTGACCAGTCCGCGCATGCGGGCCGAGGCGCGGGTGACCCGGACCAACCCGTCGTGGGCCTCGGCGACCGCGGGGTGTTCGGGGGCGTCGGTGAGCGCGTCACCGACGGCCTCTGTCCAGCCCTCGACCGTGGCGAGCGGGTTGAGCAGGTCGTGGGCGACGACACCGGCGAAGCTGGCGAGTTCGTCGCGGTGGCGGCGTTCGGCGGTGACGTCGCGGAGCAGAACGACAGCGCTGCGGACCTGGCCGTCGGGGTCGGCCAGCGGGGTGGCCGTGCTGCGGATGATCCGGTCCTGCTGCAGTGCGGGGTTGCGCACGAGGAGGTCCGCCGCGTGTGTCCGGCCGTCGGCGATGGCCTTGCGCGAGGGCAAGTCGGCGTCGGTGGCCGGGGTGCCGTCCGAGGCAAGCAGGCCGTAGTGGCCAGGGACGTCCGGTTTGGCGGACGGGGACGGGCGGTCACCGAGCAGGGACTGCATCATGCGGTTGCGCAGCAAGGGGCGCCCCTCGGAGTCGACGACGGCCAGACCGTCGGCCATGGAGTCGACCACCGTGTTCAGGAGCTCGGCCTGCTGGAACGCCCGTTCCTTCTCTTCGGCGAGGTCGCCGGTCAGCGCGTCGCGTTCGTCGCGGCCCAGCGCCAGGACCAGGCCGACGAGGACGACAGTGGCGATGAACACATGCCCGACCATCGTCGCGGTCATCAGCGAGCCGAGGTGCGCGAACGGGCCTTCGCGGTGCACCGTGACCAGGGACGTGGCGATCATGACGGCCGCACTGTGCAACACCACGTAGGCGGTGCACAGCCGGACGGCCGCCCACACGGTCAGCACGATCAGCGGAAACACCATCGAGACCCCGGGCGCCCGCAATGCGATCCCGTACCCGGCCGCCGTGCACAGGGTCACGGCCAGACACTCGCCCACGCGGGCGCACGTCAGGGCGCGGGTCGCCGGCCGCCCTCCGAAGGGCAGCGATCCGTGCCGCGCCCGATAACCGGCCACCATCGCCGCAGCGCCTGCGGCGACGGCCGCGAACAGCAGCATGTTGGCCACGTCAGAGGTCACCATCGTGGCGATCATCGACCACGGAAGCGTGCCGGTGGCCAGCCACAGCCCCACCGCGCCGGCCACGGCGCCACACCCGGCAGCGCCGGCGACCGCGGCCAGCAGACGCCACAGGTCCCGTGGCCGCCGCAACTCCGGCAGGTCGTCCGGCGCCGGGTGCCCAGCGGGCAGCAGGCGCAGGAACACCCCGACCTGGGCCAACCCCACCACCAGGCACACCGCAGCCACCGCCGGGCTCGCACCGACGGCCAGGTTGACGCCCACGATCACCATCGCCAGCGCGGCCCAGTCCACCCAGCGAGCACGGGCGGAGCGCTGCACGACAAACCACACCGCGGCGATACCGGCCGCCGGCCACACCACGCGCCCACCGCCGAAAGCGGACAGCTCACTGCGGCCGAACAGCTCCGCGAACAGGAAAAGGGCGGCGAACCCGACAGTACGCAGCAACGACCCCGGTATCCCCCGCACCGGCGTACACCTCCGACGCGCAGCCGCGCCCGGAAGCACCGCAGGTCCGCCCGCTGCTACCACGCCATCACGTTCCTGAGCGCCGCGCTCGTCGCCTGCCGTCACCAGATGGGTCATGTCCGCCCCCCCGTCAGGACCACCCCTACCTCGTACTGATCGCCTGCGGGATGGAGCCGCTGAGCCGTCGGCAACGCCGGGGGGAGAGACGGGACCAAAGTCCCTGAACGGTCATCAGCGCTGAATGGGTTCCTATTTCCGCCAGCGCCCCGGCACCTACTGCCCGCGGAAGACGTCGGTCGTCTCGTATCGCCCGGACGGCGGGGTGAGTGCGGTGCGGTTCGCGCCCGGCTCCCACGTCACCGTGCCGTCCGGGTCGCGGATCACGTACTTGAACTCGATCGGGGTGCCCGCGGGCAGGCCCACCCCGCCGGACCAGACCGGGTAACCGGCGGCGCCCAGCGGCACCCCGCGCGCCGGATCCCAGCCGCCGAGCTGCGGCACGTCACCGACGACGTACACGTTCTGGCCCCAGCGGGTCGGGGTGGTGACGTGGAACGCGGCCGGGACGCGCCCGGCGGGCGGGCGGATCGTCACCCCGATGTCGTCGGTCGCCACGCCGGGAGTGTCCACCGAGTACACCAGCGCGTCCGTTCCGCTCGGGTTCTCCAGGCCGATCGTCGCGTACCGGCCGGTGGCCGAGACGCCCTGCGGGCTGCGGTACCGGTAGGTGACCACGCCGTCGCGGTGCAGGATCGCGCTGATGGACACCCGCTGCTGCGGGTCGCTGAAGAAGCGCACGTTGCGCCACTCCACCACGAACGTGTCCGCGTCGGCCGCGGTCCACACCCCGGCCTCGGCGTCGACGTACAGGTCGTCCCAGAACGGGTACAGCGCGTCGTTGGGCTGGTCGGCGGTGGGCAGGTTGGTGTTGCCGAACGCGGGCGCGGGCCCGTCGAAGGCGATCACCCCGTTGGTGCTGACCCACGCCACGCCGTGCTCGACGCCGTACAGCGGGAACGGGAACGGGATGGCGACCTGGGCCGTGAGGTCGTCGCCGGTGAGCTCGATCCGGGTGTCACCGGCCCGGTACGGCTCGACGGCGGGACCGCATGTGTGGCCGTACTGGTCGGCGGCCGGGTCGAGGGGTATCTCCAGGGTGGCGTCGCCGGTCAGGGTCAGCGCGCGGGTGGCGGGGGCCGAGCACCCGCCGACCGGGCTGACCGTGAGCTGGTAGGTGCCCAGCGGCGCGGCGATCCGGAACCGCCCGCCGGCGTCGGTCGTCACCGACACCGGGGTGCCGGTCAGCGCGACGGTCGCACCGACCGCCGGGGCCGCTCCCGCGGTCACCGTGCCGGTCAGCACGCCGGACGCGCTCGCGGTCAGGTCGGTGTCGAGCCGACCCGCGGCGCCGTTGTCGATGTCCACCTGCGTCTCGGAGGTGTCGTACCCGAATGCGGTGACCCGCACCCGGTACGCGCCCGCCACCAACCGCGCGAACCGGTACCCGCCGTCCGCGCCGGTCGTGACGCTGCGCTCGGCCGGGCCGCTGACCCGCACGACGGCCCCGGCCAGCGGGGTGCCGCCCGCCGTGACCGTCCCCGTGAGGCTGCCGGACGGGCTGAGCGCCAGCGTGACCGCGGCGGCCGCGTCGAGGCGCCCCTGGCCGAAGACGTTGTTGTCGCCGGCGGTGCCCCCGCACGACAGGTCCTCGACGTCGACCGCGGCGGTGTCCAGCACCTCGCGGGTGGCGGCGATGTCGCGGCGCAGGGCCGGGGCGGCCGACCAGAGCAGCGCCACTGTCGCGGCGGTGTGCGGGGAGGCCATCGAGGTGCCGCTGTAGACCGCGTAGCCGCCGCCGGGAACGCTGGAGCGTACGTCGACGCCGGGCGCGGCGATGTTCGGTTTGACCAGGCCGTCCTGGCCGGTGCCGCGGCTGGAGAACGACGCGATCGCGTTGTTGATGTCGTAGGCGCCCGAGGCGTACGTGGCGGTGTAGGAGCCCGGGGTGTTGGCGCTGCCGCAGCCCGGACCCGAGTTGCCCGCGGAGAACGCCGGGAAGATGCCCGCGGCCGTCCAGGCCCGCACGACGTCGGAGTACCAGGGGTCGAAGCCCGAGGAGCCGCCCCACGAGTTGTTCACCACGTCGGGTGCCAGGTCCGGGCGGGGGTTGTTGCCCGCACGGTCGGTGGGCGCCACGATCCACTGCCCGGCGGCCAGCAGCGAGGCCACCGAGCAGGAGCTGGTCTCGCAGCCCTTGGCGGCGATCCAGCTGGCGCCGGGGGCGACGCCGATCGCGGTGGCTGTGTCGGTGTCCCGGCCCACCATCGTGCCCATGGTGTGTGTGCCGTGGCCGACGTTGTCGCACGGGGCCGGGTCGGCGCAGACGTGCGCCGGGTCGAACCAGTTGTAGTCGTGGTCGTAGCCGCCGTCGGCGCGGCGGCCCCGGTATCCGGCGGCCAGCGCCGGGTGGTCGTACTGGACGCCGGTGTCGACGTTGGCGACGACGATGCCCTCGCCGCGGACGTGGCTGTCGTTCCAGACGCGCGGCGCGCCGACCCGGTCGACGTTCCACTCCGTGCCCTGCACGGCGGCGTGCGCGGTGCCGGTGATGGGGGCGGGCAGCTTGACGGGGTTGTCCGGGAGCACGGCCTTGACCTCGGGCCGGGCGGCCAGCTCGCGCAGCAGGGCGGCGCCGCCGGTGACCCGGATCGTGTCCGAGATCCAGTACGTGCTGAACCGGGCCCCGCGGCGGCTGAGCAACGCGCGGAGCCCGGCCTGGTGGCGGGCCGTTGCCGTGGTGGCGGCCCGGTAGACCGCGCCCGCCCTGGCCTTTCCGGTGGCCCGGCGGGCGGCGCTCAGGTCGGGGGTGTCGCGCAGCAGGAGCCAGAAGGTCGTGTCGCCGCGCGCCACCTCGGCGCGCACCTGGGCGGAGACCGTGGCCGGCGCCTCGCCGGCGGTGGTCGCGCGGATGGAGGCTGCCCCGTGGGCCGCTGTGGCGTCGGTCGCGCGGATGGCGGCTGCCGCGTGGGCCGCTGTGGCGTCGGTCGCCAGCACGGTCACGGCGGCCGCGGCGGCGAGGGCGGCGGTCCAGCGGTGCCTGTCGTTCGTCACCTGGGTCGTCCCCTTCGTGATCGGCTCCGCGGATGGGGCCGGTGGGGACGCTATCGACGTACGTGAATGGGCTGCAAGGTCTTGCGGTTGTTGCCGGTGCCTTGCGCCGGCATGACGGCGCTGTTGCCGCGCGGCAGCCTCCGCAGGCCATCGCGACCGGCCGGGGCAACAGTTGTTTCCGGGCCCCGGGGATGGCCCGCAGATGGCGCACAAACGCACCCCTCCCGAGGGCGGGGAGACCACAGTGGACGAAGGTGGGAGGGCTCCCAAACTGTGACGACGACAACATTTGCGGACGCCTTGACACCCGAATGAGGTGGCGTTGAGGTTGCCCGCCGACCGTGGGGGCATGACCGTTGCGAACCTGATCGCCGCCCCGCCCGTCGTCGTTCCCGCCCACACCGGGACCCGTCCGGCCGCCGTCGACTTCTCCGTCGTGATCCCCTTCCACAAGCCCGGTGGCCGGCTGCTCAGCACGGTGCAGCGGCTGGCCGAGGTGCTGCACGCGCAGAACATCAGCTTCGAGATGATCGCCGTCTCGGCGGGCTGCATCGACGGCTCCGGCGCCACCCTGGCCGACGTGGCACACACCCGTGTCATCGCCAGCCGCGACATCCAGGACAAGGGCGCCGCCCTGGACGCGGGCTTCGCGGCCGCCGCGGGCACCTGGATCGGCATCATCGACATCGACGGGGACGGCGAGTTCGACCCGTACGAGGTCGTGGAGAACCTGCACCGCGCCCGCGACGGCTACACGGCCTGATCCCGCTGCCCTGGCACCGCGCCGGGGCCGGATCGCGCCCCTTGACGCCGCTCCCGAGCGCCAAGGAGTCGCCGGAAGTCGGGCGGTTGGTCAGGAGGCCGCCACGGCCTCAGCCGCGCGGACGTGCAGCGCGGCAGCGACCGCGTCCAGGTCGGCGAACAGCCCGGCCTGAGCGGCACGGGCCCGGTCCACCAGCGCCACCCGCTCCCCCAGCCCCACCCGCTCCCCCAGCCCCACCGGCTCCCCCAGCCTCGTCTGCTCCCCCAGCCCCACCGGCTCCCCCAGCCCCACCGGCGCCCGTTGGCTCCTCCGCGGTTGTGGCAGCAGTGCGGGCCGCGCCGTCTCCCGGCCCGGCCGCGCGACGCACCGGCGCAGCGCCTCCTCGGCGACCGCCAGCGCCGCCCGGCGGGCGAAGATCCGGCTGAGCGCGGCGCACCCGGCCGGCGGGAGCCCGCGGTCCGCCGCCGCGGGCAGGGCACCGTCGGCAGCAGCGACGGCACGGCGGGCCAGCCAGCCGGCGGCCTCCGCGGACGCGACCAGTTCCCCCCACTCAGGGCGGGCGGAATCGGCGCCGTCCAGCAACACGGCCAGGCAGTCCAGGGCGAGCGCGGCGGTGGGAGCCCCGGAGTCGGCCGGCAGTCGCCCGAGGGCGGCGGCCAGATCCCGGTGGAACCGGCCCGCGGTGCCGGCATGCGTCCGTAAACGGTCACGGGCGATGCCGAGCACCCGGGCCTGCCCACCGCCAGTCCAGGTGGTGGGGATCACCGGGTCCGGCCCGCCGTACGCGCCGACCGCCCCGACCGCGGCCCCGCCCGCCTCCACGGCCAGGTACGCGGCGACGGCGCCGTCGGTATCCGGCCCGGCGCCGGACGGCGAGCCGGCCGCGCCCGCGTCGATCCGGGTCGCGGTCGCCTCCAGCGCCGCGCGGGCCGCCTCCAGCCGGACCGCGTGCGGCACGATCAGCCGATGGGTGTGGTGGTCGGCGGGGGCAGCGCCGCGGCGGATCCGGCTGCGCGCGTACGCGAGCGCCCGGTCCAGCGCCGCCCACCCGGCGCCGAGGGCGCAGGCCGCGGTCACCACCCGCGCCGCGGCCGTGTCGGCGGCGCCGGGCTCGCGCAGGAACGCCAGCACGGCCGGATGGACCGCACCGGCGTCGGCGCGGGTGCGCATCTCGACAACCCGGTACGCGCGGAACGCCCCGCCCTCGTCCACCGCGGACAGCGCCGCCTCGACGGCGCGGGAATCCGGTCGACCGACGGAGTCCATGAGCAGCACCCTCCCTGAAGGACGCAGCGCGGCCCACTCGGCGCGGGTCGCGGGCAAAGCGTGGCCACGGCCGCCGAGAGGCCGGCGGTGCAGCGATCGGCGTGGCGGGGAACGCGTCTGCGGGTGCCGCGGCACGGCCGCGCGTCGGGCACCCCGGTGCCGACAGTATGGAAATCTCTCGATCAACGGGAGCCGCGACCGGCCCGTGGATCCGGGACCTTCGGCCCCGCGCCGCCCGGCCTCGGGCCCGGCGACGCCCCGCGCCGCCCGGCCTCGGGCCCGGCGACGTGCACGGGGATGCCAGGATCTCCGACATGACTCTGGAACACACCGTCCGGCTGCACTTCGGAGACCGGTCGCGGGCCGCCGCCACGCACACCAACCTGTCCGCGGTCCGCGCCGACGGTGCCGTGCTGTGGGTCGCGGGCGACGAGACCGCGACGGTGGAGCGCCTGGTGGCCGACGATCCGCACCGGCCCACCGCGTACGGCGACGAGACCACGTTCCGGTTGGCCGATCTGGTCGAGCTGCCCGGTGGCGACGGTGACGAGGAGGCCGACATCGAGGGCCTCGCCCGGACGGGGCACTTCCTGTGGGCGGTCGGCTCGCACAGCCTGCGCCGCCGGCAGATCAAGGCCCGCCACACCGACGCGAAGGCGCTGAAACGGCTCGGCCGGGTCGAGGGTCAGGACAACCGGCAGATTCTGGTCCGGCTGCCGATCGCCGAGGTGGACGGGCTGCCCACCCCGGTCCGCGAGATCGTCGTCGACGGCCGGACGCAGCGGGCGGCGATCCTCGCCGGACGCGGCAACCTGCGGGCGTTGCTGGGCGACGACGAGCACCTGGCGCCGTTCCTGGCCATTCCCGGCAAGGACAACGGGCTGGACATCGAGGGCATCGCCGTCCACGGCGAGCGGGTCTATCTCGGGCTGCGCGGGCCCGTGCTGCGG
The DNA here is from genome assembly GCF_047159485.1 of Krasilnikovia sp. MM14-A1004. GTDB lineage: Bacteria > Actinomycetota > Actinomycetes > Mycobacteriales > Micromonosporaceae > Actinoplanes. The sequence continues at coordinate 1,500,221 of NZ_AP038773.1, read as the reverse complement.
GGCTGGGCGTTCGTGCTGGAGGTGCGCCCGTACCCGGATCCGCGGGACCCGGGGCGGTTGCTGCTGCGGCCCTTCGACGACGGACGGCCGTACCGCAAGCACGTGCTGGACCTCGACGGGCTGGGCGTACGCGACCTGTGCCCGGACGGCGACGACCTGCTCGTGCTGGCCGGCCCGACCATGGACCTGGACGGCCCGGTGCGGATCTACCGCTGGCGCGGGGCGTGCCAGGTGGAGATGCCCGCGGTCGTCCGCGGGGAGGTCGTCAGCCGGGAGCTCGAACTGCCCTACGGCGAGGGCGACGACCACGCCGAGGGGATCGGGCTGCTGGCGCCGCGCGAGCAGGGCCGGGTGATGGTGGTGTACGACAGCCCCGCGGCGGCCCGCCTCACCGACGACGGCGCCGTCGTCGCCGATGTGGTCCGGCTGCCGCGGGGCGACGCCTGACTCTCCGCTCGCGGCCTCAGTGAGCGTCGAGGCCGAAGAACACCGCGTCCGAGTACGCCGAGCAGATCGTGTCGAGGAAGTACGCGGCCGCGTTCCCGCACTGCTGCGGGTCCGCGCCCGGATCCACCGGCAGGCCGTGGCCCATGCCCGCGATCCGGTACAGCCGGACCTGGTCGGCGCCGTACACCTCCAGCGTGGTGGCGGCGGGCAGCGTCCGGGTCGCGGTCGGCTGGGCCGGGATGCCCAGTACGTCGGTGAACTGGTCGCGCAGCTCGACCCCGTTGGCCGGGACGACCGTGTAGTCGGCCTGGCCGTGCCAGATCGCCACCCGCGGCCACGGTCCGCGATAGCCCGGATAGGCGGCGCGGACCAGGTCACCCCACTGCGCCGGGGTCCGGTCGGGCGGCGCGTACTGGCAGGTCGTCGCGGAGAGCACGGAGGTGGCGCAGCGGTAGGGCAGGCCGGCCACGATCGAGCCGGCCGCGAACACGTCAGGGTAGGCGGCCAGCATGACGGCGCTCATCGCGCCGCCCGCGGACAGGCCGGAGACGAAGATCCGGGCCGGGTCGATCTGGTACGTGGCCACGGCGTACCCGGCCATCTGCCGGATGGACAGCGCCTCCCCCTGGCCCCGGCTCGTGTCGGCGGGCAGGAACCAGTTGAAGCAGGCGGCGCTGTTGTTCGCGGTCTGCTGTTGCGGGAGCAGCAGCGCGAAGTGCCACCGGTCGGCGAAGGTGCGCCACCCGGAGTTGGCGAAGTAGCCGGCGGCGTCCTGGGTGCAGCCGTGCAGCAGCACGACCGCGGGTGCGCCCGCCGGCAGGCCGACGGGCCGGTACGCGTACATGACGAGGTTTCCGGGGTTGGTGCCGAAGCCGGTCACCTGCTCCAGCCCCGCGGCGCGCGCCGGCCCGGGATTGGCCGGGCCGGCGCCGAGGAGGACGGCGAGAACAACGGCGATGAGGTGGTGGACACGGCGGATGGGGGAATGGCCCATGGCGGCCTCCGCGTGGGGATTCGGGGATCCGCCCAGGCTATGTCCCGCTGCCGGGTCGCGACATGGGCCGGCGCCCCACAACCGCGCGGGCGGTCATGTCGTCCGCGGACCGCTACGCGGCGAGCGCGTTGCCGTCGGCCGGGGCGGGCGGGGTGGCCGGGCGGCGGCTGCGGCCCCGGCCGCGGGCCACCTTGCGCCGGTACAGCTCCGCGTCGGCGTATGCGTACAGTTCTTCGAGGTTGGTGCCGTGCCGGCCGAGAACGGCGGCGCCGACGCTGACGCCGATGCGTTCCGCCAGCGCGGCCTCCAGCTCGCCGGCGACGTCGTCGGTATCGCCGGCGCTGCGCGAGGAGAGCAGCACGACGAACTCGTCGCCGCCGATACGGCCCACCACGTCGTGCGGATGCAGCCGCTCCCGGAGGGTGGCGCCGACCCAGCAGAGCAGTTCGTCGCCCGCCGCGTGCCCCTCGGAGTCGTTGATCTCCTTGAACCGGTCGAGGTCGAGGATCAGCAGCGACAGCTCCCGGTGGTGCCGCTGGGCGTGGGACAGTTCGGCGACAGAGCGCTCCAGGAAGCCCCGCCGGTTGAGGCATTGGGTCAGTGCGTCCACCCGGGACAGTTCGCGCAGCTTGCGGCGCTGCGCGGCGGCGACGCGGCCCCGGCTGGCGCAGACCACGGAGACCACCAGCGCGCTGACGAGGTGGCCGATCGTGTACCAGGCGCTGGAGACGCCGACGAACACGGCGATGGCCACGTACGCGGTGGCGGCGAACGGCAGCAGGACCGCCCGCGGGCTGATCAGCGCGATCAGCGGCATCGTGGTGAGCATCCCCAGCGCGACCATGGAGCTGGCCCCGCCGTCGAGGCAGACCACGATCGTGCAGAAGCTGAACTGCAGGGCACCCACGATCGGCATGACCAGCGTGGCGAAGCGGCTCCGGCTCAGCGAGCCCGCCGCCGCGATGGTGGTCACGCCGAGGCTGAAGGCGACCGCCAGCAGGGTGGTCATGAGCCAGCGGTGCGGGTGACCGCCGGCGAACAGCAGAACGTAGACCAGACCCATGCCGGGGGTGGAGATGCCGAGCCGCCCGGTTTCGGCGATCGCGCGGCGGCGCCGCTCGTGCCGGGACACCTTGGCCGACTGCCGGCGCGTGCTGTCGCTGCGGGCACCGGCGACCGCGGCCTCCGCCGGCACCTGCCGGTCGTGGTCGGCCTTGTCGCGGTAGACGCGCCGGTCGGCGATCTCCTTGAGGGCCTCGGGGGTGGTCGCCTCCGCCGGGTAGCACGCGTAGCCGATGCCGGCGGCGGCCACCCCGCCCAGCGCGGCGTGCAGCCGTTCGAGCACCGCGGGGACGCCGTCGGCGTCGATGCCGCTGAGCACCGCGGCGAACTCGTCACCGCCGACGCGGCCCACCGCGTCGTGGGTACGCAGCTGCTCGTCGATGGTGCGTCCGGTCCACACCAGCAGGTCGTCACCGGCCTGATGGCCGAACCTGTCGTTGATCTCCTTGAAGCCGTCCAGGTCGACCAGCAGCAGGACGGCGCTGTCGCCGGTGCGGTCGGCCTCGGCCAGCTCGTTCGCCAGGCGTTCCTCGAAGCCGCGGCGGTTGAGGCAGCCGGTGAGCGGGTCGATCCGCGACAGGTCGCTGAGGCGGCGCTGCAGCGACACCATGGCCGCCGAGTACCGCAGGCACAGCGTCGCGATGATGCCGGTGTGGATGGTGTGGATGAACGCGTAGCTGAGCTGGCCGGGGCCGCAGGCGATCGCGACCGCCCAGTACAGGGCCACGGCGAGACCCGCGACGGCGAGGAACGGCCGCAGCGGCATGCCGACGGCCAGCATGATGATCAGGAACGGCAGGTACGCGCCGACCACGCTGTTCAGCCCGCCGTCGAGCAGCGCCAGGGCGGCGAAGCCGGTGAGGTTGATGACGAGCCCGACCATCTGGACGGTGGCGCGGTGCCCGGCGCGCTCGATGGCCCCGGCACCGGCCAGCGCCACGGCGGCCAGCACCAGCATGGCCACGCAGATCGCCGACATGTACGGCCGATTCGGGCCCGACCAGGTGGTCGCGAGGTACACCAGCGTGCACAGCGGCGTCAGCATGGTGAGCGCGGCACCGGCCCGTACCCGGCGCAGGCGGCGGCGAGGCTTGTCACCGAGCGACGACGTCGTCGTCATGTCCCGCCTCACCTCCCCGCCGGGACCGACCCCTTATATGTCCAGCGATCGGCAGGGTGGGGTGCGACTGAATGACCTCGCAGGAGCAGAGCGGGAGCATGCCGAACCCGTACTGAACCGATTCAGTTGCCGGGCGGAAACGACCGACGATTCAGCGGGTGAAACGGCTCAGCTACGGGTGAAGTTCAACACTCGATGACATTGACCGCGAGGCCGCCCCGGGCGGTCTCCTTGTACTTGATCTTCATGTCGGCGCCGGTCTCCCGCATGGTCTTGATGACCTTGTCCAGGGAGACGCTGTGCACCCCGTCACCGCGCAGCGCCAGCCGCGCCGCGGTGATCGCCTTGATGCTGGCCACCGCGTTGCGTTCGATGCACGGGATCTGCACCAGCCCGCCGACCGGGTCGCAGGTGAGTCCGAGGTTGTGTTCCATGGCGATCTCGGCGGCGTTCTCCACCTGCTCCGGGGTGCCGCCGAGCACCTCGGCCAGCCCGGCCGCGGCCATCGAGCAGGCCGAGCCGACCTCGCCCTGGCAGCCCACCTCGGCGCCGGAGATGCTCGCGTTCTCCTTGAACAGCATCCCGATGGCGCCAGCGGTGAGCAGGAAGCGAACCACGCCGTCGTCGGTGGCGCCGGGCACGAACCGGGCGTAGTAGTGCAGTACCGCGGGCACGATCCCGGCCGCCCCGTTGGTGGGCGCCGTGACGACCCGGCCGCCCGCCGCGTTCTCCTCGTTGACCGCCAGCGCGAACAGCGTCACCCAGTCCATCACCCGCAGCGGGTCGACGCTGTACGCCTCCTCGCGCAGCCTGCGGTGCAGTTCGGCGGCGCGGCGGCGCACCTTCAGGCTGCCCGGCAGGGTGCCCTCGCGGGAGCAGCCGCGGGTGACGCACTCCTGCATGACCTGCCAGATGTGCAGCAGGCCCTCATGGGTGTCGGCGTCCGGGCGCCAGGCCCGCTCGTTGGCCAGCACCACGTCACTGATCCGCTGCCCGGTCGCCTTCGTCAGCTCCAGCAGCTGCGCCCCGGTACGGAACGGGTGCGCCACGCTGACCTGCTCGGCGACGACCGTCCCGGCCTCCCCGTCCACGACGAAGCCGCCGCCCACCGAGTAGTACGTGCGTGCCCGCACCGGCTCGCCGGCGGCGTCGTACGCGGTGAAGGTCATCCCGTTGGGGTGCAGTGGCAGGGCGCGGCGGCGGTGCAGCACCACCGTGATCTCGACGTCGTGCTTGCCGAGCAGCGGCACCCGCGCCTGCATCGCGGCGGCCCGCTCGTCGGCCGTGTCCGTGTCCACCGTCTCGGGCGCCTCGCCCGCGAGGCCCAGCAGCACCGCCTTGTCGCTGCCGTGGCCGTGGCCGGTGGCGCCCAGCGAGCCGAACAGTTCCGCGCTGACCCGGGCGGTACGCGCGAGCTCGCCGTCGGCGGCCAGCCCCTCGGCGAAGATCCGGGCCGCTCGCATCGGCCCCACGGTGTGCGAGCTCGACGGCCCGATACCCACCTTGAACAGCTCGAACACACTGATCATCGCGCACTCCTGTCACCGCGAGACGTCGTCGGCTCCGGCGGAGCAGAGACTACCCGTGGTATCGGCCGCCCAACCCGCCGCCGGGAGCCCTCCGGGCCGGCCGCGGCCCGGCGCCACCGGACGACGGTCAGCCGCCGGGCGCCGGGCCGCCGATCAGCGGCCTGCCGGATCCGGGGCGCCGATCAACCGCAGGGCGCCCGGGCGGACCCGGACGGTGACCGGGCAGTGGCCGAGGGGTTCACCGTCGGCGTACACGGGCAGGGGGCGGTCGGCTTCGATGGTGACCTCGCGGGCCCGGCTGGCGGCGATGCCGGGCAGCCCGAGGTGGGTGCCGTGGCGCAGGGCGGACAGGACGGGCAGCATCCGGTGGCGCGGCAGGGCCCCGACCGTGACCAGGTCCAACTGGCCGTCGTCGAGGCTGGCCGTGGGCGCGACCTGCAGGCCGCCGCCGTACCAGGGTGCGTTGGCGACGACCACGGTGTGGCCGGTCAGCGGGACGGGCTCGCCGTCCACCGTGAGGGTGTAGCCGACCGGGCGCCAGCGAGCCATCACGGCCAGCGCCGCCAGCTGGTACGCGATCGGCCGCCGGGGCAGCCGCCGCCGGTTGGCCAGGTCGTTGGCGGCCGCGTCGATGCCGGTGTAGACACCGCCGACCACGACCCGGTCACCGTGCTGCGTCTCGGCCTCGGCCACGTCGACGTCCCGGGCGGGCAGGGTGCGCAGTGCCTCGGCGGCCCAGCCGGGGTCGGCGGGCAACGGGACCGCGCGGGCCAGGTCGTTGCCCCGCCCGGCCGGGACGACCGCCAGCTCGGCCCCCGTGCCGACCAGCCCGGCGGCGACCGCCCCGACCAGTCCGTCACCCCCCACCGCCAGCACCGCGTGGCCCCGGACCGCGGCCTCGGCGGCCAGATCGGTGGCGTGCCCGAGAGACCGGGTGAACGACACCGTCACCGCGGCGCCGCCCTCGCGCAGGGCCCGGGCCACCCGGATGATCCGGTCCGGTGCGCTGCCCGCGCCCGCCGCGGGGTTGACCACCGCGGTGAAGACGTCGCGGCTCACGGCAGCAGGATTCCGGGATTGAGGATTCCGTACGGATCCAGCGCCTCCTTGACCCCGCGCAGCGCGGCCGCCCCGACGGGGCCGATCTCCCGGCCGTACCAGGGGCGGTGGTCGCGGCCGACGCCGTGGTGGTGGCTGATGGTGGCGCCGGTGGCGGCGATGGCCTCCCCGGCGGCGGTCTTGGCCGCCCGCCACTGCGCGACAGGGTCGTCGGCCTGCGCCGCCACCACGGTGAAGTACAGCGAGGCGCCGGTGTCGTACACGTGCGAGATGTGGCAGAGCACCAGCGGGGGTGTCCCGGCGTCGGCGAGCGTGGCGACCAGCGCCTCGCGGACCGCGGCGTACGTCTGCGGCAACCGGTCCCAGAAGGTGGCCGTCTCCAGCGTCTCGGCCAGCGCCCCCGCGTCGAGCAGCGCGTCACGCAGGTACGGCGCCCGGTACCGGCCCGCGCGCCACTGCTCGCCGGCGCTCTCGCCGAGCGGGGTGCCGCCGAGCGCGGTCAGCCGCGCCTGCAGTGCCTCGGAACGGGCGGCCACGTCACCCTTGGTGCCCTCGACGCCGACCACGGCCAGGCAGCCGCCACCACCACCGGCCGGGCCGGAGCCGGTGGCCGCGTTGATCGCGGTCTCCGCCTCGTCGGAGAGCCGCAGCACGGTGGGCAGCGGCCCGTCCTGGGCGAGCGAACGCATCGCGTCGCTGCCGGTCACGAAGTCCGGGAAGACCCAGCCGCTGTAGTGCCGCTCGGCCGGGACGGGGCGTACGCGCAGGGTCAGTTCGGTGATGACGCCGAAGGTGCCCTCGGAGCCGAGCAGCAGCTGCCGCAGGTCGGGACCGGCCGCGGACTCGGGGGCCCGGCCGAGCTCCACGGTGCCGACCGGGGTGGCCGCCTTGAGGCCGACGACCATCCGGTCGAAGCGCCCGTACCCGGCGGAGGCCTGGCCACTGGACCGGGTGGCGGCGAAGCCGCCGAGGCTGGCGTACTCGAAGGACTGGGGGAAGTGGCCGAGCGTGTAGCCCTGCGCGTTGAGCAGCCGCTCGGCCCGCGGGGCGCGCAGCCCGGCCTCCGCCGTCGCGGTGCGCGACACGGGGTCCACGCGGATCAGCCGGTCCAGGCCACCGAGGTCCAGCGCCAGCAGCCCGGCGAAGCCGTCGCGGCGGGCGGCCAGCCCGCCCACCACGGAGGTGCCGCCACCGAACGGGACCACCGCGACGTGCTGGCGGGCGCAGGCGGCCAGCAGCGCCGCCACCTCGTCGTGGGAGCCGGGCCGGGCCACCGCGTCCGGGGCGTCCTGGATCCGGCCGGTGCGCAGCCGCAGCAGGTCCTCCGTGGACTTGCCCGCGGCGTGGGCGAGCCGGGTGGCGTCGTCGGTGTGCACGCGCGGGCAGGCCGTGACGAGATCGGCGAGGGCCGCGGGCGGCAGCGACGACGGGTGCAGCTCCGCCGTCTCGGCGGCGGGGCGCGGCCCGCGCACCCCCAGGGCGGAGCCGAGCAGGTCCCGTACGCCGGGGGACAGGGTCACGGCGTCGGCGGGGTCGCCCCAGCGGGCCACATGGCGCAGCTCATTCATGGGTTACACTGTGACACATGACGTCCAGTTGTAACACCCCCGACCTGGGGTCGGGCCCGGAACGGGGCGTGGCCGAGCGGCGGACCGCCGACGACGCGCTGCTGGACGCCGCCCGCGACTGCGTCCTCGCGGTCGGCCTGCGCCGCACCACCCTCACCGACGTGGCCCGCCGCGCCGGGGTCTCCCGGATGACCATGTATCGCCGCTGGCCCGACATGGCGTCACTGGTCGGCGACCTGATGACCCGCGAGTGGAGCGAACTGGCGCTGCGCGCCCGGGCGGCGGCGCGCGGGGAGCACGCCCGGGCCCGCATAGTCGACAGCCTCGCCACGGGCGCCGGCCAGCTGCGTACGCATCCGGTGTTCCGCCGCATCGTCGAGCTGGACCCGGAGATCCTGCTGCCCTACCTGGTGGACCGCCGCGGCACCAGCCAGGACCTGATCCTCGCCGCGCTGGTCGCGACGCTCGCCGAGGGCCACGCCGACGGCTCGGTGCGCGCCGCACCGCCCGCCGTGCTCGGCCGCGCGGTGCTGCTGGCCCTGCACGGCTTCGTCATCTCGGCCGGCACGATGACCGACGGGGTCAGCGAGGCCGACCTCGACGCCGAGCTGCGGCTGCTCCTCGACCGTTACCTCGCACCGACACCGGCGGCGTCATGACCGACACCGGCGGCGTCATGACCGACACCGGCGGCGTCATGACCGGCACCGCGCTCACCGCCGCCCGCCGCCGCCGGGAGCTGGCCGATCTGGCCGCGGGCACCACCGTCGACCTGCTGGTGGTCGGCCTCGGCGTCACCGGCGCGGGCGTCGCCCTGGACGCGGCCTCGCGCGGGCTCACGGTCGCCGCGGTGGACGCCCACGACCTCGCGTTCGGCACCTCACGGTGGAGTTCCAAGCTGGTCCACGGCGGACTGCGCTACCTGGCGGGCGGCCACCTCGGTCTGGCGTACGAGAGTGCGGTCGAGCGCGGCATCCTGCTGGGCACTGTCGCGCCGCACCTGATCACCGCGCTGCCGTCCGTGCTGCCGCAGACCCCGCTGGTCTCCGGCGGCCGCGCCGCCCTGGCCCGCGCCGGTTTCGCGGCCGGGGACGCCCTGCGGGCCGCGGCGGGCACCCCGGCCGCCCGGCTGCCGCGCTCGCGCCGGATCAGTCCCACCGAGGTGTCCCGGCTCGTCCCGGCGGTGCGCCGGGCCGGGCTGCGCGGCGGCGTGCTCGGCTGGGACGGCCAGCTCGTCGACGACGCCCGGCTGGTGGTGGCGCTGGCCCGCACCGCGGCCGGCCACGGCGCCCGCATCCTGACCCGCTGCCGGGTGACAGAGCTGCACGGCCGTGGCGCCACGGTCGTCGACACCCTGACCGGCCAGCAGCACCGGGTACGCGCCCGGATGGTGGTGAACGCGACAGGCGTGTGGGCGGACCAGCTCGACCCGGCCGTCCGGCTGCGCCCGTCCCGCGGCACCCACCTGGTGCTGCGCCCCGGCGCCCTGGGCGCCCAGGTCGCCGGGCTGACCATCGGGGTGCCGGGCGAGACCAACCGGTTCGTGTTCGCCCTGCCCCAGCCCGACGGCCACATCTACCTGGGACTGACCGACGAGCCGGTGGACGGCCCGGTGCCCGACGTCCCGGAGCCGAGCCCGGCGGAACGCGGCTTCCTGCTCGACGTGCTGGCCACCGCCGTGGATCCGGCACCGACCGAACAGGACGTGGTGGGCGCGTTCGCGGGGTTGCGCCCACTGCTGGCCGGTGGGGCGGACCGGACCGCCGACCTGTCGCGCCGGCACGCGGTACGCACCTCGCCCGGCGGTGTCACCACTGTGGTGGGCGGCAAGCTCACCACGTACCGGCGGATGGCGCGCGATGCCGTGGACGCGGCGCTACGCGCGGCCGGGCGCTCGCCCGGACGCTGCCGTACGGCGCGGCTCCCGCTGGTCGGCGCGGCCCCGCCGGAGACCCTGGCCCGGGTGCCCGCCCCGGCCCGGCTCGTGGCCCGGTACGGCACCGAGGCTCCGGCGGTACTGGCGTGCGCGGCCGGGGACCCGGCGCTGGCCGGGCCGGTCGCCGACGGCATCGCGGTGACCGGCGCGGAACTGCTGTGGGCGGTGCGCCGCGAGGGCGCCCTGGACGCGGACGACGTGCTCGACCGGCGTACCCGGATCGGTCTGGTCCCGGCGGACCGGGCGCGGGCCCTGCCGGCCGCCCGGGCCGCGCTCGCCCGGGCGTCGCGCGACCCGGACTGACCGGCACTGCGGGCGCGGTGGCCGGTCGGGTCGTCCGGGCGGGCCTCGCCCGCCCGGACGACCGCCGACCGTGGAGACCTACGCGGCGCCCGCGGGTTTCGACGGGGGCGCTTTGGCGTCGAGCGGGTGCGCCGCCCGGACCGCCCGCCGGGTGCGGTGCTGAGCCCGCTCGAACCGGCGGTGCAGCAACCCCAGCGAACTGGGCCGCACGTGCGCCACGGAAGCGCCCTGACGGGCCAGGACCTCGCGGTAGACCGCCTCGTAGCCCGCGCCGAGCCCGTCGATGTCGAACAGCTCGGCAACCCGCTGCCGGCAGGGCGCGGGATCGAGCTCGTCCAGCCGGCGCAGCGCCGCGGGCAGTTCCTCCGGATAGTCGCGGACGAACCCGGTGAGGCCGTCGACGACCACCTCGGAGACGGCACCGCCGCGCAACGCCACGACGGGCGTGCCGCAGGCCATCGCCTCGATCATGACCATGCCGAACGGCTCCTCCCACTGGATCGGGAAGAGCAGGCACCGGGCGTCGGCCAGCAACCGCCGCTTGGACACCGCGTCGGCGACGCCGTAGACCCGGTCGTCGGCGCTCAGGCGCGGCTCCACCTCCTGGGCGTAGTAGACCTTCTCCAGCGGCTCGGAGCACTTTCCGGCCAGGATCAGCGGCATGCCCGCGGCGTGCGCGGCCTCCAGCGCCAGGTGCGGCGCCTTCTGTGGATGGAACCGGCCGAGGAACAGGGCGTAATCACCCTTGTCCCGCCGGTACGGGAAGGAGTCGACCCGGATGGCGTTGTGTACCCGGCCCGCCCAGCGCAGCTCCGGCCCCAGCGCCCGCTGCCGGTCGCTGATGGCCACGAGTTCGATGTCGTCGTTGACCGCGGTGTAGAGATCATGCAGGTCCGACTGCACCGGACCGTGCATGGTCACCACCGTGGGCAGGCCCAGCAGGGCGAACGACAGGGCGTTCAGCGGGCCGGCCAGCGTGTGGTCGTGGACGAGGTCCACGCCGCGCTCGGCGACCAGCCGCTGGACCGCCGGGCGGACCAGCCCGGCGTGCACCAGCTCGGGGAACGGCTCACCGAGCCGTTCGGGGATCGGCGCCGGCCACACCGAGACCATGTCGGCCGACGTGCCGGTACGGCCCGCGCCGATCAGTGTCACGTGGTGCCCGCGTTGCACCAGAGCGTCGGTGAGGTCGGCGACCACCGACTCGACTCCCCCGTACCCCTGCGGTGGCACTTCGAAATAGGGCGGGACCACCATCGCGATCCGCAGCGGGCGCGCGTCCGCGTCGCCCTCCCCAGCCAGTGATTCCGGTGCCGACGGCGCCTCGCGGTCGGCCTGTTTGGGACCCTCCATCAGAACGTTCACGGCTCCTCCAGCCGCGGACGGTGTCCGATCTGTGATTAGCACCGTCCGCATATGACTGCTAACACGCCGTCGATCATGACGGGGGGTCTTCCGGCAAAGACGCGGTCCATTACGTCACATCCCCGTAACATTGATTGGTTCATTTGTCGAGCGCGCACACGTTGGCCAGGTCTCCGGCCGGGGGTCGGGCGAGCGTCCGGCTGGCCGGCGGTGCCACCCCCTGATTTACCCATTCCGTCAGCGCGGTGAACGCGCTGCGGAAACAGGGCAGGATTGGCCGCAGGCGGTCCGGGTACACGTCGAACAAACCGTCGACATGGTTGCCGCCCTCGACCCGGTAGTACCGGAAGATCCGGTCGGCGTGCCGGGCACGGACCAGAGCGGCGTAGACGTCGGAGTCGCGGGAGATCGGCAACAGCGCGTCCAGAGTGCCGTGCAGCGTGATCAGCGGACGCTGGATGCGCCCGGTCAGCGCGATCCGGGACACGGCGGCGCGCACCGCGGGCGGGCGCTGGGCGTACTCGTAGTCCGCGTCGCAGGCCGGGGTGCCGGGCGCGCAGAACGGCGTGCCCGCCTCGGTCGGCCCGTCGTAGCGCGGGTCGAGTTCCTCGCGGTAGATGCGCTGGGTCAGATCCCAGTAGACGCGGTAATGGTAGTCCCACAGGAACGCCGAATCCGGCGGAAAGCCCGCCGCCAGCAGGTCGGCGTACGCGGCCGGGTCGCCGGTGGCGGCGTACCGCGGGTACGAGCGCAGCGTCGCCGGCAGGAACGTGAGCAGGTTCGGCCCGCCCGCGCGCCACAGGGTGCCCTCCCAGTCCACCCCGCCGTCGTACAGCTCGGGGTGGTGTTCGAGCTGCCAGCGCACCAGGTACCCGCCGTTGGACAGGCCCGCCGCGTAGGTGCGTCGCGGTGCGGTGCCGTACCGCTGGTGCACGACCGCGCGGGCGGCACGGGTGAGCTGGGTGAGGCGGTCGTTCCACTCCACGATCGCGTCGCCGGGGAGCCGCCCGTCGCGGTAGAAGGCGGTGCCGACGTTGCCCTTGTCGGTGGCGGCGAACGCGTACCCCCGGGCGAGGACCCAGTCGCTGATGGCGAAGTCGTTGGCGTACTGCTCGCGCACCCCCGGCGAGCCGGAGACCACGAGGCCGCCGGTCCACCGCTCGGGCAGCCGGATCACGAACTGGGCGTCGTGCTGCCACCCGTGCGTGGTGTTGCCGGTCGAGGTGTCCGGGAAATACCCGTCGATCTGCAGGCCGGGCACCCCTGACGGGTTGTGGGCCCCGGCGGGGGTCAGGCCCGCCCAGTCGGCCGGATCGGTGTGGCCGTCCGCCACGGTCCCGGCGGTGGTGAGGTCGGCCAGGCAGGCGGCTACCTGGCGCTCGGCCCCCGGCACGACAGGGACCGGCATGGCTGCGCACTCTCCTGCGGCCGGCTCTGCGGCGGGCTTGGTCGGGGTGGCGCGGCCGGGCGAGGCCAGGGCAGCCTGACCGGGCAGCATGATCAAAACCAGGCCCGGGCCCAGCAGGGCGCGGACGCTTCGGGCAAGGACGGACACAACAGACCCCTTTCCGGTACGGGCGAGAGCAGGCGGCCACCCCTCGATCGGGGTGGCCGGATGCTGGGTGCAGGTCATGCTGCGGCGTGTCCGCGCCCGCGACCATGGCGCCGACGCACACTGCCGCACCTCCGCTATGGGTGCGTCTCGCGGAGGCGGTGCAGGCGGATGGCGAGCTGGAGCTCCAGGGCGCGTTCGGGGTGCTGCCAGTCCGCGCCGAGCAGCTGGCCGATCCGGGCCAGCCGCTGCGCCACGGTGTTGACGTGCACGTGGAGGGCGTCGGCCGCGCGGGCGGCGCCGCCACCGGCGGCGAAGTACGCCTCCAGCGTGTGCACCAGGGCGGTGCCGCGCCGCCGGTCGTACTCCAGCAGCGCGCCGAGAGTGTCGGTGACGAAGCCGCCCACGTCCCGCTCGGCGCCCACGAGCAGGCCGACGAAGCCCAGCTCGGCGGCGCTGGCCCCGTCCCCGGCGCGGCCGAGGGCGTGCAGCGCCGCGGCGCAGCGCTGAGCCTCCGCGTACGCGGTGGGCACCGCCTGCGGCCCGGCCACCGGGCCCGCGCCGCCCGCCGTGACCGGCGTACCCAGATATCCGCCCAGCTCGCGGGCCATCCGCCGGGCCGCGTCGCCGGGATGATCGCCGCCGACGAGCAGGGTCACGTTGCCGTCGCGCTGCGCGGCGAGCCCACCGTGGGCGGCGGCCTGGGCGGCACCCCACTGTGCCGCCCGTTCCCGCAGCCGCGCCGGGCAGGACAGCACCACGAGCACGTGCGCGTCGTCGAGGTCGACGCCGAGGCGCCGGGCCCGTTGCCGGACCGTCACGGGGTCGTCGACGCGCCGGGTGAGCAGGTCTTCCAGCAGCTCGCCGCGGACCCGGCTCTCGGCCTGGGCGAGGCTGCGCCGGAACAGCAGCAGCAACGCGGTCACCACTCCGGCGCGTTCCAGGATCCGGGTGTCGGTCTCGCTCAGCTCCCCCGGCGTACGCAACACCAGCGTGCACAGCGCCTCGCTGCCCGCGCCCGCGGCCAGCACCCAGTGCTCGCCGTGCCGGGTGGCCCGGCCCAGCGCGCGCCCGGCCGCCGCGGCGGCGGGCGGGCCGACGTCCCCGACCGCGCCCACCTCGGCCAGGCAGTGCCCGTCGGCGTCCAGGATTGCGAGCCCGCCGCCCAGCACCTCCGCGACCACGGCCGCGAGGTCGTCGAGGCCGCCGCCGCGCAGGATCAGCTCGGCCATCCGGTCGTGCGCCTCGGCGGCGCGTTCCAGCGACTCGCTGTGCTTGCGCACCACGGTGTTGACCGCGCCCAGCTCCTCCAGCGCGGCCCGGGTCTCGCCGAGCAGCCGGGTGTTGTCGAGGGCGACCGTGGCGTGCGCGGCCAGCGAGCTGAGCAGCGTCACCTCCTCGCGGGTGAACGGGCGGGCGCTGCGGTTGGCGGCGAACAGCACACCGAGCACCCGCGTGCCCAGCAGCATCGGCACGCCGAGGATCGCGACGAGTCCCTCCTCCGCGACCGCGGCGTTGATCTCGCTGACGTGCTGGAACCTGTCGTCCTCTGCATAGTTCGCTGTCACGTACGGTGCGGCGCTCTGCGCGACCAGCCCGCCGAGGCCCGCCCCGAGCGGCAGTCGCACCTGCTGGAACCGCGCCGACACCGACCCGTGCGTGACCCGCATGTATGTGTCGCCGCGCTCGTCGTCGTTCAGCGTCATGTACGCGACGTCCGTGTCGAGCAGCTCGCGGGCCCGGCGCACGATCGCGGCCAGCACCGCGTCGAGGTCGCGCAGGGTGGCCAGGTCCCCGACCGTGTCGACCAGCGCGCTCAGCTCGGCCTCGCGCCGGCGCCGCCGTTCCAGCAGCGCCCGGACCTGCAGGGCGAGCCCCTTGAGCCGGTCCAGCTCTTCGACGCTGTCGCGACCGTCGGCGCGGGCCTGCAGCAGGGGCCGCTCGAACTCCACGGGCGCGGCCTCGCGCAGCAGCAGTTCGAGGTACTCGGCGGCGGGGCCGGGCTCGGCCACGGTGCACCTCCTCGGCACGACGGTGCCGGTCAGTGTGCCGTCCATCCGCCGTCCATCACCAGAGAGGCGCCGGTAACGAAGGAGGCGTGCGGGGCGCACAGGTACGCCACCAGCTCGGCCACCTCGGCGGGCTCGACGAGCCGTTTGATCGCCGCGGGGGCCAGCATCACCCGTTCGACGACCTCGTCCTCGGGCAGCCCGTGGCGGGCCGCCTGATCCGCGACCTGCGCGCGCACCAGCGGGGTGCGCACGTACGCGGGGTTGACGCAGTTGGAGGTGACCCCGTGCGCGGCACCCTCCAGCGCGATCACCTTGGACAGCCCCTCCAGCCCGTGCTTGGCCGCCACGTACGCCGACTTGTACGGCGAGGCGCGCAGCCCGTGCACCGACGACACGTTGACGATCCGGCCCCAGCCCTGCGCGTACATGTACGGCAGGCAGCGGCGCACCAGCCGGAACGGTGCCTCCACCATCAGCCGCAGGATCAGCGAGAACATCTCCGGGTCGAACTCGTGCAGCGGGGCGACGTGCTGGAGGCCCGCGTTGTTGACGATGATGTCGGCGGCCGGGTCGAGCGCGTCGACCGCGGCCAGGTCGGACAGGTCGACGGTGTGCGCGGTGCCACCGATGTCCGCGGCGACCCGGGCGGCGGCGGGGCCGTCGCGGTCGAGCACCACGACGCGGGCCCCGGCGCGGGCCAGCCGTTCGGCGCAGGCGCGGCCGATCCCACCGGCGCCACCGGTGACCACCGCGGTACGCCCGGCGAGCGTATCTCCACTCAGGACGGTGGCGTCCGGACGGGGAATGAGGGTTTCCATGCGCGTCTCCTCAGGGCGGCAGGGACGATCGGGATGGGCAGGCTGCGGGCGGCGCCCCACAGGCCCTGCCGGAACAGCAGCACGACCAGGACGAACACGGTGCCCGTGACGATGCCGATCCCGTCGAACCCGGCGGTCGACAGGTAGTCCTCCAGCTGCACCACGAGCGCGGCCCCGAGCACGCTGCCCCACAGCGTGCCGATGCCGCCGAGGACGACCATCATCACGGCCTTGCCGGAGGTCGTCCAGTACACCTCCTGCAGCGACACGAAGCCGTGGCTGATCGCGAACAGTCCCCCGGCCAGCCCGGACAGCCCCGCCGACAGCACGAACGCCACCAGCTTGTACCGCTCCACCGGGTAGCCGAGGGCCCGTGCGCGGGCCGGGTTGTCGCGGATCGCGACGAGTACGTGCCCGAACGGCGAATGCACGACCCGCCACAGGCAGAACAGTCCGAACACGACGATCGGCAACCCGGTGTAGTAGAAGACGAACGGGTCACTCAGGTCCAGGCCGAACAGCTCGCGCGGGATGCCCTGCAGCCCGTTCTCGCCGCCGGTCAGGCCGCGCCACTGGTTGGCCACGAAGTAGACCATCTGGGCGAAGGCGAGGGTCACCATCGCGAAGTAGATGCCCTTGCTGCGCACGCTGAGCGCGCCGACCGGGACCGCCAGCGCGGCCGCGACGGCGGCCCCGCCGAACACCGCCACGGGGTACGGCAGCCCGGAATGCACGGCGATCAGACCCGACGCGTACGCGGCACTGCCCCAGAATGCGGCGTGGCCGAACGACAGCAGCCCGGTGTAGCCGAGCAGCAGATCCACCGCGGCGGCGAACAGCGCCCAGGTGGCGATGTCCATGGCCACGGGTGGATAGACCAGCCACGGCAGCGCCAGGGCGGTCAGCAGTCCGGCCGCCAGCAGCAGGTGACGGCGGGTGCCCGACCGGGCAAGCATGCGGAGCCGGCCGGGCATGCCCTCGTGGCCCTCGCTTCGCTCGGTGCGCTCGGTCATGCGGATCACGCGTGGGCCTCCTCGCGGCCGAACAGACCGGCCGGGCGCCACAGCAGCACCGCGGCCATCACGATGAAGATCAGGGTCTGGGAGAGCGCCGGGACGTACAGGTTGCCGAGCGCCTGGAGCAGGCCGATGGCGAAGCCCGCCAGCACGGACCCGAACACCGAACCGAGCCCGCCGATCACCACGACCGCGAACACCGCGATGACCAGGTCCGCGCCCATCAGCGGGTTGATGGCCCGCATGGGCGCGGCCAGCACCCCGGCCAGCCCGGCCAGCGCGACCCCGAACCCGAAGACCGGCGTGACCCACCGGCCCACGTCGATCCCGAACGCACCTGTCAGCTCGGGCCGTTCGGTGGCGGCCCGCACCACCAGACCCACCCGGGTACGGGTCAGCACGACCCACACCGAGGCGCACAGCACCACCGAGGCGGCCAGCACGAACACCTGGTACGCCGGGTAGTCGAACAGCCCGAGGTGCACAGAGCCGGTCAGTTCCGCCGGGCGCGGGTACGGCTGGGACTGCACGCCGTACCCGCGCTTGACGAGGTCCTGCAGGACGAGGGTGAGCCCGAAGGTGAGCAGGAAGTTGTACAGCGGATCGAGCGGGGCGAGGCGGCGGATCAGCGTGCGTTCCAGCACCGCGCCCAGCACGAACAGCACGGCGGGCACGAGCAGCAGGGCCGCCCAGAACGGCACCCCGAACCGCGCGAGGGCGACGTACGCCCCGAAGGCACCGAGCATGTAGCAGGCGCCGTGGGCGAAGTTGACCACGCCCAGCATGCCGAAGATGACGGCCAGGCCGAGCGCCAGCAGCGCGTAGAAGCTGCCACTGACCAGTCCGTTGAAGCACTGTTGCAGCACGTCGGTCTCCGTCAGGACATCGCGCAGCCGCCGGCGGCAGCCGGACGGAACGCCTTCTCGGCCGGGATGGTGCGCAGGATCTTCTCGTAGTCCCAGTCCGTGGTGACCTGACTCTTGGGCTTGACCTCGGCCAGGTACACGTCGTGGATCACCCGGTGGTCCTGCGCCCGGATGCTCGCGTGGCGCGCGAACACGTCGTCGTACTGATAACCCTCCAGCTTGCCCACGACGTCGTCGGAGGCGTCGGTCCCGGCCCGCTGCACCGCCTCCAGGTACTGCAGGGCGGCCGAGTAGTTGGCGGCGTGCGCGAACGACGGCCGGGTCCCGGTCTGTGCCGTGAAGCGGTCGGCCCACTGCCGGTTGCGTTCGTCGAAGTTCCAGTACCAGGCGTCGGTGAACGTGGTGCCCGCGAACGCGTCAGGGCCGAGCGAGTGGATGTCGGTGATGAACATCAGGCCGACGGACAGCTTGATGCCCTGCTCGCGCAGCTTGAACTCGTTGTACTGCTTCACCACGTTGACCAGGTCGCCGCCCGCCTGCATGGTGCCGAGCACGTCCGGCTTGGGCTTGAGGGTGGGCGCCTTCAACAGGTACGTGGAGAAGTTGTCGTTCGGGAACGGGGTGGGATCCGCGGCGACCACGGTGCCCCCGGCCGCGCCGATCGCGGTGCGGAACGACTTCTGCATGTCCTGCCCGAACGCGTAGTCCGGATACACCAGGTACCAGTTCTTGTTGCCCTGCTTGGTCACCTCGGTGCCGGTGCCGTTGGCCAGCATGTACGTGTCGTACGCGTAGTGGAACGTGTATTTGTTGCACTGCTTGCCGGTCAGCTCCGTGGTGGCCGCGCCGATGTTGAAGTACAGCTTGCGATTCGCCTTCGCGACGTTCGCCACGGCCAGCGCGGCCGAGGAGGTGGGCACGTCGAGGATGATGTCGGCCTGCTGCCGGTCGTACAGTTCCCGGGCTTTGGAATTGGCGATGTCGGGCTTGTTCTGGTGGTCGGCGGAGATGACCTCGATGTTCTTCGTGACGGCCCGGGCGCCGTATTTGGCCTGGAAGTCGGCGACGGCCATCCGGACCGCTTCGACGCTGTCCTTGCCGGACAGGTCGGCGTACACACCTGACTGGTCGTTGAGCACGGCCAGCACGATCTTTCCGTCGCTGATCTTCTCGTCGCCGCCGCCGCCGGGACCGCCCCGGCCGCACCCGGCGATCAGCAGGACACCGACGGTCGACGCGGCGCACAGCGCCCGCGTTGTCTTGCGCATGGGGATCTCCTCGGGGGTGTTCTCAGATGCCGAGGTACGCCAGCAGCTCATGCTCGCGTTCGCGTACCTGGTCGTTGTCGAGCGCCTCGACCACCCGGCCCTGCGCCAGCAGGTGGTGCCGGTCGGCGACGCTCGTGGCGAAGTGCAGGTTCTGTTCGATGAGCAGCACGGTGACCCCGGCCGCCTTGATCTGCCGCAGGATGTCGCCGATCTGCTGCACCAGCAGGGGTGAGAGCCCTTCGGTCGGCTCGTCGCAGAGCAGCAGCCGGGCGCCGCTGCGCAGCACCCGGGCCAGAGCCAGCATCTGCTGCTCCCCGCCGGACAGGTGGGTTCCGGTGGCGCGGCGGCGCTGTTTCAGCACCGGGAAGGTCGCGTAGACGCGGTCGAGGGGCCACGGGTCCGGCCCGACGACCGGCGGCAGCAGCAGGTTCTCCTCGACACTGAGGGTCGCGTAGATGCCGCGGTCGTCGGGCACGTACCCGAGCCCGGCGCGGGCGCGCCGGTGCGCGGGCCGGGTGTGGAAGTGGGTGTCGCCGAGGAACGTGATGCTCCCGGCGGTCGCTGTGTGCAGCCCCATGAGGCAGCGCAGCAGGGTGGTCTTCCCGGCGCCGTTGCGGCCGACCAGGGTGACGATCTCCCCGGCGGCGACGCTGAGGCTGACGTCGCGCAGCACCTGCGCCTCGCCGTACCCGGCGCTGACTGCGTCAACGGTCAACATGGGATTCCCCCAGGTACGCGGTGATCACGCGGGGGTCGGCGCGTACCTCGGCGTAGCCGCCCTCGACCAGGACGTCGCCGTGCTGCAGCACAGTGACCCGGTCGGCCAGGCTGCGCACCACTGTCATGTTGTGCTCGACCAGCACGACGGTGCGGCCCGCGCGGACCCGGGCGATCAGGGCGACCGTGCGGTCCACGTCCTCGGCGCCCATCCCGGCGGTGGGCTCGTCGAGCAGCAGCACCCGCGGGTCGAGTGCCAGCGCCACGGCCAGTTCGAGGGCGCGTTTGCGGCCGTACGCCAGCTCGGCGGCCGGGGTGTCCGCGGCGTCGGCGAGGCCCACCTCGTCGAGCAGGTGCAGGGCGCGGTCGCGGAACCGGCCGAGGTGGCGTTCCGAGCGCCAGAACCGCCAGCCCAGCCCGGTCTGCGCCTGCAACGCCAGTTCGACGTGTTCGCGGGCGGTGACCTTGGGGAACAGCGTGGTGATCTGGAACGAGCGGGCCACCCCGAGCCGGGCGACCCGTTCCGGTGCAAGCCCGGTGACGTCGCGCCCGTCGAGGGTGATCCGCCCCGCCGACGGGCGCAGGAAGCCGGTCAGCAGGTTGAACAGGGTCGTCTTGCCGGCACCGTTCGGGCCCACGAGCGCGTGCACGCTGTCGTGTGCCACGTCGAGGTCCACCCGGCCGACGGCCGGGAAGCCGCGGAACCGCTTGCCGAGGCCGCGCGCCCGCAGGATCGGCTCCACCTTGGTCCCCTCCCACATGTCGCGGGCGCCGCCGGACCGGTGGCGCCTGTGCCGCGAAACGCTATGGGAGAGTGACCGGGGTCACTATGTGCGCCGAACACACGGGACGGCGGGGTCTGGTGGGGTGACGCCCCACGTCGGGGCGCCACCCCGGTCAGGACTGGGACGTCGACGCGGAGGGCGGCACCGGGAGGACGGGCCACCACCGCGGCAGATGGCCCAGCATCCTGCCCGCCACCCGGTCGGTGCGCACCGGTGGGACTTCGACCGCCACCCCCCGATTGTCACCGAGCAGGTAGACCCTGCCCGCGGTGACGGTCGTCGTCGGACAATCCGTTTGCGTACCGGCATTCAGGTACGGCTCGTCCAGCGCCGTCCCGTTGCGCAGGACCCGCCCGTCGCGGCAGGTGATCGTGTCACCGGGCAGCCCGATCACGCGTTGCGCCATGATCACCGAGCCGTCCTGGAACGCGACCACGTCGCCGTACCGCAGGCCGGTCGCCCGGAACGAGACCCGGTCCATCAGCCAGCGGTCGCCCACCTGCAGGCCCGGCTCCATCGCACCCGACGGCACGTACATCGGGGTGAGCACCCAGTGGTGCACCGCGGCGGCCAGCGGCAGCAGCACGAGCGCCGCGACGATGATCCGGCGGCGCACCCGGATCCGGGTGGGCACGTCGGCGCGCCGGGCGCGCCGCTCCCGCAGGGCGGTCCGGATGCCGCCGAACGACCAGCGCAGCGCCTCCCACTCCCCCCGCGTCTGGGCGAACTCCGCCAGGACGGCTTCGCCCCACGGGCCGCCCTCGCCGCCGCGGCCGCGCACGGCCAGGGCCAGCGCCCGATAGGCGACGCGGCGCAGCGGACCGTCCGTCCGGACCGGGCGGTCCAGCCCGGCCACGGCGCTCACTGGAACACCCCGAAGGCGAGGCGGGGGCCGCCGCGACGGGCGGGCGCGACAGGGGCGGCGGCGGACCGGTCGAGGCGGTCGCGGGCGAGCACCGCCCCGTCCGCGGTGAGCCGGTACGTGTGCCGGGGCGGGCGACCGGGTTCGTCGGACGGCTCCCACCCGGTGTCGAGCAGGCCCTGCTTGGCGAGCCGCATGAGGATCGGGTAGAGGGTGCCGGAGGCGAGGCCGGTCTCCCGGCTGAGGTCGTAACCGTAGCGCCAGCGCTCCGGGTCGCTGATCAGCGACTGGAACACCAGCAGGGTCTGGGGTGAGGTATGCGGGATGCGAGGCACGGCGAAACTCTACATAACTAGACCATGCTTGACCAGGGCTTGATCACGGGAAAAGGCAACGCGTGACCGGCCATCGACGAGAATTCACCGCGCGTTCGCGCCGCGGCACCACCAATCGGGGGGCAAACGCTGGCGCGGCCCGCGCGGGCCGGGTGACCATCGGCGGTATGGAGAACGCGCGACCGGACTCCGAAGTCCCGACGCCCCCGCTGCAACCGTGGGGCCGCAGCTCCTTCCCGCCCATCGCCGACTACGCGTTCCTGTCCGACTGCGAGGTGAACTGCCTGGTCGCCCCGAACGGGGCGGTCGAGTGGATGTGCCTGCCCCGGCCGGACTCGCCCAGCGTGTTCACCACCATGCTCGACCGCAGCGCGGGCGCGTTCCGGCTCGGCCCGTACGACGAGATGGTGCCCGCCGCGCGGCGCTACATGCCGGGCAGCCTGATGCTGGAGACGACCTGGCAGACCCGTACCGGGTGGCTGATCGTGCGCGACGCGTTGTGCATGGGCCCGTGGCACAACATCGACGAGCGCTCCCGTACCCACCGCCGCTCCCCCACCGACTACGACGCCGAGCACTGCCTGCTCCGTACGGTGCGCTGCGTCAGCGGGTCGGTGGACCTGTCGATGACCTGCGAACCCGTGTTCGACTACGGCCGTCGCGAGCCCGCCTGGCGCTACGAGGGCCCCGGCTACGGGCACGTCGTCGCCGAATGCCCCGACGCCGAGGTCAGCCTGCGCCTCACCACCGACCTGCGCCCCGGCATCGAGGGCCGCGGCCTCAACGCCCGGACCCGGATGGTCGAGGGCGAGACCCACTTCGTGGCGCTGTGCTGGTCGGCCCTGCCGCCCCCGCTCACCCTGGACGACGCGATGTGCCGGATGGGCCGCACCTCCGAATACTGGCGACAGTGGATCACCCTGGGCGACTTCCCCGACCACCCGTGGCGCAGCTACCTGCAGCGCAGCGCCCTGACCCTCAAGGGCCTCACGTACGCGCCGAGCGGTGCGCTGCTGGCGGCCGCCACCATGGCGCTGCCCGAGACCCCGAGGGGCGAACGCAACTGGGACTACCGGTACGCGTGGGTGCGCGACTCCACGTTCGCCCTGTGGGGCCTGTACACACTGGGCTTCGACCGCGAGGCCAACGACTTCTTCTACTTCATCCACGACGCCTGCAAGGACGGGCACGACCTGCAGGTCATGTACCGGGTCGGCGGCGAACGGGAGATCGAGGAGGAGGCGCTGCCGCACCTGTCCGGGTACGAGGGCGCCTTCCCCGTACGGCTCGGCAACGCGGCGTACAAGCAGAAACAGCACGACGTGTGGGGTGCCGTGCTGGACTCGGTGTACCTGCACGCCCGCTCCCGCGAGCAGCTGCCCGAGTCGCTGTGGCCCGTACTCAAAAGGCAGGTCGAACAGGCCGCCGCGCACTGGGAGGAACCGGACCGCGGCATCTGGGAGGTGCGCGGCGAGCCGCAGCACTTCGTCTCCAGCAAGGCGATGTGCTGGGTGGCCCTCGACCGCGGCGCCCGCCTGGCCCGCCTCTACGACGAGCCCGAGTACGCCGAGAAGTGGCAGACCCTGGCCGACCAGATCCACGAGGAGGTGTGCGCCAAGGGCGTCGACGCCCGCGGCGTCTTCGTGCAACGGTACGGCTCGACCGCGCTGGACGCCTCGGTGCTGCTGCTGCCCCTGCTGCGGTTCCTGCCCGCCGACGATCCCCGGATCAGGGCCACGGTGCTGGCGGTCGCCGACGAACTGACCGTGGACGGGCTGGTGCTGCGCTACCGCGTCGAGGAGACCGACGACGGGCTGTCCGGTGCGGAGGGCGCGTTCACGATCTGCTCGTTCTGGCTGGTGTCGGCGCTGGTCGAGATCGGCGAGGTGGAACAGGCCCGCAAGTTGTGCGAGCGGCTGCTGGCGTACGCCAGCCCGCTGGAGCTGTACGCCGAGGAGATCGACACGAACAGCGGGCGGCACCTGGGCAACTTCCCGCAGGCCTTCACCCACCTGGCGCTGATCAACGCGGTGATGCACGTGATCCGCGCCGAGCAGAGCGTGGCACCGGGCCAGTTCAGCCCGGCGAACCCGGCCAGCGCCTGATGCCGCCCCACACCGACCTGGAACGGGCGCTGGCCGAGGCGGCCCGGGTGGCGCAGCGCGCGCCGTCGGTGTTCAACACCCAGCCGTGGCGGTGGCGGGTCGGCTCGCGCACCCTGGAGTTGCGCTGCGACCCGCAGCGGCAGCTCGCCCCCGCCGACCCCGAGGGGCACCAGCTGCTGCTGAGCTGCGGCGCCGCGCTGCACCACGCCCGCCTCGCCGTGGCCGCCGCCGGTCGCCTCGCGGACGTGTCCCGGCTCCCCGACCCCGCCGACCCCGACCTGGTGGCGCTCCTCGACGTACACGGGCGGGCCGACCCCGGTCCCTGGGTACGCCGGCTGCGCGGGGCCATCCCGGCGCGGCACACCGACCGGCGGCCCTTCGGCCCCACCCCGGTGGACCCCGCCGCCCTGGCCCGGCTGCGGGCGGCCGCGCACGCCGAGCAGGCCGGGCTGTACCCGATCCCGGACGGCCGGGTGCCGACGCTGGCGCGGGCGGCGGCGGCGGCCGCGGCGGCCGAGCAGGCGGACCCGGCGTACCGGGCCATGACGGCGCGGTGGACCGGGCGCCCGCCCGGCAGCGACGACGGCGTCCCACCCGGCACGGCGGTCCGTCCCGGCCCGCACCGCGTACCGGTCCGGGACTACACCCCGCCCGCGGACGCCGGGCTCCCGGCGGTCGTGAGTCCGGCGCCGACCCTGGCGGCCGGGAAGGGCGACGACCGCGGCACGACGTACGCGATCCTCCACGGGCCCGGCGAGGGTCCGGGCGACTGGCTGCGCGCCGGGGAGGCGCTGTCGGCGGTGCTGCTGACCGCGGTGGTGGAAGGGCTGGCGTGCTCCCCGATGACCGACGTGCTGGAGGTACCGGACGCTGAGGCGCTCGTGCGGGGCCTGCTGCCCGGCGGCGACGTGCCGTATGTCGTGCTACGGATCGGGGTCGCGGTGGAGGACGGGGCCCCGCCGCCCACCCCACGCCGTGGCGCGGGCACGGTCGTCGGGTACACCGGGCCGCACCGGAGTTGATCGTCGGGCCCAGTATGGTTCCCGACCGGTACCGGCCGTGGGAGGGCGACAGCTGTGCACGACGAAGACACCTGGACGGTGCCGACCACCGGGCAGCGGGTGTTCACCGACAGCTGGGGCGAGGCGTACGACGACGCCTTCCTGCTGGCATCGGCCGACGGCGCCGGGACGGTCGTGACGCTGCACCTCGACGGCACCGTACGGTTCTCCGACCCGGCCGACGGCCGGCAGGTCCGGGCACCGCTGCCGGTGTCGGCCATGTACCCGCCGAAGGACGAACTCGCCGTGCTGCGGGGCCCCGGTGGACGCCAACTCCTGCAGGTCGACACGGGCGCCGACGAGGACGAGCCCGAACCGCTGATCTGGGACCCGGCAACGGGTGAGCTGACCTCGGACGCGGAGCCGGATCCGCAACCGCGCCGGGCCCTGATACCGCCCCGGTACGCCGACGAGACCGCGTGGGTGAAGGTCCTGGCGGCGCTGCCGGGCGGCGTACGGGTGGTCAGCGGGCACAACAAGGTGCCCGACCTGCTCGTCTGGGACGTGGCCACGGGCCGCCGCGTCGGCACCGCACCCCTCGGTGCGGAGGCCGGGGTCAGCGCGCTCGCCGCCGTGCCCGTCCCCGGCGGGGGCACCGTGCTGGCCTCCGGTGACTACCGCCGATCCACCATCCAGTGGTCGGACGGCGGGACCGGCGCACCGACCGGTTCCCCCGTCGATGCCCACCCGGGCGGAGTCAACGATCTGCGGCCGATGCCGCTGCCGGACGGGCGGACGCTGCTCGTCTCGGCCGGGGGCGACGGGGTGATCCGGTTCTGGGATCCGGCCACCCGGGCCCGGACCGGCCGGGAGATCACCACGGGCCGGCAGGGGGTGCACCGCATTGCCGTCGTCGGGGGCACCTCGCGGCCGATGGTGCTTTCGGCCGGGAACGTGGGCGTCCAGCGATGGAATGCGCTCACCGGCGAGCCGATCGGGGCACCGTTGGCCACCGACGGGCGCGTGGAGACGGCGCTGACCGTCCTGACCGACGCGACCGGCCGCACGTTGATCGCCGCCGCGGGCAGCCGCGACACGGACCGCGTTCGGCTGTGGGTCGCCGAGACCGGGGAGCCCGCCGGTGTCCTGTCCGATGCGGCGAACGGCGTGACGGGGATCGCCGTGGACCTGGTCCCGGTCGCCACCCCCGCCGGGGATCTGCTGGCCTGCTCCGATACCGGGGCGGGGATCACGCTGTGGGATCCGGTCACGGTGGCGCCGGTCCGGTCGCCGTTGCGCGGGCACGTCCAGGGCGATCCGTACAACACGCTCGTGACGTTGCTGCCCTGGCCCGGACCGGGCGGGACCGGCCTGCTGTCCGGCGGCTGCGACAGCACCATCCGGTACTGGGCGCCGGAAGTCCTGCTGCCCCACGGCGCCGCCTGACAGGCAGTCTTTGCCGTCCCCGCGGCCGATCCGTCGGCGGCTTCGCACTCGCGTACGCTGCCGCGGTGTCGTACCGCGCCGCCCGCCTTGCCGCTGTGCCATTCATGATGGTGGCGTTTGCCCTGCGGATCGTCACCGAGTTCGGGGTCACCCCGCTGACCTACGCGCTGAGATCCGCTGAGTGGAGCGTGGCCATCTCCACGGCCTCGGCGGTCACCGCCGTCCTGATCCCGTGGGGCGGGTACTGGCTGTGCACCCGACCTGCCTGGCATCGAGCGGCCGAATGGGGCGTGGACACCGACCGGCGCCGCTTCGTCGCGGACCTGACTCCGCGCTGGGCCGGCCCGCAGTGCGTGTTCATCGGTTGGTTCAGCGGCAGCCTCGTGCCCCACGAACGCGTGCCCGGCATGGACCAGGTGCGCATCGCCGATCTGGGCATCGTCACGGACGTCTTCACGGTCTGCGCCGTCGTCGGGCTGATCCTGGGCGCGGTGGTGATCGTGGCGGGCTATCCACGGCTGACTCTCGATCCGGGTGGCGTCGCCGTCCACAGGCTGATGGGCTGGCGGAGGCAGTTCGGCTGGGACGAGTTGGTGCCCGGCGGCCCACCGCCGCCGACCGGCCGGAACCCCCGGGTCGTCACGGTGTACCGCCGTCCGCCTCCCGAGTCGCCCCACACGTTCCGTCCCTGGCACCTGCGGGCGGACCGCCTGCACGTGGATCCGGCGTTCCTCGCACACACCCTGCGCCGCTACCTCGACCACCCGGAACACCGCCCGGCCATCGGCACCGAAGAGGAACTCGCCGCGTTGCGGGCCGCATTCACCCCCAGCCCCGTCGGCTGACCCTTGTCACCCGTTGGGGGTGATCCGCGCCATGGCATGTCCGGCGATGACGCCATCGAATATAGATGGGCGCAAAATTGCGCGGGCCGACAATAGCGGAATGTCGAGATATGACCCCGGCGCCGCCGTGACAAACCGCCGACTATCAGATCGTTCAGCTCAGGGCAAAGCCTGGAACCCGACACTGCACCACATTGTGATCAGCGTATTTGACAATCAATGTGGATAGAGCAATCGGCTACCGCCACGCCGAATCGTACCTGCCCGCATCGGGGCGAACGGGGGGCCCACCATTCACGCGCGACCCTGCGCGGCTGGGCTGTCTCAGCACGTCGGACCTTGAGGCCACGAGGCATCGTCAACCCGTTCAAAGGAGAGATCCATGCCAGGTTTTCGCGATGTGGAAGCAATTACGGTCTACCCGGCGGACCCCGGCGGCACATTCCGGGTGCCCACCGTCCAGAAGGCAACAGGCTTCGACGTACGCCTCGAAGCGGAAGCCGGCAACGGGCGCATCGGGCCCGGCGAACTCACCCCCTACAGGGCCACCATTCAGATCCGCAATCTCACGCGATTCGCGCTCGTGACGGTGAACGCCGCTCCCGCGAACGCACAAGGCAACATCGGGCAGAACGAGACCTGGAAAACGAATGACCAGCTCTTCGTCTTCAAGGTCGCCGGAGGTTCGGCCGGGATCGATCCGGGCGACCTTCTGGAGGTCGTCGGTGCGGTCGCCGCCGGAGCGCCACTGGGTGACGTGACGAACGACTTCTCATTCGTACAGAGCGGGATCTTCCAAGTGATCTGACGGCGCTCGGACGACACGCGAAGAGCGGCGCCGGCCCCGTACCGGTCGGGGTCGGGGTCGGCGCCGGTGTGCGTCGGGTGACCGTGCTCGCCTTCCGGTAGCCCTCCCCGGGCAGGGGTTCGAGCCCGGGGTCAGGGGCGCAGGAGCGCCTTGATCGCGCGGCGTTCGTCCATGGCCCGATAGGCCTCGGCGGCGTCGTCCAGGGGCAGCGCGAGGTCGAAGACCTTTCCCGGGTCGATGGCCCGGCTGGTGATCAGGTCGATGAGTTCGGGCAGGAAGCGCCGTACCGGCGCGGGGCCGCCGTGCAGATGCACGCCGGAGAAGAACAGTTCGATGCCGGGCAGCTCGACACCGTGGGCCACGCCGACGTAGCCGACGTGCCCGCCGGGGCGGGTGGAGTGGATGGCCTGCATCATCGACTCCCGGGTGCCGACGGCCTCGATGGTCGAGTGCGCGCCGAGCCCGTTCGTCAGGTCCTTGATCCGGGCCACGCCCTCCTCGCCGCGTTCGGTGACGATGTCCGTGGCGCCGAATTCCAGGGCCAGCTTCTGCCGGTCCGCGTGGCGGCTCATCGCGATGATGCGTTCGGCGCCGAACTGCTGGGCGGCGAGCACACCGAGCAGCCCGACCGCGCCGTCGCCGACCACGACGACCGTCTTGCCCGGCCCTGCTGCCGCGGCGACCGCGGCGAACCATCCCGTGCCGAGCACGTCGGACGCGGCCAGCAGGCCGGGAATCAAATCCTCGGACGGACTCTGGGCGACCGCGACGAGGGTGCCGTCGGCCAGCGGGATCCGCGCGTATTCGGCCTGGGTGCCGATGGCGCCGATCGGCTCGGCGTGCACGCACCGGGACTGATACCCGGCCCGACAGATCTCGCAGGTGTTGTCGGAGGCGAAGAACGAGCCGACCACGAACTGACCTGGCTTGATCGAGGCGACATCGCCGCCGACCTCCTCGACGACGCCGACGTATTCGTGGCCCATCGGGCTGGGTCCGTCGACCTTCGCGATACCGCGGTAGGGCCACAGGTCGGAACCGCAGACGCAGGCGGCGGCGATCCGGATGATCGCGTCGGTGGGTCGCTCGATCCGCGGATCGTCCCGTGTCTCGACCCGGACGTCGCCGGGGGCGTACAGCATAGTTCCGCGCATCGGGATGATCCCTTCCGAAGGTGATGCGGCAGTACCGACGCGATGCCGGCCGACGTGCGCCGGTGCGCTGGTGGCCTGAGGTCAGTCCAGTTCCCCGGTTCGGCGCCGATATGCGGATCGGGGGCCAGCGGCCGGCGTGGCCGGCCGCCCACCGGGGTTCGGCATCCATGTAAGCCGCTTCCGTGCGCCGGTGGGAGGGTCTGTCGATCCAGGTAATGACAGAACCCCCTTGGGCCGCCCCGCACCGACCGCGACCGTCGCGAAGCACCGCCCGACCGCCGACGCTAGCCTTTGCACATGATCACCTTGAGCCGGGCGACGCTGGTCGGCGACGAGTTGGACAGCCTCGTCGAGATCTGCCTGTCCCAGCCCGACTACTGGCGGTGCAGCGGCGACCAGGACCCCGAGTCGATGTCCCGGGCCACGCTCGAGCCGATGCTCCGCGAGGACGCGGAGGCCGATGGATGCGAGACCGTCGTCGCCCGCGACGGCACCGGCCGCGCAGTGGGCTTCGCCCAACTGCTGCTGCGCCATCCCACCGACGGTCACCCCTGGATCGGCCTGCTGCTGGTCGACGGACGGCAGGGACGCCAGGGGTACGGCCGGACGATCGTCACCGCGATCGAGGACCGGTTCCGGGCCGAAGGCGCCACCGCCATCCGCCTCGGGGTTCTGGTGGTGAACCCCGAGGCGCAGCAGTTCTGGGAAGCGCTGGGCTACCGCCGGATCGACCTGCGCCCGGACCGCGCCAAGGGCCGACCCACCCGCGTGATGGAGAAGCGGCTGTAGCCCGTCAACGCACGCTCACGACCACCTTGCCGAGGGCGCGTCCCTCGCCCACATCGGCCAGCGCCGCGGGCACGTCGTCGAGGCCGACCGTGTGGCTGATGTGGATCCTGAGGGCACCTGTCGCGCAGAGGTCGGCGACCGGGCCGAAATGCGCGGGCCCTTCCCTGACCGCGAGCACGCCGAGGCGCCGGCCCGTGAGCAGACCCGCCAACGAACCGACCGTCAGCACACGCACCAGCGCCGAGACCGACCCGCCGACACACCGGTAACGGCCACCGCGGGCCAGGGCCCGGCGGTAGGCGAACACCGACCGGTGGGCGACCAGATCGAGGACGAGATCGTACGGACCGGCACGCGTGAAGTCCTCGCTCCGGTAGTCGATGACCTTGTCCGCGCCCACCGACCGCATGAAGTCGAGCTTGCTCGCGTTGTCGACGCCGGTCACCCGGGCGCCGAGTCGCTTGGCGAGCTGGATGGCGAACGCACCCGAACCTCCGCCCGCACCGTTGATCAGGACCCGGTGCCCGGCCGCGACGCCGCCGGTGCCCTGCCACGCGATCACGCCCGCCTGCGGGATCGTCGACGCCTCGGCGAATGTCAGCGCGGCGGGTTTAGGAGCCAGCGCGGACTCGGGGGCGATGGCGTACTCGGCGAAGCCGCCCTTGAGCCGGAGGTTGTCGCCGTACACCTCGTCACCGGGCTTCCATCGGGTGACGGCCGGGCCGACCGCCTCGACCCATCCGGCGATGTCGGAGCCGAGGATCCGGCGGGCCGGGGTGCGCAGGCCACCGATGCGCGAGTACAGCGGGGTGCCGCGCAGGGTCTCCCAATCGCTCAGATTCACCGAGGTCGCCGCGACCTTGACCAGCACCTGACCGGCGGCCGGAGACGGCGTGGGGACGTTCTCGATCCGCAACACGTCCGGGGGGCCATACCGGTCGTACACGACCGCTCTCATTCGCCCATCCTCAACTCTCCGGCGGCGTGGGCCTCTTCCCGAAATGCCTCGGCCACGCCAGGACACCTCGCCAGCTTCGCGCGCAGGATGCGGAGCCGCTCGGTGACGCGGGAACTACCCGCCTTGCGGGACAGATGGAGTGCGCGCGTTGCGGCTTCGGCCGCGCGTTCGACCTCGTTCGCCTGGAGCAGCGACTCGGCGAGCCAGGTCAAGTAGAGCGACGTCTCCCGCCCGGTCTCCTCGCCGTACCCGGCGGTCGCGCGCTCCAGGATGGGAACCGCTCGCAGCGGGCGGCGGAGCTGAGTCCAGACTCGCCCGGCCATGATGTCGATCTCGCCCTCGTCGAGCCAATAGACCCAGATCGGATCGTCGGCCGGCTGGCGATGTCCGTACTGTTCCTCAACCGTGCCGAGGGCGCGCTCGGCCGCGCCGACCTCACCGACCCGAGCCTCGGCCCAGGCGATTCGTTCGGCGAGGAGCGCCTTGGTCGTCGCGCTGGCCGCGTGACGCGCGCCAGCGAAGGCGGACTTCGCGAGCGTCACTGCCTCTCTGGCGTCGCCGACGTTGGCTATCTGGTATGCCAGCGACGAGAGATTGTTGGCCGCGCCCGCCACGTCTCCGCCTGCGTGGGCGGCACGCATCCCGGCGAGGTAGTAGCGCTCCGCCTCGGCATGGCGTCCCGCATCGCTGGTGACCCACCCGGCCACCTGAGCCAGCTCGCCGATCGCGACAAGGAGACGCCTGCCGACGCCTTCGGTGTAGGCGGCGTCGCGGAGGAGCGCAGCCGTCGCCATGAGCTCCCCGGTGACCATCGCATGCGTGTCCTGTCCTCCGACATAGTCATCGAGCTTGCGGAGCTGATGGACGCGCTTCTCCACGTCCATGACCTGAGACACCCCGATTCGGCGGCCAGCACGAGTGGCGGTGACCTGGGGCGGTTCGGCGATCAACCACATGTGCGCCAGCGTGCGAGCGTTCTCTGCCGTGGGCGTCGTCGCCAGCACAGCGGCGGCAAGCCGTTCGGAGTCCTTCGGCCGCCAGATCCCGTTGTCGAGTTTCCACGGTTCGCCGCGCGCGTCGGCCAGTGCGGCTAGTTCCCCGCCCGCTTGGTAGATCTCGTCGAGAGCCTGGGCGATCAACGGCGTGGGTGGCCGCTTGTCGGCCTCGACGCGCGAGAGATGCCCGGAGTCGAGATGTGCTCGGCGAGCGGCCTCACGGAGCGACATGCCGCCGCGAAAGCGTCGAGCGGCTTGCCCGAATGTCTCCACCGATGGCCCTCCGTGCCGCCAAAGTGTTGCCAACGCTGCCAGGTCCTCAGCCTGCCGGATGGCAGCGCTTGACCACCACTCCTGTCGCCCTGGTGGTTCTAGCGTCAAGCCGACGGCTTCGGTTCCCCGGTTGCAGGGAGGCATGATGCGCCATTGGCACGAGCAGCACGGGTGTAGGCACACGGTCGGACCGCCTCCAAACACGCCACGTTGGTCGGCCGAGCCGGCGCGCGTGTTTCGGCGACTCCGCGCGGCCGTGGTGGTATGCCCGAACGAACCCCGGTGGTCGACCGACATCGAGACGTTGGGCAAACTGCTGACCGCCTTGCGGGCATGGAATCCGGGACTGGACAGCGGAACAAGGCCACAGTGGACCCCGCGTGGACGACATGGCTAGCACCTCACGGCACGGCGAACTGCTGTTCCTCGCGGAGTCTGCTTACAAGTTCGGCGTGGGTCCAATCTTGGTCCACGCGCCTGAACTTCTCGCAGAAACAGTCTTTGACAATCGGCTCTGGTTCCACATCACGGCGGAGGTCGCCAACGGCGACCAAGCCCTGCACGGCGCATTCCTGCGACGCGAACTCTACGTAGATGCGGCGGCGCTTCCGCGCTCTCACTCGCTGTGGCGCGCATCCGCACGCTAGATCGGGATATTTCGCGACGCACGCGCGGCCTACGCATACATCCAACCAATGGGGAGGTGAGTACGTCATGTCCATGGCAGAAAGCGCCGGGGCAGTCTTCCAGATTGCTGAGAACGGGTTACCGGCACAGAGCCTGGCCGCCGTGAGCGAAGAAATTGAGGAGACGATCGGCCGTATCGGTGCGGTTGTCGGTGACACCCAGAACGATTACATCATGGGTGCGTACCATCAGCTTCGCACCGCGAAGGAAGACATCGAACGGGCACGCGCCGCCGTTGAGGGTTGCCGGGAGTCGTTGCAGTCGTACGCGGGTTGGGTACTCGGCGGGTCTTGAGGAGCTGGCGGATCACCTCCGCCGTCACCACAACATGACAACAGTTCACCCCTGGCTCCAGCAGCTCCAATTTCGAGGATCGTACGGGATGCTGCGGGGCGCCTCCGCCTTCCGCCGGGTGCTCTGGTCGCAGGCATCGCCCTGGATCATGACGGGCACGAGTTGCATCCCGGCCCCATCGCGAACGGCGCGAGAGGCCAGATAGTCGACAACGCCGCGACGCTCGTACGAGACTGGCTTCCGTGGTCTCGTGCAGGGAACGTGGGTCTAGCTCACGTAGAGGGTCACGTAGCCGCGCTGATGCGTGAACGGCCGGAATTGGAATACGTTCACTTGGTGTTGACCAGCGAACCATGCAAAGGCAAGTTTGGATGCAATGCGCTCTTGCGAGATATGCTCCCCATTGGATCGACACTTGACGTCTATGTCCGGGAGCGAGGAAAATTGAGGTTTCATGATCGATACTTCGGAAATGGAAGGGTGGTCAGGCCTCGCGATGACGATTGAGATTCAGTGGGACAACGGCGAGAAGACAGCGAGTGTCAGCAGCGCGACTGAACTTGACGAGGTCCTCAACCGCATTGAAGCCCAACGTGGACCTACGGGGCTCCATTTTGTAGTTGACATCACGAAGAACGAAGAGCATCGAGGGATGCCGGTTGGTCTTCATATGAGTGTCGGACACCCGGATAGGGCACGTGTCTTCTGGATTGGGCCGGGCGACGGTGTTGGCTACGAGCCCGGGGTCACGGCGTGGGACGGGAAGCCGATCGAGTTCGATTACGGACACCTTCCGACCGAGGAAGACCCGAATTGCCTGCGCGTCACTCCCGTGAAGGCACGTGAAGCGGCACGCCAGTTCGTCGAGACCGGTGAACGGCCGACGTGCCTTGCGTGGGGAAAGTAACCCCTGCGCCCCACACCTCATTTCCGAACGCGCAGCTCGCCACTCCGGCCCTGCAGCAGGGCAAAGGAGTGATGGTGAGACAGAGTCCTGTCACCGCCAAGTCCGGCCTCATCCCGGCCTCACCGGCCGACCCGTTTAAGGTGATCGATGCGCAGAGTTTGGACCGTCTTACCCGAAACCACAAGAACAGAGATCGCAGATCGGGTGGGCGGAACCTCCGTCACCCCGGCCGCGAGTGGCGATCATGCGGAGATCGCCGCTGCCGTCGCCGGATCGAAAGGGCAGGTGTTCGTCAAGGCGGCCTCCTCGGAATTGGGCGTCCGGTCACTGCGCTACGAACTGCTGGTGAGCAAGGCCGTCGACCGGTCGTACTCACCAGCAGTCGAGTGGCATTTCGAAAGGGACGGCTGGCTTGTCGTGGGTTTCGAGCACCTCGACGGCCTCCACGCCGACTTGTCGCCGGGCAGTCCCGACCTCGACCTGCTCGGTCTGGCGGTGAAAGAGCTCGGGCAAACGCCTGCACAGGGCCAAACCTGGTTCAGCCCGGCGGCGCGGCTCGGGTTCGCGCATCCAGCCATGGACGGCGAGATGCTCGTGCATACCGACCTCAACCCAGCCAACTTGATCGTGGTCCGGCACGGTCTACGGATCGTCGACTGGGCGTACGCGACCAAGGCGGCACCGTGGGTCGAGCTGGGATTGCTCGTGCAATGGCTGATCGGCAGTGGCCACACACCCGAACAGGCGGAAGACTGGTTGGCGCGCTTCCCCGCCTGGACTGCGACTGATCCCGACGTCTTGAACGCGTTCGCGTCGATGAATGCCACGAAATGGTCGGTCAAGTCGCGGACGAGCAAGGACGCATGGGTACACGACCTCGCGGCCTGGACCGACAAGTGGGCGGCATACCGGCGCGTGCGCTACCCACAGACCTGATCCGACCACCGCACGCTCGCGACAGCAGGAAACCGCATCGGGTAGGTCTGCGGGGCGCCTTGTTGTGCTGATGGCTCCTGCCTACTGTGCGGTCATGACCTCACGAGCACTGACCGTCGTCTTCGATGCGCACGACGTGGCTCGCCTGGCCGAGTTCTGGTCCGGTCTGCTCGGCCGGGAGGTCAGCGAGGACGCCGGTGGTGCGTTCCTGCACGGCGAGGATGCCCAGCTGAGCCTCCGATTCGTCCCGAGCCATGCGGAGAAGAGGGGGCTGAACCCCATGCACCTCCACCTGACCAGCGCCAGCCACGTCGACCAGCAGCACACGGTCGAGGCGGCGCTGCGGCTCGGCGCTCGCCACCTCGACGTCGGGCAGCGCCCCGAGGAGGGTCACATCGTCCTGGCCGACCCCGAGGGCAACGAATTCTGCGTGATCGAACCCGGCAACTCCTATCTCGCGGGATGCGGCTTTCTCGGGGAGCTGGCTTGCGACGGCACCCGCGAGGTGGGCCTCTTCTGGAGCGAGGCGCTGGGCTGGCCGCTGGTGTGGGACCAGAACGAAGAGACCGCGATCCAGTCTCCGTACGGCGGGACGAAGGTCGCGTGGGGAGGCCCACCGGTTGCCCCGAAAGAACGACGGAACCGGCAACGCTTCCTCCTCACCCCGGCCGGTGGCGACCAGCACGCGGAGGTCGAACGGCTGGTCGCCCTCGGAGCCAGCCGGTTGGGGACCGGTGAGGGCAGCGCCGTCATGCTGGCCGACCCGGACGGCAACGAGTTCTGCGTCGGGCGGGGCTGACAACAGCGCCGGAGGCACGCTCTGGTCGAAGCTTCACGGGTGGGTGGTGACCGCGGCACGTACGGCGGCGATCATCGCGTCCACCGCGATCGCACGCACCAGCTCCAGGCTGACGTCGGTCCCCACTTCACCCGTCGCCAGCGCTACCACCGCGTCGCCGTCGAACCGGGAGTGCGCCGGGTGGATCGCACGCGCGAACCCGGCGTGACCGCTCTGCGCGAGCAGGAAACAGTCCGCTTTGGACAGTCGGGCATTGGTCAGCACCACCCCGACCGTAGTGTTCTGCATTCCGAAGCCCGCCCCGCTCGGGGCAGGGCCCTCGGCGCCGCCGAACAGTGGACGACCCGACTCGTCGAGGACGTCGCCCCACGCGTTGACGACGACCAGCGCGGCCACCTCGGCCCCGCCCATGGTCCGGGTCGCCCAGCCCACACCGCCGGGATCCCGCCGACCCCGCCACGCACCGGTGCCGGTGCCGGTGCCCGCGCCGACCGGGCCCATGCCAAACGGATCACCGGCAAGGGCGGCGTGCGCCGCTGACCGGCCGTCGTCCGCTCCAGGCGGCCCAGACCGTACAGAAGAATCGAAAACGGACATGCCGACCACGATCGGGACCGGCCCGGCGGGGGTGGGGAAACCCTGGCCGCGCTCGCGCAGCAGGCCCATCACGCCGTCTGCCGCGGACAGGCCGAAAGCGGACCCGCCGGAGAGCACCACTGCATCGACCCGGTCCACCAGACGGGTCGGGTCGAGCAGGGCGAACTCGCGGGTCGCGGGAGCGCCGCCGCGCACCTCCCCGGAACCGACCGTGCCGGGCGGCGGCAGCACGACAGTGACGCCCGTTCCCGAGCCTGTCCAGTGCCCGGCCCACGCCGACAACAGCTGCGGCCGGGTCATGACCGACCGCACCGAGCGCGAGAGCCAGAGCGGCAAGGCGGAGGCAGCTGGGTCATGAACGCGAGCTTGGCACAAGGGACGCGACCTCGGGGATGCAGCGGGGGAACCCTGAGGGCGATCTCAGGGTCGATCGCGCCCGGCCTCCTCCCGAAGGCGGAGCAATTGACCCAATCCATCGTCCGTACGCGGGATTTCGGGTCCGGTCTGTCGGCCACCCGACCGAGGCGCCGCCCGCGGCGATCGGGGATCAACGCGGGTCGGACCCGGATGTCCCGAACGCGCCGCCTTCATAGGTTCAGGTCCGACACAACGTCGAACAACAGGGGGAAGCGGAGATGGGACGGCGACCGGTGACGGTACGCATGGCGCGGTGGAGCGCCGAACATCCATGGCGCGCACTGGCGATGTGGGTGGTCTTCGTGGCCGTGTGCTTCGTCGGCGGCAACGCCGCGGGGCTCACCGAGGCCACCGCGAAGGACATGGCGATCGGCGAGTCCGGCCGGGCCGGTGTGATCATCGAGCAGGGCAAGTTCGACACGGAACCGGCCGTGGAGAACGTACTGATCACCGCCACCTCGGGCACGCTGGACAAGGCGGCGGCGCAGAAGGCGGCCAAGGACGCCACTACGGCGCTGCGCACGGTGCCGGGTGTGGCGGGGGTCGGCGAGCCGGTTCCGGCGCGCGACGGGTCAGCGCTGCTCGTGCCGATCACCATGTCCGGTGACCCGGAGACCGCGTCGGACCGGGTGGAGCCGCTGCGCGCGGCCACCGCGACGGTGCAGCAGGCGCATCCGGAGCTGCGCGTCGAGGAGGTCGGCGGGCCGTCCATCAACAAGGCCCTCGACGACACGCTCGGCAAGGACTTCCACCGCGCCGAGCTGCTGAGCCTGCCGGTGACGCTGGCCATCCTGGTCATCGCGTTCGGCGCACTGATCGCCGCGGGCGTACCCGTGTTGCTGGCCATGTCGTCGGTGGCCGCGGCGATGGGTTTGTCCACCCTGGCCTCGCACCTCATTCCGGCCAGCGACTCCACGAGCAGCGTCATCCTGCTGATCGGCATGGCGGTCGGCGTGGACTACTCACTGTTCTACGTGCGGCGGGAACGCGAGGAGCGGGCCAAGGGACGCGGCCACGTCGACGCGGTGGAGATCGCCGCGGAGACCTCGGGCCACGCGGTGGTGGTTTCCGGTACGGCGGTGATCATCGCCATGGCCGGTCTGTTCCTGGCCGGTGACGCGATCTTCTCCTCGCTGGCGGTCGGCTCGATCCTCGTCGTGGCGGTCGCGGTGCTGGGCTCGCTGACCGTGCTGCCCGCCCTGCTGGCCAAGCTGGGCCGCTGGGTGGACCGGCCGCGGGTGCCGTTCCTGTGGCGCCTCACCGCGCGGCGCATCGGCCCGGACGGGCAGCCGGTGTCCGGCCGGTTCTGGCCGCTCGTGCTGCGCCCGGCGCTGCGCCGGCCGCTGGCCACCCTGGTCGTGAGCGTGCTCGCGCTGCTGGCGCTGGCCGCGCCCGCGCTGGGGATGAAGCTGAAATTCCCGGGTACGGAGGACCTGCCGCGCACCACGGCCGCCATGCAGGCGTACGACCGGCTGACCGCCGCGTACCCGAGCAACGGCACCAGTCACACCGTCGCCGTGAAGGCGCCGGCGGAGCAAGCGGACGCGGTCAAGGCGGCGCTGACCAAGCTGGCGGGCAGCACCCAGTCCGACCCGCTGTTCGCGAAGCTGGAGACGACCGGCCCGGACATCAAGGTGTCGCCGGACCACACGGTGACCGTGCTGAACGTAGCCACGCCGTACTCGACGCGCAGCGCCGAGGCGGAGCAGTCGCTGCACCGGCTGCGTGACGATCTGGTCCCGGCCGCACTGGACAGTGTCCAGGGCGCGGAGTACGCGGTGGGCGGCAACGTCGCCGAGAGCGACGACTACGCGTCGCACATCTGGCACAAGCTGCCGATCGTGGTCGGCTTCGTGCTGGCGCTGACGTTCCTCGTGATGGCGTGGACGTTCCGCTCGGTGGTGGTGGCGCTGACCTCGATCCTGCTCAACCTGCTGTCGGCGGCCGCCGCGTACGGGCTGCTGGTGCTGGTCTTCCAGCACACCTGGGCGGAGGGGCTGCTCGGGTTCACCTCGATGGGCGCGATCGTCACCTGGCTGCCGCTGTTCCTGTTCGTGGTCCTGTTCGGACTGTCGATGGATTACCACGTCTTCGTGGTGAGCCGGATCCGCGAGGCGGTGCAGCGGGGTGTGCCCAACCGCGAGGCGGTGGCCGAGGGCATCGCCGGGTCGGCGGGCGTGGTGAGCAGCGCCGCGATCGTCATGGTGGCCGTGTTCTCGATCTTCGCGACGCTGAGCACGATCGACATGAAGCAGCTCGGGGTCGGGCTGGCCGCGGCCATCCTGCTCGACGCCACGATCATCCGGGCGGTGGTGCTGCCGTCCGTGATGACGCTGCTGGGCAACGCGAACTGGTGGGCGCCGCGGTTCCTGCGCGGTGGCGGCGGCAAGCACGCCGCTCCGACCGGCCCGAGCACCGCACCCGAGGGCGAGGAGCCGACCCGCGAGCTGGTCGGCGCGGCCTGACCGTACGTTCCATCTCCCTCCCCATAGCCGCCGCCCCCCGACCCCGTGGTCGGGGGGCGGCGGTGCATCAGGGGCGTTCGAGCTGGAAGCGGCCGACGATCGTACGCAGCTGGGTGGCGGTGTCGTGCAGCGCCGTGGTGAGCTGCTGGGTCTCCACCGCCCCCGCGGCCGTGCCGCGGGCCGCCTCGGCGACCGTATCGATGCCGCCGGTGATGTCGTCCGTGCTGGCCGCCGCGTCGTGCACGGCCGCGCTGACCTCGGTGGCCGAGCCGGTCTGTTCCTCCACGGACGACGCGATCGTCTGCTGCAGTCCGCTGACCTGGGTGATCACCTCGGCGATCCGGCCGATGGCGGTGACCGCGTCGGCGCTCTCCTCCTGGATCGCGGCGATCCGGCGGCGGATGTCCTCGGTGGCGGTGGCGGTCTGCTGGGCCAGGTCCTTGACCTCCCCGGCCACCACCGCGAAGCCCTTGCCGGACTCGCCCGCCCGGGCCGCCTCGATCGTGGCGTTGAGCGCCAGCAGGTTGGTCTGCTCGGCGATCGCGGTGATCGTCTTCACCACGTCCTCGATCGCGGCGGTGCTGGCGGCCAGGCCCGCCACGACCCGGTTGGTCTCGGCGGCGGCCTGGGCGCCCGCGTCGGCCACCTCGGCGGCCTGGCCCGCGTTCTGGGCGATCTCCGACATCGAGCGGGACATGCCCGCCATGCCCTCCGCGGCGCGGCGCACGTTACCGCTGACCCCGCCCGAGGCCCGCGCGAGCGACTCGGCCTGACCGGAGGCGTGCGTGGCGCTGCCGTCGAGGCGGGTGCTCACGTCGGCCAGCCGGACGGCGGAGCGGCCGAGCTCCTCGGCGCTGTCGCCCATCCCGGCCAGCGCGGTGGACATCTCCGTGACGACCCCGTTGAGCCCGGCGGCGATCTGGCCGACCTCGTCGCGCCCGTCCACCTGGATGCGCCCGGTGAGGTCGCGGGCCACGATCCGCTTGAGGAACGCCAGCGTGTCGCGCAGCGGCCGGGTGATGCTGGCCGCGACCCACCAGACGATCAGCACGATGACCACGGTCGCGACCACGCTCAGGATGCCCATGGTCCGGATCATCCCGTCGCGGACGTCGTCGGGCACCTTGCCCTTCAGGTACGAGACGGCCACCCAGTCGTGCAGCAGGGAGTTGCCGCCGGCCAGGGTGGCGGCGAGGAAGACGAGCAGGGCACGCATGCTCGGGAACAGCCGCCACACGCGGGACAGCCCGCCGACCTTCCGTTCCGCGGCCGGGGCGGCGGGGTCTTCGGCGCTATGGTCAGATGTTTTGCTCACGGTCTTCCTTGTCGGTCGTTGCGGGTTCGTCTTGAGTTGTCCGCGCCGCCAGGGGCGGTGCCTCCTCAGGCGGCCCAGCGCTCGTCGTCGCCGATGTCCGGCAGCGCCCGATCTGCCGCCAGCGTCGCCAGGACCCGCTGGGCCAGCACCCGTTCGAACAGGTCGTGGATCGGCAGGGGCAGCGGGATGCGCCAGTTCGGGTGCTCGTCGATCGTGCCGGGGATGTTCGGGCGTACCCGGACGCCGGCCAGGTCGTCGAGGGTGGCGATGGCCAGGCGGGAGCGGGAGGCGGACAGCTCGGCGTACATCGCGGTGACCGCCTGTTCGATCTCCAGACGGCCGGCGTGATCCAGAGCGTCGGGGTCGAGCCCGGCGACAGCGGCGATGCGGCGGCGCAGGGCGGCCTGGGCGTCCAGGTCGACCCGCTTGCCGATGCGCTGGCAGGTACGCAGGTCGGAGCCGTCCAGCAGGCCGCCGATGGTGGGCTGGTCGTGGGTCTCGCAGGCCACCATGGCCCGCTCCGGGAACTCGTCCGGATGGGTACGGGTGGACACCCGGTACGACAGCGTGCCCGCCTCGGCCATCACGTGCAGGGCCCGCTCCTCCAGCGTGCCCATGTCCTCGCCGACGACCCAGGCACCCGCGCGGTGCGCCTCCAGCCGCAGGATGCCGAGCAGCGCGTCGCCGTGGTAGCGCACGTACACGCCGTCGTCGGCGCCGCCGCCGAGCGGCACCCAGAACAGCCGCCACAGTCCCATCACGTGGTCGATGCGCAGCGCCCTGGCGTGCCGCAGCCCGGCCCGGACCATCGCCACGAACGGGGCGTACTCGGCCGCGGCCAGCCGCGCCGGGTCGAATGGGGCGACGCCCCACCGCTGCCCGCCCGGGTTGCCGTGGTCCGACGGGCAGCCGATCTCGAACCCGAACGCCACCAGATCCTGGAAGGCCCAGCCGTCCGCGCCGCCCGCGTCGAACCCGACCGCGAGGTCGAGCACCACGTCGGCGCCCTGCGCGCAGGCCCGGGCGAGCTGGGAGTCGGCGACCCACTGGCACCAGGCCCAGAACCGGATCCGGTCGGCGTGCGCGGCCGCGAAGAGGGCCACCTCCGCGGTGTCCGGACGGCGGAAGCCCTCGGGCCAGTCCCACCAGGCGCCCTCGTACTGCTCGGACAGCGCCGACCAGATCGCGAACCGCTGCAGTGCGGGACCCTGCTCGGCCACGTACGTCTCGAAGTCGGGTCCGGGTTCGCCGCCGACGGCGGCCCAGATCCGTTCCAGTGCCGCCATCTTCAGCGCGAACGCGGCGTCGCGGTCGATGCGGTCGCCGTCGTTGAGGGCCTCGCCCGCGTCGGCCAGGTCGGACAGGTCGACCAGCTCGGCTCCGGGGATCTCGGCCACGGCGATGTGCAGCAGGTTGAGGAACAGCCGCGA
The DNA here is from genome assembly GCF_047159485.1 of Krasilnikovia sp. MM14-A1004. Lineage (GTDB taxonomy): Bacteria > Actinomycetota > Actinomycetes > Mycobacteriales > Micromonosporaceae > Actinoplanes. Next base: position 1,458,386 of record NZ_AP038773.1, on the reverse strand, counting down.
CGCCGGGGCGTACGGCGACGGGTTCTGGTGCCGCGACGGCCGGGCGGCGTGCATCGGGGAGACCAGGACGGCGCGGCCACCGGCCCTCGCGGTACGCCGGGCCAGCCAGGCCAGGTCGGCGAAGTCCCCGATGCCCCACGAGGTGTGCGAGCGGGCGGCGTACAGCTGGGCCGCGATCCCGAAGCCGCGGTCCGGCTCGGCGAACGTGCGGGGCGCGATCACGATCAGCCGGTTCGCGGCCAGCGGGCCGGTCAGCCGGTGGTAGCCGTACGGGACCTCGGGCGGCAGCCAGCCGTCGAGCTGCCACACCTCGCCGTTCTCGCAGACCAGTTCGCCGACGAGTTCGCCGTGCCCCCAGTCGGGCCAGCCGACGAGCGGGACGGTGGCCGGGGTGGGCCGGGGCGCGTCGCCGAGCTGGTCGCGCAGCCGGGCCAGGGTCGCGTCGGACACCGACCGCTCGGTGCCGAACGCATCGACGAACGTGGTCTGCAGGCCGAGCGGGGCAAGCTCGCCGATCACCTGGTCCCGCCATGTGGTCATGGCCGAAGAGTCCGTCGCGCCGGTTGCCGAGGGCCCGACGAATCGGGTACCGGGCAGTTGCGACCGCACGGGCCGGCCTGTTCACAGTCCTGTCAGATGTGTGACCGACCTTTACGGTCGCCGGGCTCCGGGATCACCATGGAGAGACCCACATCACAGGCGTGGCCTGCGAACTCGGGAGGTGCCGTCGTGACCGATCAGTTGCCGGTGGGGCCGTACCGGATGGTCCGGACCGCGGAGGGCGCGGCCGTGCCGTGGTATGTGATCCCGTTCGACGCCGACGGCGCCTGCACCGGGCCGCGGACCCGCGACGACCTGGTGAACCGCGCGCGCGGCGGTGGGTTCACCGACATCGTGATCTTCTGCCACGGCTGGAACAACGACTGGCGGCAGGCCACCGGCCACTACGACGACTTCTTCAACGGGTACGTACGGATGCGCAGCGAACGGGCCCTGCCCGTCGCGCCGGGCTACGCACCCCTGCTGGTCGCGATCTTCTGGCCGAGCAAACTGCTGGTGGCCGACGCGGACCAGCCGCCGGACTTCGCCGGTGACGGCGACGCCGACGACGGGCTGGTCGCCGACGAGCGCGACGACCTCGCCGAGCTGGCCGCGGCGGTGGACCCGGACCACCGTCCCCGGCTGTTCGCGCTGGCGCAGCAGCGCAGCCTCGACGAGGCCGACGCCCTCGAACTCGCCGGGATCCTCGCCCCGCTGTACGGCACCGACCGCGACGAGACCGCGGAACAGGCACCGCCGACCCCGGCGGAGATCGCCGCCTCCTGGCAGGCACCGCGGCGCCGCCGCTCGGCCGACCCCGCCGACTTCGACAACGCACCGCCCACTGTGGACGGTGTGCCGCAGGCGGCGGGCTGGCCGGATTTCCTGCGGCCCCGCGAGATCCTGCGCGGCGCGTCTGTATGGCTGATGAAGGACCGCGCCGGGCGCGTCGGTGCCCGCGGCGTCGGCCCGCTGCTGGTGCAGCTGCTCGGCACCGGCGCCCGGGTCCACGTCGTCGGCCACTCGTTCGGGGCGAAGGTGCTGCTGTCCGCGATCACCGTCCCGGCCGCCCTACCCGCGCCGGTGCATTCGGCGCTGCTGCTGGAGCCCGCCGTGTCGCACCTGTGCTTCGCCGCGGACGCCGACGGCCACGGCCGGCCGGGCGGTTACCGGCCGGTGCTCGACCGGGTCGGCCAGCCGATCCTGTCCACCTTCAGCGGCCACGACGAGCCCCTGACCAGGTTCTTCCACCTCGCGCTGCGCCGTTCCGGCGACCTCGGCGAGGCGGACATCGCCGCCGACGAGCCGCCGAGCCGCTACGCGGCGCTCGGCGGCTACGGCCCGCGCCCGCTGGGTGCGCAGGCCGCGCTCACCCCCATCCTCGACCCCACCACCCGGTACGCCCTGGACGCGCCGGGCCTTCAGGTGGTCGGCGTGGACGGCACCCGGACGATCCCGTCGCACGGCGAGGTCAGCAACCCCAGCACGTGGTGGATGTTGTACGACCTCATGACCCGGTGAGGTGAGGCGATGGCCGAGTTGCTCAAGCGGCGTTACGACCTGAGCGCGCTCAAGGTCAGGTTGCTGGCCGACGCCGACCCGCCGTCGGTGCGCTGCGAACTGGAGCTGACCCGCGAGCACCAGACGGAGCCGGTGGCCAGCTGGCAGGTGCCCGCCACCGAGCTGGGGCTGCCGCCCGTCCTGGACTGCGAGACGAGCCACGGCACCGGGTACGAGTTCCGGCTGCCCGCCACGATGGCGGCCGAACTGGCGGAGGCGGTGCGGGGCGCGGCCCTACCGGAACGGCCGTTGTGGCTGCACCTGGTCCGCCCGTACGGGCATCTGGGGCTGGTGCCGTGGGAGCAGTTGCTCGTCCCGGTGCTGCCGGTGCCGGTGCTGCGGCTGCCGGATTTCGTGGTCGAACCGGTCAGGTCCCGCCGGGCCGTGACCGTCGCGTTGTGCGCCGACGACGGCCCTGGCGACCTGGCCGAGCAGGCGGACCTGGTGGGCCGGCTGGCCGCCGCGATCGTCGGGGCGATCCCGCTCCCGACGACCCTGCACATCTTCCCCACCGCCCAGCTGTACGAGCTGCTGCGCCACGTCAAGTCCCCGGTGGACCGGGCCGACCGGGTGCTGCTGCACGACCCGGCCGCGATCGGCGACGACACCTCGGGCACGGGCGCCGACCTCGCGCCGGTGTACGCGGGTTCCACCGATTCGGCGGTCGGCCAGCACCGCAACGTCTGGCTGACCTGGATGCGCGACGCGCTGTGCGGCCACGGCGTCGACGTGGTGCACTTCGTCGCCGGGGCGGTGCTGCGGCTGGATCAGGGCGCCCTCGCCCTGTCGGACAACCCGGCCGATCCCACGGACTCCGGCCTGTCGGTGGTGTCGACAGCCGCGTTGACCCGCTTCCTGTTGCAGGTGGGCGCGTGGGGGTGCGGGTTCACCTCGCCGCCGGGCAACCCGTCGGAAATGGGCCTGCGGCTGGTCGCCACCGCGGTCGCGGAGCTGCGGCCCACCACCCTGGTGCATCACGAGGCGCGGCTGGACCCCGAAATGAGGGCGCTGGCCGACGGGTACCGGCTGATGGCCAGCCCGGAGCCCGCGCTGCCGCCGACCGACGGCGCGGTGTTCGTGTACTGCCAGCCGTTCCAGGTGGCCACCGAGCCGGGCCGCAGCGAGCAGACCGGCGCGGCGGCGGCCCCCTCCGACAAGGTGCGCGGCCTGGTCGCCGATACCGCGGCCACGCCGACCTGGGTGTCGGCGTCGCAGCGCTTCGTCGAACAGTACGAGTGGCGCCTGCACCAGTGGCGCGACAACGAACCCGCCCCGCCGCAACTGACCGACGGGGTGGCCAAGGCGCTGGAGCTGATCCAGGGCGTGGTCGACCGGTACGCCGAGGCCCCGGCCGCGGCGCCCGAGAACCCGCCGCCGTCCGTGGTGGACATCAGCGACGCCCCGGGAGATCCGGAGGTGCCGCGATGAGCCGGGTGATCATCCAGGTGGGGCCGGACCGCGACGACGCCCTGTGCTTCCGGCTGGAACGCGGACCCATCCCGCCGACCGACCCGAAGCCCCGCAAGCTGGTGTGCTCGGCCGCGCAACTGCCCACCGGCAAACCCCCGCCACCGCCCAACGGCTGGGTTCGCGAGTACGGCCGCCGCCTGTGGCAGGAGCTGTCCCAGCATCCGGACGTCCAGCGCGCGCTGAGCAACGCCGCGGGCGCCCCGGCCGGGCAGACCCAGTCCATCATGTTCAACCTGCTGGACCAGCGGGCCGAGCTGTACAACTGGGAGATGCTCTGCGACGAGGGCGACCATTTCCTCGCGCTGGCGCAGGCCCCGATCGGCCGCATCGCCGAGCAGGGCATCGACCTGGCCGGGTCGGTGCCGACGTTCACCGGCCAGCTGCGGATCACCGCCGTACTCTCCGCGCTGGGGGTGCCCGCCGAGCAGGAATGGTCCGGCCTGTACGCGGCCGTGCAGGCCGCCCGCGCGACCGGCATCCGGGTCAGCGTCACCGTCCTGGTCGGCGAGGAGGACCTGCTCGACAAGATCAGCGACGTCGCCGCACAGGACCGGGACCTGCACGCCGTCGCCGTGCCGGACCGGGGCACCGACGTGTTGCGGGCCATCACCGACAGCCGCCCGCACGTGCTGCACTTCTTCTGCCACGGCGCGGCGGACCAGGGCCAGCCGCGGCTGCTGCTGGCCACCGGGCAGGACGTCGAACGCCAGGCGGTCGGCCCGGCCACGCCGAGCGTGCGGTTGCACATCGAGCAGATGCGTACGCTGCTGGCCCCGCTCGGGGTGTGGCTCGTGGTGCTGAACTGCTGCCAGGGCGGGATGGCCGCGCAGGAGGTGCATTCGCTGGCGCACTCGCTGGCGGCGGCCGGGGTGCCCGCCGCGCTGGGGATGCGCGAGACCGTGCAGGCGCTGGCCGCGTACGAATTCTCCCGGGTGTTCTACCGGGAGCTGCTGACGGAGCTGGGCACCAGGTTGACCCGGCCCGCGGCCGGGGTGGTGGACTGCGACATCGACTGGCCGCACATCCTCAACGCACCGCGGGCGGCGCTGGTGGAGAGCTACAGCGACGACGCCACCACGTTCGGGGAGTGGACGCTGCCGGTGCTGTACACCCGGCTCGACCCGTTCCAGGTGCGGCTGGCGGCACAGGTCTGGGACGCCGAGGCGGAGGAGGCCGCGCCGCAGCCGGTGCCCGGCCCGCCGGGCCTCACCTCGGACGGCGTCACGATGGCCATCGTGGCGGCCCTGCTCAACCGGCTGCCCGCCGACACCCCGCCGGACGCCGTCGCAGAGCTGCGCCGCCTCGCCGGTGCCCCACCACCCGACGGCCCCGGCGACACACCGGCCGGTGCGGGATGAGCGCCCCCGGCGGGCGCCGCGTACGCGGGATCGGCCGATCGGCGGGTGCGACGTGAACGACGAGTGGCCGAGGACGCTGACCATCAACGCCTGGCCGGACGCGCCAGCGGACGGCGATCTGGGGCCCGCCGCCCGCGCGTGGATCCTCGGGCAGGAGGTCGACGACCGCGCCCGCGAGGCCGGCCTGGTCCTGGCCGCCGACGAGCCGCCCGACCCCCGCGAGTGGCGCCGGGCGGATGTCGGCTGGGGCGTGGTCCTGCCGTGGACCGACGCCCCGGTCGCCGACCAGGCGGCCCTCGTGGACGCCCCGGCGGCGATCCGGCGTCTCGCGCAGGCGCGGGCGGGCCCCGACGGCCCGGTGGTCTTCCGGTACGCCGCCGAGGACGGCCCGGGCCTGCTGCGCCGGGTGTACCCGGCCGGGGACCACCAGCGGGTCGCGATCACGGGCGGCCCGACGGGCACCGGGCGGGGGCAGCTCCCGGCGTACCTGCTGCTGGCGGGCGGCCCGGCGGTGCTGCCGTGGGAGTTGCAGTGCCGGCTGAACCTGTCCTGCGCGGTCGGCCGCCTGGACCTGCCCGACCCCGCCCTCGACCGGTACGTCGAATGCCTGCTCACCGACTGGGCGGACGCCGCGGTGTGCGCCGCCAAGCCGGTCGTGTGGGCCACCGACTCCGACGACATCACCGAGCTGATGCGGGTGGCGGTCGCCGAACAGCTCGCCGCGAAGTTCGCCGCCGACGCGGACACCAGGGCGGGCGCCCGCTACCTGCGCGGCCCGCAGGCGACGTCCGGGGCGCTGGTCGACGCGCTCGCCGCGAACCGGCCGTCCGTCGTGGTCACCACCAGCCACGGCCGGACCGGCCCACTGTCCGACCCCGACGCGATGGCCCGCGATCTGGGCCTGCCCGTCGACGCCGACCGGCAGTCGCTGGACCCGGCCGCGCTGCTGGCGGCGTGGCAGCCCGACGGCGCCATCTGGTACGCGCACGCCTGCTGCTCGGCGGGCAGCGACGCGACCAGCCGGTTCACCGCGCTGGTGCCGCCCGGCTCGCAGGTGGCGACCGTGCTGGACGGCGTCGCCGCGCTCGGGGCCAGGGTGGCGCCGCTGCCCACCGCGCTGCTGTCCGCGCCGAAACCCGCGCGGGCGTTCATCGGCCACGTGGAGCCCACCTTCGACTGGACCCTGGAACGCCCGGAGACGGGGCAGCTGATCAGTGCGGCCACCCTGCGGGCGTTGTGGACGGGCTGCTTCCAGCGCCGGCCGGAGCCGATCGGGCTGGCGTTCCGGCAGCAGTTCACGCAGGCGGCGCAACTGTTCGGCGAGGCGGCGCAGACCAATCGCAACAGCCGCGCGGACTCGCCGCAGCGGCGGGCCGCGTCGGTGGCACTGTTGACCGCGTACGACCGGCAGAGCATGGTGATCTTCGGCGACCCGACGGTGTGTGCCGCCGCCCTCACCACCTGACCGCGCACGGCTGCGGCGCAGTGGGAGATCCTGATGAGTCGGGGTCAGCCGCTCGGGGTGCTCTACTCGCCGGTCATGCCCTCGCGGCCCTCGCTGCGCTCGGTGCACTCGGTCATGACGCGCGGCGTGCCTCGGCGACGTCCGCCATCAGTTGATCCCACTGCGGGTCGGGCCGGAATGCCGCCAGCGGCAGCCCTTTCCCGACCCGGGCGAACGTGTACTCCCACCACGCCGCCACCCGAACCGGCCACAGCCCGACCCGGACCGCCCCGGCGAGGAAGCACCGGTGCACCAGCACGGTGGCCGCCAGCATGTCCGGGTCCAGCTCCACCTCGGGATCGTCGATGGCCCGGCCCAGCGCCCGCACGTCCCGGTGCATCTCCGAGTACGCCACCAGGTGCGGCACGGCGGGCACCCGTACCTGCGCGTCCGGCGCCAGCAGGTCCGCCGCGTACGCGGGAATGAAGGCCACGTCGTCCACGGTGACGATGAGCGGCAGCTGCTCGTGGCCGCGCCGCACCCCCAGCTCGACCGCGGGCGCCCCGTTCGGCGCGGTGATCCGCTCGGCGTCGAGGACGTCGCCGGGATCCAGCCGCACGGTGTCCCCGATGGCGGGCACGTGCGCCGTGACCGATCCGGGCTCGGCCGACACCACCGTGCCCGGCACCCCGCTCAGGAGGCCGACGAGTTCCTCAGTGTGCATGCGCCGGTTATACCTACCGGGTGCACGCGTCGTGACAGCGCCATGCCATTACGGTGTCCTCGTGGTCGCGGCTCTCGAACTCTATCTGGACGTCCACGCGACGCGGCGGCTCCGTACGCTGTGGCACGCGCTGGAGGCCGAGGGCATCCCGACCATGGCGTCCCTGCACTCCGAGAAGCACCGCCCGCACGTGTCGCTGGCCGCCGCGGCCCGGCTGGAGCCGGCACCGGTGGCGGCCGCGCTCGCGGGCCTCGGCCTCGGGGTGGGGCTGACGGTGGACCTGGATTTCGTCGGGCAGTTCGTGGGCCGGGTGCTGTGGCTGGGGATCACGCCCACCGCGGAGCTGCTGGCGGCGCACCGGGAGGTGCACGAACGGCTGGCGGCCGCCGGGATCGAGGTGTGGGACCACTACCGGCCGGGCCGGTGGGTGCCGCACTGCACGGTCTCGCTGCGGGTGCCCAACCCGCTGCTCGGCCCGGCGCTGCGCCGCTGCCTGGAAATCCTGCCGGTGCGCGCGACGGTGACCGCGGCGTCCGTGACGGACCACGCGAACGACATTGCCCACTCACTCGCGGGGTGAGCAGGGCCGCTTAACAACTGTGAACGCGCTTTCCCGACGTACGCAAGGGTTTTCCCCGATTCGGTGAACTCCGTCGATGCCTAGCGTCTCACCTCAAGTCATCCAGGTGAGCCGCACAGGTCACCGGACGTCGAGCCCGCCCGCCAACCCCCGGGCGGGAAAGGAGTACCCGCGTGAAATCTCGAACCCCTCTAGTCGTCGCCCTGGCGGCCGGCACCGCAGCCGCCGCCAGCATGGTGGCGATAGCCGGTCAGGCAAACGCCCAACCCAGTGGTCCGTCGGGTGCCCCGGCGGCCGCGAAGGCCGCGTCGGAGCTGGTCGCCAGCCGCCCCCAGCTTCTGCACGCCACCTCGGACGACGCGTTCGTGCAACGCCCGGTCATCTCCTCGGGCGGACTGCAGTTCGTCCCGTACGACCGGACCTACAAGGGACTGCCGGTGATCGGCGGTGACTTCGTCGTGGTCACGGACAACGCCGGCAAGACGAAGTACACCTCGGTCGGCCAGTCCCAGGCGATCGGCAATCTGACCGTCACGCCGAAGCTGACGGAGGCCGCCGCGCTGGCGGTCGCCAAGCGGGAGCTGAAGACCGTCAGCACCGTCGAGGGCACCAAGCTGGTCGTGCTGACCACCGAGGGCGCACCCGCCCTGGCGTGGGAGAGCACCCTGCGCGGGACGAGCGCCGAGGGCCCCAGCCGGCTCACGGTGGACGTCAACGCGCTCACCGGCAAGGTGCTGAGCACGCGGGAGCACGTCACCGACGCCACCGGTACGGGCACCGGCTGGATCAACGGCTCGGTCAGCCTGAACACCACCCAGTCGGGCAGCACGTACAGCCTGAAGGACCCGACCGAGACGACCCTGACGTGCCAGGACGCGGCGAACAACACGACGTTCAGCGGCTCGGACAACGACTGGGGCAACGGCGTCGGCACCAGCAAGGAGACCGGCTGCGTCGACGCGTTCTACGTCGCGCAGAAGCAGACCGCGATGCTGTCGTCGTGGCTGGGCCGTAACGGCCAGAACGGCAGCGGCGGCGCGTGGCCGCTGCGGGTCGGTCTGAACGACCAGAACGCGTACTACGACGGCACCCAGGTGCAGATCGGCAAGAACACCGCCAACCAGTGGATCGCCTCCGCGGACGTGGTCGGCCACGAGCTGGGCCACGGCATCGACGACAACACCCCGGGCGGCATCTCCAAGGGCAACACCCAGGAGTTCGTGGCGGACACGTTCGGCGCGGCGACCGAGGCGTTCGCCAACAACCCGAACGACCCGCCGGACTACCAGGTCGGCGAGGAGGTCAACCTGGTCGGCAGCGGCCCGATCCGCTACATGTACAACCCGTCGCTGGCCGGTGACGACAACTGCTACTCCAGCAGCACGCCGGGCCAGGAGGTGCACGCCGCGGCCGGTCCGGGCAACCACTGGTTCTACCTGCTGGCCGAGGGCACGAACCCGAGCAACGGGCAGCCGACCAGCACCCGGTGCAGCGGTTCGGGCGCCATCACGGGCCTGGGCATCCAGAACGCCATCAAGATCATGTACAACGCGATGCTGATGAAGACGTCCAGCTCGTCGTACCTGAAGTACCGGACCTGGACGCTCACCGCGGCGAAGAACCTCTTCCCCGGCAGCTGCACGCAGTTCAACACGGTCAAGGCGGCCTGGGACGCGGTCAGCGTACCCGCGCAGTCGGCGGACCCGACCTGTGACGGCGGCACCACCCCGCCGACCACTCCGCCCTCCGGCTGCACCGGCACCAGCGACACGCACGTGTCCATCCCGGACGCGGGTGCCGCGGTCTACAGCGACATCGCGATCAGCGGCTGCGCCCGCAACGCCTCGTCGAGCGCGTCGGTCTCCGTGAACATCTCGCACACCTACCGGGGTGACCTGCGGGTCGACCTGGTGGCCCCGGACGGCACCGTCTACAACCTGAAGACGACCAGCGGTTCGGACAGCGCGGACAACGTGGTCGCCACGTACACGAAGGATCTGTCCAGCGAGGCCGCCAACGGCACCTGGCGGCTGAAGGTCCAGGACGTCTACTCCCAGGACACCGGCACCATCAACAGTTGGTCACTGACCATCTGAGACGAACCACCTTCCCCAACAGCGGGGGCCGGCGCAGCGCGCCGGCCCCCGCGCCATGCTGACGGTCATTCGGGTACGACGTCCGTACCGTGCAGATTGCGCCATTTGTCGGCGCGCCTTCCTCCGTTCCGGCAGCCGCGCGACAGACTGAGCGCCTGGACGCCTGTCCAGCCAGGACGCTGCATGTCACGGAGGGAACAATGCCCAGCAGGCCCCGTGCCGGATCCGCCGCCGCGGTCCTCCTCATCACCCTCGGAGCGCTGGCCCCGGGTGTCGGCGCCTCCGCCGCGCCGAGCGCGCCCGGCGGCCAGGTCCGGCACATCCACCAGCGCGGCACCGCCGAATACCACCCGACCGGCACGGGCACGGGTGCGCCCGGGCCGCTGTCCACCGAGATCCCGCACCGGGTCGGCGCGGACGACACGCACGCGGCGGCCCCGCAGAACCGCACGCTCGCCCCCACCGGGGCGGCGGAACGGTCCGCGATGGCACGCGCCGCGCTCGCCCCGCCACCACCGCCCGGGGTGATCCGCACCCCCCGGCTGGTCACCAGCTTCGACGGCATCAACCACCGCCAGCAGCGGACCGCCAACAACGGCAACCAGTTCAGCCTCGAACCGCCCGACCAGGCGCTGTGCGTGGGCAACGGGCACGTCGTCGAGGCCGTCAACGACGCGTTCCGGGTGTACGGCACGAACGGCACCGGCCAGACCGGCGTGGTGGATCTCAACACGTTCTTCGGCTACCCGCCCGCGATCAACCGCAGCACCGGCGTGTTCGGCCCGCAGATCACCGACCCGACCTGCCTCTACGACCCCACCACCCGGCGCTTCTTCCTGGTCGTGCTGACGCTGGGCACCACGACCGACGGCGACTTCACCGGCCAGAACCAGCTCGACATCGCGGTCACCGGCGACCCCACCGGCGTGTGGAAGACGTACGCCGTGGACGCCACCGACGACGGGCGCAACGGCACCCCCGTGCACCCGAACTGCCCGTGCATCGGCGACTACCCGCACGTCGGCGTGGACGCGTACGGCTTCTACATCACCACGAACGAGTACGCGTTCTTCGGCGACGCATACAACAGCGCCCAGGTGTACGCGTTCTCCAAGCGGGCACTGGCCCGCGGCGACGCCGATGTGCTGGTGACCCAGATCGACACCACCGCGGCCGACGCCGGACGCAACGGATTCACCCTCTGGCCCGCACAGTCACCGAGCACCGGCGACTACGACCGCAGCCAGAAGGGCACCGCGTACTTCCTGTCCTCCAACGCGGCCGAGGAAGCCACCGGCACCGACGACTACGTCTCGGACAGCATCGTCACGTGGAGCCTCACCAACACCCGGTCGCTAGACGCGGCCCGGCCCGGCATACGGCTGCACGACACGCGGGTCGGCGTGCAGACGTACTCGCTGCCGCCGCTGGCCGACCAGAAGGCCGGCCCCGCGCCGCTGGCCGAATGTCTCAACACGCCCGCCTGCGCCACCGTGCTGCTCGGCGCACCCGACCCGTCCGCGCCCGAAACCCTGTCGCGGCTGGACAGCAACGACACCCGGATGCAGCAGGTCACCTACACCGGCGGACGGCTGTACGGCGCGCTCGACACCGCCGTCCGCGCCGGCGGGGCAGTCGAGGCGGGCATCGGCTGGTACATCGTGCAGCCCCGCTCGTCGTCCACGTCGGTCCGCGCCAGCCTGCTCCGGCAGGGCCAGCTCGGGCTCGCCGGCAACAACCTCATCTACCCGGCGATCGGGGTGACCGCACAGGGCCATGGCGTCATGGCGTTCACGCTCGTCGGCGACGGCTACTACCCCTCGGCGGCGTACGCGTCCTTCGACGGCCGCGCCGGCGCCGGCGCGATCTACCTCGCCAAGGCCGGGGTGGGCCCGCAGGACGGGTTCAGCGGCTACCGCGCCTTCAACGACCCGCCCCGGCCGCGCTGGGGCGACTACGGCGCCACCGCGGTCGACGGGCACCGGATCTGGATCGCCAGCGAGTACATCGGCCAGCAGTGCACGCTCACGCAGTACACCGCCGACCCGTTCGGCAGCTGCGGCAGCACCCGCACCGCCCTGGCCAACTGGGGCACCCGGATCAGCCTGATCAAGCCGTGACCACGGTCCGCGGGGCGGGCCCGCGCCCCGCCCCGCGGACAGGCTTGCCCAGCGCGTCCAAGGCTTGCCCAGCGCATCTAAGATCGCGGCGTGTTCGCGAAGCAGCCCGGTGGGCCCGGAGGTGTCGGCGAGGCGGTTCCCGCTGAGGAAGCCCAGCCGATCTATGAAGCAGCCGTGCAGGCACTCCATGCCGGCCGCACGGTTTTCACATGCGGAGTGCCCGTCGGGTTCACTGTCGGTGGCGGGATGAATCTTGGCGGTAGGGTGACCCAGCTGAACACGTGGGATGCCGCTCCGCTGATCGAAGCGATCGAAGGGCTGGGTTGGCGTCTCCAGAGCTCGAACCATGTCTGGGCGCAGACCGAACAGACTGACGCCCGCGCCGGCATCGCCAGGACCAGGGGGCTCACCGTCGCCCACATGCTTTTTCGCAGGGCGGGCTGAGGATCGCCGCCGTCGGCGAGTGGCTCCGCTGACCCACCACACACTTCCCGGGTGAGGCCATGGTCGTCGTCTTCGATGCCGAGCTGTGGATCTGGGACGCCCGGCGCGGCGACAGCTGGACGTTCGTCAGCCTGCCGGTCGAGGATTCCGAGGAGATCCGCGACCTGAGCGCCGGGCCACGTCGCGGCTTCGGGTCCGTACGCGTGCGGGTGACGGTCGGCGGCAGCACGTGGCGGACGTCGATCTTCCCGGACAGCGGGCGGGGATGCTACGTGCTGCCGATCAAGCGCGCGGTCCGCACGGCCGAGGCGCTCGACGTGGGCGACGTCGCCACGGTGCGGCTCGAACTCGTCGACCTGTGACCCGTCAGCCGCCGTCCGGCACCGTGGGCAGGATCGTCCGGCTGCGGCCGGGACGCGGGTACGCCTGAGCGGCCGCCGCCAGCCGGGCCGCATGGTCACGCTGCTTCTGCCAGTGCCCGTACAGCGCGCCGCGCCGCGACAGCCGATCCACCTCCCGGATCGTCGCCGGGTCGACGTCACCGGGCGGCGCGTCACGCCACGGCGTGCCGGGCAGCGGCATGAACGTGTGCGCGTGGATCCGCGCCCCCAGCTCGGCCAGTTCGCGGGCCAGCGCCAGGGAGGCCTCGACGTCGTCCGGGTCCTCCCCCGGCATGCCGAAGATCATGTCCACATTGATCCCGAAGCCCTCGGCGACACCGAGACGCACCGCGCGGCGGACCTCCTCCACCCCGTGCCCGCGCTTGGCCGCATCCAGCACCCGGTCCGACCCGGACTGCGCGCCCACGATGATGTTGGTGTTGGCGCAGTACCTCCGGACCAGCCGCAACGCCTCGCGGGACACGTGCTCGGGACGGATCTCGCTGGGGAACGACCCGAAGAACACCCGCCCGTCCGGGCCGATGCCGTCCCGGCACGTCGCCAGCAACTCCTCCACGGCGGCCAGGTTCGGCTCCTCGCTCTGACTGCCGTACGACAGCGCGGTCGGCGTGACGAACCGGACGTCGCGCAGGCCGCGCTCGCGCATCCGGTCCACGTGCCAGCGCACGTTCGCCACACTGCGATGCCGGAACTTCGCCGTGAACATGAACGGGGTCTGGCAGAAGCGGCACGCGTACACACAGCCGCGCGTGATCTCCAGGGCGTTGAACCGGTCCCAGCGCAGCGAGAACCCGCGGAAGTCGTCGAGCGGCCGGCGCTGCGGGCGCCCGGTCCGCACGACGGCACCGGCCGCGTCCCGGTAGACCAGACCCGGCACTTCCGCGTACGCGCCTGCCGCGTCGACCAGGCGCAGCAGCGTGGTCTCGCCCTCACCGACCGCGGCCACGTCCCAGCCCGCGTCCAGGGTCTGCACCGGCTCCGCGGTCGCATGCACCCCGCCCGCGACATGCACCACCCCGGGGCCGTCCGCCATGCGCCGGATCTCCGCCAGCTCGGTCGCGAGGGCCGCCGCGTCCGGCGAGTAGAAGGACCAGAGGACGAGCACCGTGGCGCCCTCGGCCAACGCCGTCTCGATGTGCTGCGCGGTGGACTCGGCGGTGTCCCCGAACCGGACGTCGTAGCGGGTGGCGGTCTCGTGCTCCTCCAGCGCGCCCAGCAGCACGTGCAGGCCGTACGTCACCGCCTTGCGATACCGCAACACCAGCACCAGGTCGAGACCACCCATGTGCCGATTCTGCCAGCCCTCACTCCTCCAGATACGTATCCCAGTCCGGCTCCGAACCCGGTGACGGCTCGGGGGATCCCTCCAGCCGGACGCCGATGTCGTCGGCCCACCGCAGCGCCCATCCAGCAAGCGCCTCGATGTCAGTCGGCGCCATTCCGTACGCCAGGAAGGTCTCCTCATCACGCAGCTCGATGCTGCTGAGGCGCTCAGCCAGATCGTCGAGCCGAAACGCCGGCAGGAATCGACTTCCCAGGATTTCCATGCGTTGCCACGAGTATCCCGCCCGGTAGGCGGCGTACACATCGATGAAGTCGCGGTGCAGAGCACGGTCGTGCAGCGCTCGCATCTTCAACCCGACCGCGTCGTCGAGAAGCAGGACCGGGCCGACGTCGAGCAGCACCGGTGGTCCGATCGGTTCGCGCAGCAGGTCGACCTCGCACGCATGCTCACCGCCGGTGACCATCATCCGGGCCATCCGTGCGCCCGACTCGATGATCTGCACCAGGTATCCCCGGCGGCGATAGGCCTCCGCAAGCCGACCCACGACCTGGGGCAGCGGCATCATCGCTGCCGTCGCGAAGTCGATGTCCCTCGACGGCCGAGTTGTCAATTGATGCGCGCTGATGGCATACCCGCCTGCGAGAACGAGGCCCAGATCCGCACCAGCGTCGAACCCGATACGTGCCAGTTCGCGGTGCAGATCTTCCACGTCGCTCAGGCCACCCGCCTCAGCCCCGGAAGCCGGCGCTCCCACCGATCGGTGATCTCACGGGTCGTCAGCCGGCGAATGTGTGGCCAAGACTGCCGCAGCAGCTCCGGATGCATCAAGGCGGCGGCATCAGCGCGCTGCCCGCAGTCGAGCAGGATCGAGTAGAGCGTCAGCCGCTGCCGGGGATTCGACACATCGAACGTATCGGGCCCCGACCAGGCCAGGCGGAGCGGCAGCCGCACGCGTCCGGCCGCGGGTCCACGCAGTTCCCCCCAGGAGCGAGGGATCCGCGCATCCACACTGTCATACCGGGAAGGCAGCTCCGACACGTCCATGACGAGCATTATGCCGCGCCCCCACCCGCCGGAGCCCGTCGCGCTGAGCCCGGACAACAGCGAGGGGCCGGACCCGAAGGTCCGGCCCCATAGACGCTGGTCAGCTCAGGTCAGCTCAGCTGGAAGCGGGAGACGATCGCCCGCAGTTCCGCGCCCATCCGGGCGAGGTTCGCCGCGGACTGCTGGGAGTGGCTGACACCGGTCGTCGTGATCTCCGCGGCCTGGGCCACGGACGCGATCGTTGTGGCGATCTCCCGGCTGCTCTCGGCGGCCTCGGTGACGTTGCGGCCCATCTCGCCCGTGGTCGCGGTCTGCTCCTCGACCGCGGCGGCGATCAGCGTCTGGTACTCGCTGATCCGGTCGATGATCCCGGCGATCTGCTCGATGGCCTTCACGGCGCTGGACGTGTCGGCCTGGATGGCCTCGACCCGCTGCGAGATGTCCTCGGTAGCCTTCGCGGTCTCCTGGGCGAGGTCCTTGACCTCGCTGGCGACGACCGCGAAGCCCTTGCCGGCCTCGCCCGCGCGGGCCGCCTCGATGGTGGCGTTCAGCGCCAGCAGGTTGGTCTGCTCCGCGATCGCGGTGATCAGCTTGACGACGTTGCCGACCTCCGCCGAGGAGGTACCGAGCTTGCCCACGGTCTCGTTGGTCGCCTGGGCG
This sequence comes from Krasilnikovia sp. MM14-A1004, assembly GCF_047159485.1. GTDB lineage: Bacteria > Actinomycetota > Actinomycetes > Mycobacteriales > Micromonosporaceae > Actinoplanes. The sequence continues at coordinate 1,442,660 of NZ_AP038773.1, read as the reverse complement.
ACGCTGACGGCCTCGGCGGCGACCGCGGCGGCCTCGCCCGCGTTCTGCGCGATCTCCCGGATCGACGCACCCATCTCGTCACTGCCGATCGCCACGGTGTCGACGTTCGACGACACCTGCGCGGCGGCACGGGTCACCTCGCGGGCCTGCGCGCTGGTCTCGTCGGCGGACGAGGCGATCTGCTCGGAGACCTGGGACAGGTCGTCGGAGGCGACGGCCAGCGAGTCGGCGTGGCCGGAGAGGGCGCCGACGGTGCCGCGCAGAGATTCGACGGTCTCGTTCAGCGCGTCACCGAGCTGACCCAGCTGGTCCTTGCGCTTGATGTCGACCGTGGCGGTGAGATCACCCTTGGCGAGCTTGCCCAGCGCGCCGACGACGATCGACAGCGGCCGCACGACCGACCGGGTGACCAGGATGCTCAGCACGGCCGCCAGGGCGAGCGCGATGAGCAGTGCGCCGCCGAGGGTGTACTGGCCCAGGCGCTGGGCCTTCTGGCTCTGCTTGCGGGCCGCTTCCTGACGCTTGTCGACGGACTTCTTCAACGCGGAGACCGTGTCGTCGATGACGCCGAGCGAGTCGGCCGCGGGGCCGTCGTTGATGGCGTCCATCGCCTTGATCTTGCCTGCGACGCTGTCGTCGCTCAGCCAGTTCATGACCTTCGTGTCCCACGCGAAGAAGTCGTCCCAGGCGGTGGAGAGCTTCCCGAACAGCGCCTTCTCCTGGGGCGTCATGCAGGAGGTGTGCACCTCCTTGAAGCTCTTGTACAGCTCGTCCTTGGCGTACAGCTCTTCCGAGCGGTTGAAGCTGTCCTCGCTGAGGGCCTTCTTGGCGCCGTACGCGGCGACGTCGGCGACGACCAGCCCCTGCCACCCGGAGATGTCGGCCATCTGGTACTGGGCGAAGGTCACGTCCCGGCGCTCCAGCTCGAGGCAGCTCAGCAGCTGCTGGGCGCTCTGCTGGCGGGACATGCCCCACCAGCCCGCACCAGCGGCGACGATCATCAGCACCACGAGCACGGAGAATGCACCGCCGAGCCGCTTACCTACACTCGATCGACCGAACCGCACGGCGAGCCTCCTGCAACCTGGATTTGATTACTCCCTTCATCGGCCGGGTCTCGTCCAGACCTAAGACATGAGAGAGAATCGACGACCGTGAGCGATGACACCCCCTCCCGCGTTCGCGACCTCGACATCGTCGTCTATGGCGCCACCGGATTTGTCGGACTTTTGACGGCCGAACACCTGGCCGCGTACGCCCCCGCCGGGACCCGGATCGGGCTGGCCGGGCGCTCGGAGCAGCGGCTCGCGGCGGTCCGGGACCGGCTCGGCGTCGACTGGCCGCTGCTGGTCGCGGACGGGGACGACACCGCCGCCCTGGAACAGCTCGCCGCCGCCACCCATGTGGTGCTCACCACGGCCGGCCCCTATGCGAAGTACGGTCGCAAGCTCGCCCGCGCCTGCGCCGCCGCGGGTACCGACTACGTCGATCTCACCGGCGAGGTGCTGTTCGTCCGGGACAGCATCGACGAGAACCACGAGCTGGCGAGTTCGACGGGTGCCCGGATCGTGCACTCGTGCGGCTTCGACTCGATCCCGTCCGACCTCGGGGTACACGTGCTGCACGAGCAGGTGCGGGCCGACGGCGCCGGGGAACTGACCGACACCACGCTCGTGGTCACCCGCCTGCGCGGCGGGGTCAGCGGCGGCACCATCGACTCCCTGCGCCACCAGCTGGACCAGGTGCGCCGGGACCGGCGACTGCGGCGGCTGGCCGCCAGCCCGTACTCGCTGAGCCCGGACCGGGCCCGCGAGCCCGACCTGGGGCGCCAGCACGACATGGTCAGCCTGCGCGGCTCCGAGGTGGCACCGGGTCTGCGGGGCAGCCTGGCGCCGTTCGTCATGGCGCCGTACAACACGCGGGTGGTGCGGCGCAGCAACGCCCTGCGCGACTGGGCGTACGGTCGCCGGCTGCGCTACCGGGAGGTGATGAGCGTGGGCACCTCGCGGTTGGCGCCCGTGCTGGCGGCGGGCACGAAGGTGGGGCTGGCCGCCCTGGTGGTGGGACTGTCGGTGCCACCGACCCGCTTCGTCCTGGACCGGGTGCTGCCCAAGCCCGGGGAGGGGCCGAGCGAACAGACCCGGCGTACGGGGCACTTCACGGTCGACCTGTTCACCACGACAACCAGCGGCGCCCGCTACACCGCCCGGGTCAAGGCCAAGGGCGACCCCGGCTACGCCGCGACCGCGCTCATGATCGCGGAGTCGGCGCTCGCGCTGGCGCTGGACCGCCACGACCTGCCCGCGTTACCGGGCGGGGTGCTGACCCCGGCCACCGGCATCGGGGACGCCCTGGTGAAGCGGCTGCGGGCGGCGGGCATGGAGCTGTCGGCCAAGCCCGCCACCTGAGCCGTACGGTCAGCGGCGCTCGCCGGTGATGTAGCCCGCCAGTTCGGAACGCTCCGTCTCCAGCTCGTCGATCCGCTTCTTCACCACGTCGCCGATGCTGACGATGCCGCGCAGCGCGCCGTCCACCACGACCGGCACGTGCCGGAAGCGGCGCTCCGTCATCATGCGTTCCACCTCGTCGAGCTGGGCGTCCGGCGCGATCGTGTGCACCTCGGCGGTCAGGATCGCCGTGACCGGCTCGGCGAGCACCGCGGAGCCCCGAGCGGCGAGGGCCCGGACGATGTCGCGCTCGCTGACGATGCCCTCGACCGTGGAACCCTCACGGGACACGACGACCGCGCCGATCCTGTTCTCGGCGAGCACTGCCAGCAGCCGTGCCACGTGTGTTTCCGGGGGGACGGTGACAACCTTGTCGCCCTTGGCCCGAAGTACGTCGCTGATGCGCATGTTCCCTCCAAAGATCCCGCTCTGGACCCGCCGAAGTGGACGCTCACCAGCCTAGGGCTCTTGGGCCCCGCTGGTCACAGTTTCCCGCACAGCCTCTGGAACGTGTCCGCCGTCGCGCCCGGTGCCCGGCGACCCGCCCACCTATTCAAATATGAATACAACTAGCCATATAAGGGACGCAAGGCTTAGATAGCAGAAAACAGAACAGCCGACCCGGACGCTCCGGGTCGGCTGTTCCTCGCCTCCGTGGTTCCTACTCCCAGCCGGACTCCGCGGCCCGGCGGCGGCGCACCGACCCGGCGATGCCGAAGCCGGCCAGCAGCAGCACCACCCCGATGCCTACGACGGCCATCGTGTTCGCGCCGGTCAGCGCGAGCTTGTTGCCGGCGGTCGGCGCGGCGACCTGCTGGTCGGACTGTGCGACCGGCTGGGCGTCGGGCGCGGCGTTCTGGTCCAACGCCGGGTCGAGCTCGACGTCGGCGGGCGGCGTGGTCTTCTCGGTGCTCGGCTCGTCCGAGTCCGTGTCCGACGTCGTGGTGGTGGCGGTCCGCTTCTTCGTCGCGGTCGGCTCAGGAGCGGCCTCCTCGTTTTCGCCCGCGCTGTCGGAGTCGGCCTTGGCGGCGTCCTTGGCGATGGTTTCGCCGGTCACCGTGGGCTTCTTGGTCGTGGTCGTCGCCGGGTTGGTACCGACGATGACGCCCTTGGTGTTCACGCCACCGTTGTTGCCCTGCTGCTGGCCGCCGTTGTCGTTCCCGGCCTGCTGGCCGCCGTTGTTGTTGCCGCCCTGCTGCTGGCCGCCATTGTTGTTGCCGCCCTGCTGCTGGCCGCCATTGTTGTTGCCGCCCTGCTGGCCGCCGTTGTTGTTGCCGCCGCCGTTGTTGTTGCCGCCGCCGTTGCCTTCGACGCGGATTCGCACGGCGTCGAGGGCGGGGGTCTGGTTGGCACGCTCCATCATCGGGATCCGGTGCGAACCGTCACCAGCCCACGAAGCACACTGCGCGATGCCCTCCTGCGGCAGACCCGGCACGTTGATCGTCACCACGTCAGCGTCGCGACCACCACGCTTGTCCTCGGTCGCCACGAAGAACGCGGGCACCGGGTCCGGCGCGGGCGCGGAATCGGTGGTCTGCAGCATCCGGCAGGCGGTGTGGAAGTGACCCCGGACGATGCCGTCCTGCAGGACCGAGCTCTCCACGTAGTACCCGCCCTGACCGGCCGCCAGGAACCGGTCCCGGATCAGATTCCGGGTGGACACCTTCAGGCTGAACGCCTCACCCGCCGCCACCTGCCGCGGCGCGTCGACGATCAACAGCGAGGGGTTGTTCGCCGCCGAGCCGACCTCACCGAACTCGGTCGACACGCACCGGTCGCCCTTCTGGAAACCGTCATGCGGCTGAAGCCGGCTCGTCGCGCACGAGTTCGTCAACACACCCAGACCCGCACCCGGAGGCGGCGTCTGACCGTTGTTGTTGTTCCCGCCATTGTTGTTGCCCTGCTGCTGGCCGTTGTTGTTACCGCCCTGCTGCTGGCCACCGTTCTGACCCTGCTGCTGGCCACCGTTGTTGTTGCCACCCTGCTGCTGGCCGTTCTGGCCTTGCTGCTGGTCGCCCTTCTGGCCCTGCTGCTGGTCGCCCTGCTGCTGGTCGCCCTTCTGGCCCTGCTGCTGGTCGCCCTGCTGCTGGCCGTTGTTGTTACCGCCCTGCTGCTGGCCACCGTTCTGACCCTGCTGCTGGCCACCGTTGTTGTTGCCACCCTGCTGCTGGTCGCCCTGCTGCTGGTCGCCCTGCTGCTGGTTGTTCTGCTGGTCGTCGCCGCCGTTGTTGGCGGCGTTCCGCATCACCCAGTCGCGGCAGCGGGCCCGCATCTCCCCCGCCGACGGCACGTCGCCCGCGCCGTCGTCGGCGTGCTGGGTCACCCGCCCGTTGTTCGTCGTCCAGGTGCCCCGCCTGGTCTCCGTGGACAGCTTCGTGGACCGCGGCGCCTGGATGTCGTCGCAGGCGGCCAGGGCGCGCTGGGTCGAACGCTTGGTGCTCGCGTCAGAAATCTGGGTGACGGTGACGATGCCGCCGAAGGCCACGAGCGTGGCCGCCGCGGCGACGAGGCGACGCCGTCCGCTGAACCACTTCGACCACGACGATTCGCGCTTGTAACGCCTTCGCATGGGTGAACCTCTTCTGTCGCTGCACGCCGTTGTGGCGACGGATACGAAAAGTCGCCGGCAGGTGGCTGTCAGGTGGGGGGGGCGACGAGGAGCGGGGGAAGCGGCGACCGGTCCATGTGGAGACATTCCGTAGTCGTTTCCGCGCTCTCATCACCGGCTCCTGAGGCCCCGTTCGGGCCGCCGCGGGAGCCGGCAAGCAGACGTTAAGAGGCGCGCCGAGCGATGGCAATCGGCGCCAGGGAATTGAGGAAGTCTTATGCCGAACTTAAAGAAAACATAGGAAGAGACCCGCTAACCGCGGGCATCATCCGAACGGATGATGTCGATGGTTCGCTGCTGTTCACCGATATTTTTCGCACGCCCGCCGAGGCAGGGCAAGGAAGCCCTGCCGGACGGTGTGGCGCGTACCGCTGCCGGCGCCCCGGTCCCCCGGCGGGGCTCGCGAATGGACGGAGGGGTCGAGCGGCCCGCCGGGATCATCCGCATCGATCCGTTCATGTCGCCGGTGCGACATACCGACCGGTCGATGACTGCTGACCCGGATCTCCACGTCCTCGGCCGTGTCCAGATGTTCGTTCGCTGATCAGCGGCAGCCGGGGCCGCGCATCGCTGAGCGATCGGCGCATTGCGGAAGACACGCCGGAGCAAACCCAAGACCACCACGAACACGTATGAACCAGTCATCACTGGTTGCACCGCGAACGCTCACACCGAGGCCGAGCCAGCGCAATCCTGGCTGGCTGGGCACATTTGGCGGTGCCGACCCCGGCAAGGGCGGCGCAGAGGACGTCTGATCGGGCCAATACTGGAAAGTTGGACGGACCGTGATCGGCCCGGCCGGGATCGGCCTGGTGTGGCCCGCCGCCGGCGTGGCGGCGGTGTGGTTCTGCGCCCAACGGCGAGCCCGCGCCCGCTGGGCGGACGTGGCGGCGCTCCCGCTGACCCTGGCCGCGACGACGCTGGTGACTGGGACACCGACGCCGGTCATCGCCCTGGCCTTCGGCCTGGCCGGTGTCGTCCAGGCGATGACCTTCTGCTGGTTGCTGTCGTGGTGGAGACCGAATCTCTGGGGCGCCCGCGGCACCGCGCCGATGCGTTCACCGCGCGACCTGTGGGGTCTGCTTGGCGCGGCGGTCGCGTTCTCCCTGCCCGCGGCGACGACCGCCCTGGCGTTCCCCGTGGTTCATCCCGGCATGTCCGCGATCGGACGCTGACCGGCCGGTTCGTTGTCACGCAGGCGCGACGACGTCCCTGAATCGAATCCCCCTCCGAACGGAGGGGGATTCGATTCGACGGGGCCGGGCTTCGGCGTGCCGAGGGGAACGCCGATGGTGTCAGTCGGTCTCGTTGGGCTCCGGGGACGGCGCCGGCTTGGCCTTGCGCGGGCCGTGCGCCTGGACCCGGCTCGCGGTGAACACGTCACCGTCCCGGGTGCCCTTCATCTCGATGCGGTCGCCCACGGCCAGCGACGCGAACGGCACCTTCTTCCCGTTCCGCTTGATCCGCGCGGTCGACGGGACGCTGACGGTGACCGTACTGTTCCTGACGTTCTTGGTGCCGCCCTTGACCACCACCGTGAGCGTCCCGGCGTCGGCGTCGATCGCGCTGATCTTGCCGCGCCCTTCGAACTTCTTCGGCTTGGCGGGCTTGGGGTGCTGGTTCAACGCGTGCACGGAGACGGAGGTGCGCTTCGTCTGCGGCTGCACCTCGGCGGCCGCGGCACCGGTGGCCGATCCGAGGATGCCGACGGCCACGGCCACGGCGGCCACGAGAGTACGGCGCATGCGCATGAGTGATCTCCTTGTTCGAGGGACCTGTACAGCCTTCGAACGGGCGGGTGCAGACCGGTGTGGCCTCCGGTTGCAGGACGGTTGCAAGCGCCGCCTCAGTCCGGAAGCCCGCAACCGGCGGGTCCCTGCGTCGCCAGGACGGCGAGTGCACACACGGCGCCGCGCGGGTAGTAGTCGCCCATCGCGGCCGCGGCCGGGCGCGCCCGGCCGTTGGGCGGCGCGTCCAGCACCGAGTACGGGAAGCTGTCCACCGGCAGCATGTTGCGCAGCACCACCAGGTGCCGGGTGCGCGGGTGCTCCAGCGAGAACGGCACGAAGGTGGCACCGGGCACGGCCTGCACCGCCGGGCGCTGCGCCTCGGTGCCGAGCACGAAGGTGTAGTAGCCGCGGGCGTCCAGGGCGGTGACGTCGTCGTGCCGGCAGCCGGGGTCCACCGTGCCGTCGGGCAGCTCGTTGACCACGACCGGGTAGTACGGCCGCCGCAGGTTGGTGCAGAGCGACCAGTACCGCATGTCGTCGCCCGGTCCCGGCCACGGGCTGGGGTGCGCGGTGTCGGGGCTGGCCGCCGCCCGGCCCCGGATCACCACCACCCGGTCGCCGCGCGGCGGGTGGATCCACGCGCTCAGGTAGCCGCTGTCGGGGTTGGGGAACAGCTCGTCGGCGCCGCGGCCACGGGCGAAGGCGAGATCCGGCGCGGTGCGCGGCGGGGGGATGACAGGGTTGGGTACGGCCGGCACCGCCACCGTGGACGGGCACGGCCTCAGGGTCCGGGGCACGCCGCCGTCGATCACGGTCAGCGTGGGCAGGCGCGCGGGGGCAGCGGGCAGATAGATCCGGTAGACGAGGAACCCGACATCGCCGTCGCGGGCGCGGGCGGGGGCGATCGGGATGGTGTTGACCTCGCCGGGAGCGACCTGGTGCCGCAGGTGCAGGGTGTAGGAGCCGCCGGGCCGGGCCCGCTGCTGCCACGGGTTGACGCTGCCGGGATCGGGGACGATCTGGTAATCCGTACGCGAGGAGAACACGCCGTCGCGGGTGAACGTGCCGCGCAGGCCGTTGTAGACGGTCAGCGACGCGTACCGGGCGTCGGGGAAGGTGCCGGTCACGGTGATCTCGCGGTCCGCGCGTACCCGGAACGGGGTCACCCAGTAGTGCGCGTTGGTGTCCGGCAGCGCGACGTTGTCGGCGTCCGCGCCCACCTCCTGCGGCCAGGCGCAGGCCGGCCCGCCGGCGGCGGCCGCGACGGGCGTCGGGGCCAGCAGCATCAGTACGACGGCGAGCCAACCGGACACCGTCGTCCACGATCGAGTCATGGCTGCAGTCCACCACGATCATGTGACGACCATGTTCAGAGAGGGACGTCAATATCCGCGGATCTGCTTCGCCACGGCTTTTCGACCATCCTGCGCGGTCACGGACCGGCTGGGCATAATCGGCTCCGTGACCAAATGGGAGTATGCGCGCCTCGAATACCGGGCCGCGGGCACGTTCGGCGCCGACCGGTACATGGACTGGACCGCGACCTTCCACCACCCGGGAGGCGTACTCCGCTGGGGCACCGACGAACGCTTCGACGACCTGCGCCACCTCAACCGGGCCGGCTCCGCCGGCTGGCAGGTGTACGACCGGGCCGCCGTCACCGTGCTCAACGAACCGCACCGGCTGCACGGGGTGACGTATTCCATGCGCCGCCCCATAGCGTCCTGACACCGCGGCTTTTGCTCAAGTCGTCCGTCGTGCTGCCGATCGCGCGTACGTGAATCCACGGGTGTACCGGACCTTCCTGGCGTTCGGCGTCGCCGTCGCCGCGGTCCACGCGGTCGGCAACGACGTCGTCGCGGCCGCCACGTACGGGGTGGTGGGTGCCGCGGCCGCCGTCGCGGTCCTGCTCGGGTACGTGCGGCACCGCCCGCGGCCCCGGGCGGCGTGGCCGCTGATCGGGGCGGCCGTGCTGGCCGGCTCCGCGGCACACCTCGTCGCGGAGGCGCCCGCGCCGGAGCCCGTCCGCTACGTCCTCGACCTCATTCCCTGCCTGCTTCTTGCCGCGGGGCTGGCCGCGCTGGCCCGACGCGCCCGCGCCGGCACCCGGCTCGACGCCGCGATCGTCGCGGGCAGCCTGGGCCTGCTGGCCTGGACGCTGGCGGTGGTGCCCGCGGTGGCGCGCGTCTACGCGTCGCCGCTGTGGTTCGCGCTGGGCGTGGCCACCCCGCTGGCCGACCTCGCCGCGCTGGTGCTGCTGGGCCGCCTGCTCACCACCGGGGACCGTCGCGCGCCGATGCGGTACCTGCTGGCCGCCGGTGTGCTCTGCGGGTTCGCGGGCGACTGCTGGTTCACGGCCGAGGCGCTGTTGACCGGTCCCGCGGTGCCGGACGGCCGCGGCGGCGCTCTGGTCTGCCTGGGCTTCGCGCTCGTCGGCGCGGCGGCGCTGCACCCGGCGTCGGGGATAGCCGTCGCCGGGAGCACGTCCTCCACGCAGGCCACCGCCGTTGACGGTACGGCGGACGCTCCGGCCGGCGACGAGAACGCGCCCACCGCCGCGGCGACCGGAGAGGAGGCGATCGCCGCGTTGACCGTGCGCCGCCTGCTGCTGCTGGCCGCGGCGGCGCTGCTGCCCCCCGTGGTGCTGCTGGCCGAGGCGCCCGCGGGCGTCGACGGGCTCGACGCGGTCGCGATCGGGGTGGCCTGCATCGGGGTGTTCCTGCTGGTGGTGGTCCGGATGACCGGCCTGGTCCGGCGGGTGGAGGAGCAGGCGCGTGCGCTCTCCCGGCTGGATACGAGCGACGAGCTGACCGGGGTCGGCGACTGGCGTTCGTGGGAGGCGGCCCTGCCGGCGGCGGTGGAGCAGGCGCGGCGTACCGGCCGTCCGCTGTCCGTGGCCGTGCTGGAGATCGACCACTTCCCGCGGTTCGCCGACACGCACGGCGCCCAGGCGGGCGACCAGCTGCTCAAGTCGGCGGCGGCGGGCTGGCTCGACGCGCTGCGCCGCAGCGACACGCTGTACCGGCATTCCGGGCCGGAGTTCGGGCTGATCCTGACCGACTCCACGGCCACGCACGCGGCCGAGGTGGTGGCCCGCATGCGCGAGGCGATGCCGGGCGGGCAGACGTTCTCGGCGGGCGTGGCCCACTGGACCGGCACGGAGACCGCGGCGCAGCTCGTGGCCCGCGCCGACACCGCGCTGTACCGGGCGAAGGCCGAGGGCCGCGACCGCACGGTGGCGGCCGGGGAAACCGTCCCGGCGGTCGGATAACGGCCAGGGACGTTCAGCGCGGTCGGACAGCGGCCGGGCCGTTTCGCGCGGTCGGACAGCGGCCGGGCCGTTTCCGCGCGGTCGGACAGCGGCCGCGCCAGAGGGGCCGTTCGGATATGGAACGGCGGTGCCCGGCCGCCTAGCATCGTCCGGTGCGAATGCAGCGGGCCGCCGCGGCCACCCTCGGGCTTCTGACCGTCGCCACGGTCGCGGCGGGCTGCGCGCCGGATCCCGAACCGCCCGCGGTCGTCACCGCGTCGTCGGCGCCGCCCTCGACCCGGACGGCCCCGGCCGCCACCGCAGCGGCCCCGAAGGCCTCGCCGTCCGCGACGGCGCGGAAGGCGGCGGGCCCCGCGCCGGGCAACCCCGCCGGCAACGCCGCCGTCCCCGCGGCGGGCCGGGCCGTCGACACGAGCCGGCCCGACCGGGTCGTGGGCACCGGCACCCCGGCGAGCTGCACCTCCGCCGCGGTGGTGCGGGCGGTCGCGGCGGGCGGTGTGATCACGTTCGACTGCGGGCCGGATCCGGTGACGATCACGATGCGGGCCACCGCGAAGGTGCGCAACGCCGCCTCGCGGGTGGTCCTCGACGGCGGCGGCAGGGTCACCCTCAGCGGCGCGGGGCGGCGCCGGATCCTGTACGCGAACACCTGCGACGCGGCGCAGGGCATCACCACGTCGCACTGCCAGGACCAGGACAGTCCCCGGCTGACCGTGCAGAACCTGACGTTCGCCGACGGCGACAGCACCGGGGAGCGGGCCGAGGGCGGCGGCGGGGGTGCGATCTTCATGCGCGGCGGCCGGCTCACGGTGATCGGCTCCCGCTTCACGGGCAACCGGTGCGACCGGACCGGGCCGGATCTGGGCGGCGGTGCGATCCGGGTGCTGAGTCAGTACCACGGGCAGCCCGTGTACGTCGTGCGCAGCACGTTCACGGGCGGATCGTGCGCGAACGGCGGCGCGCTGAGCAGCATCGGTGTGTCGTGGGTGATCCTCAACAGCGTGCTGACCGGCAACGCCGCGGTCGGCCACGGCGCGAACCCGGCGAAGGCCGGCACGCCGGGCGGCGGCAGCGGGGGCGCGCTCTACGCCGACGGCAACACCTTCACCGTCCGGTTGGCCGGGACGGTCGTCGCGGACAACCGGGCCGCCGAGGGCGGCGGCGCGGTGTTCTTCGTCAGCAACGACCGCTCCGGCACGATGCGGATCGAGGGTTCGACGCTGCGCGACAACCCGAGCCGCGGCTTCGAGACGGCCGGGCTGCCCGGCATCTTCTTCCTCGGCGCCCGCCGCCCCACCATCGAGAACTCACGGCTGCGCTGACGGTCACCGCCATCAAACGCGAACGGCTGCGCTGACGGTCACCGCCAGCAAACGCGAACGGCTGCGCTGACGGTCACCGCCAGCAAACGCGAACGGCTGCGCTGACGCTTCCGTCAGCGCAGCCGGGGCGACGTCGATCAGACGCCCGCCATCGCCAGGTTGCGGGTGGTGACGGTCTCGCGCCAGTTCGCCGGGTCGGCCGTGGGCAGCGCGGACACCGGCGCCGCCTGGCGGGTCGCCAGCACGTAGCACACCACGAGCGCGCCGGTCAGGCCCGCCGAGGCCGACAGCCATACCGCCGGCTGGCCGGTGAGCGCGCCGTACGCCAGCCACGAAGCGGCGGCACCGGCGGTCAGGCGCCAGCGCAGCCGGGACAGCCCGGTGAGGTCCTGGGTGCGGTCGCGCAGCAGCGCGAGCGGCTGCGGCACCGCCGACACGATGGAGGTCGCCACCAGGACCATCCCCAGCAGGTCGGAGATCACGCGCCCCGAGCCCGGCAGCAGGGCGGCGGCGGCACCGCAGCCCAGCGCCGCGGACAGCATGACGATCGCCCCGCCCGCACTGGCCGCCAGCATCCGCCCGGTACGCAGTTCGCGGCGCGCCACCAGCAGAGCGACCAGGACGGCGAGGCTCGCGCCACCGGTGACCGTGTTCGTGATCACCTGGACGCGTTCGCCGCTGAGCAGGCCGTACGTGATCCAGCCGATCGGGAGCGCGAAGGTCAGCCAGGCGGCGGTCGCGGAGAGTCCGGTCGTGTGGCGCTGGACGCAGGAGCGCCAGACCTGGGGCCAGGGGAGAGCGATCGACAGGGCGGCACCGAGCCAGCCGAGGACAGAGGAGTGCATGATCCGTTCCGGGTCGAGGGAAGTGCCGGTTGTCCGGCTACGGATCTCCCCATCGGCGACCCCGGACGAGGACTGAACAAGATCCACCCGTGACGGCCCCCACGTGTCCGGAATGCGAGAAGCCGCCGCATCGGACCCGGATTCAGTGATAAGGCCTGATCAGGTGGGTTCGGCCGGACCGGCGAGGCCCGCGTGCTCGTCGCGGTCGGCCCAGTCCAGCAGCGGGGTGAGGTCGTGGGCGACGGTGTCGATGTCCGCGTGCAGGTCGCCCAGCTCGGCGAAGCGCTCCGGGACCGTCTCCATCGTGCAGTCGCGCGGGTCGACCGCAGGAATCTCGTCCCACGTGATCGGGGTGGAGACGGTCGCCTCGGGCACCCCGCGCACCGAGTACGCGCTGGCGATGGTGTGGTCCCGGGCGTTCTGGTTGTAGTCGATGAACAGCGACTCGGGGTCGCGGTCCTTGCGCCACCACGTCGTCGTGACGTCCTGCGGGGCGCGCCGCTCCACCTCGCGGGCGAACGCGAGGGCGGCCCGGCGTACGTCGGCGAAACCCCAGTCGGGCCGGATCCGGACGTACACGTGCATGCCCTTGCCGCCGGAGGTCTTCGGGTATCCGGTGATGCCCAGCTCGTCGAGCACCTCGTGGGCGACGTGCGCGACCCGCCGGACCGTGTCGAACGGGCACTGCGGCATCGGGTCGAGGTCGATGCGCCACTCGTCGGGCTTCTCCGTGTCGGCGCGCCGCGAGTTCCACGGGTGGAACTCGACAGTCGACATCTGCACCGCCCAGATCACCTCGGCGAGCTGGGTGACGCACAGCTCGTCGGCGTGCCGGCCGTACCGGGGGAAGTGCACGCGGACCGTCTGCAGCCAGGGCGGCGCACCGTTCGGGACCCGCTTCTGGTGCACCTTCTCCCCCGCCAGGCCGTCGGGGAAGCGGTGCAGCATGCAGGGCCGCTCGCGCAGCGCGCGGACGATCCCGTCGCCCACGCTGAGGTAGTACTTCGCCAGGTCCAGCTTGGTGCGGCCCGAGCTGGGGAAGTACACCCGGTCGGGATTGGAGATTCGTACGGTGTGCGGCCCGATGTCGAGCTCCACCGCCGGTGACTTGGAGGCCGGCATGGATCTCAACCTAGCGGGGTGGGCCGGTCAGGACACCGTTTCGAGATCGCGGTCAGCCTCCGGCTCCTCCTCGGCCGGCCGGTCGTGGACCGCCGTGAGCCGGCTCGGCCACCACATCCACCGGCCGATGTCCAGGGTGAGCGAGGTGACCAGCACCGACCGGACGATGAGCGTGTCCAGCAGCACCCCGAACGCGACCGCGAAGCCGATCTCCGCGAACGCCACCAGCGGCAGGCTGGCCAGCGCCGCGAACGTGCCCGCCAGCACGATGCCCGCCGAGGTGATCACCCCGCCGGTCGCGGCGAGGCCGATGAGCGCGCCGCGCCGGGTGCCGTGGTGGTGGGCCTCCTCGCGGACCCGGGTCATCAGGAAGATGTTGTAGTCGATCCCGAGCGCGACCAGGAACACGAAGACGTACAGCGGGAACGACGTGTCCTCGCCCGCGAAGCCGAAGATGTGCCGGAAGATCAGCGCGCTGACCCCCAGGGCGGCCGCGAACGACAGCACGACCGTGGCGATGAGGATCACCGGGGCCACCACCGCGCGCAGCAGGAGGCCCAGGATGATCAGGACGACCACGAGGACCAGCGGGATGATCAGCCGGTTGTCGTGGTCGTTGGCCCGGTTCATGTCCAGGGTCATCGCGGTGATGCCGCCGACCTTGGCGTCGGCGCCGGGCACGGCGTGCACCGCGGTGCGGATCCGGTCGATCGTGGCACGGGCGCGGCCGCTGTCCGGCGCGTCGCGCAGCGTCGCCTCGATCGCGGCCAGGTCCCCCTTGATCACCGGCTCGGCGACGTCGGCGACGCCGTCGGCCCCGGCGACGGCCTGCCGCAGTTGAGCGGCGGCCGCGGCCTTGCCGATCACCACGGCGGGCTGGCCCTGCCCGGCCGGGAAGTGCCGCGCGAGCGCCTCCTCGCCGGTGACCGACGGCGGCTTGGTGACGAACGTGTCGGCGGTGGCCAGCCCCTTCGCGTCGAGCTGGAACAGGCCGAGCGCCATGGCGCCGAGGGCGGCGGCCGTGACGATCCAGACCAGGCGCGGGCGCAGCGCGATGCGGGTGCCGAGCTTGGCCCACAGTCCGGTGGCGGTCGGCTCGGCCGATCCGTACGTGGGGCGGGCGGGCCAGAACAGCCAGCGCCCGAAGATGACCAGCAGCGCGGGCAGCAGGGTGACCATCACGAGCAGGCCGACCGTGATGCCGATGGCCGCGACGGGGCCGAGGCCGCTGGTCGCGTTCATCTCCGCCAGGGTCAGGCAGGACATGCCGATCGCCACGGTGGCCGCGCTGGCGATGATCGCCGGCCCGGCCCGGTGCAGGGCCAGCGCCATGGCCTCGTGCCGGTCGGAGTGCCGGCGCAGTTCCTCGCGGTACCGGGCGACCAGCAGCAACGCGTAGTCCGTGCCCGCGCCGAACACGAGCACGGTCAGGATGCCCGCGCTCTGCGCGTTGACCACCAGGCCGGTGTGCTTGGCCAGCAGGTAGATGACCGCCTGCGCGGTGGTCAGCGCGACGCCCGCCGAGAGGATCGGCAGCAGCCACAGAATCGGACTTCGGTACGTGATCAGCAGGATGATCGCGACGATCGCGAGCGTGGTGTAGAGCAGTGTGCTGTCGATGCCCTCGAACGCCTTGCCGGAGTCGGCGGCGTTGCCGGCGGGGCCGGTGAGGTAGACGGCGAGCCCGTTCGGGTCGGCCTCGGTGATCGCCTTGACGTCGGCCACCACGTCGACGATCTTCTGCCAGCCCTCGGCGTCGACCTTGATCGGAACGATGATCTGCAGCGCCCTGCCGTCCCGGGCGGGCACCGGGCCGATCACCTTGCCGGTGACCCCGGCGACCCTCTCCAGCGCCTCCGCGTCCTTGGCGGCCTTCGCCTGGTCGGTGGCGACGATGCCGGACGGGCGCTCGTAGACGATCACGGCCGGGGCGATGTCGTCCGGCTGGAACACCTTCTGCAGGTCGGCGGCCTGGGTCGACTCGGCCCTGCCGGGCAGCCACGCGGAGTTGTCGTTCTTCTGTACGTCGGTGAGCTTGCCGGCCAGCGGCCCCGCGACCGCCAGCACGACGATCCACAGCGCCAGGACCAGCCATTTCGTCCAGCGTCCGCAGACCAGCCGCGCGACGCCGCCCGTCCCCGCCATCCGAAATCCCCCCAAGACCGCTCCCGGTACGACCGAGGCGCAGCGTAGTCGCCTTGGCCGGTTCCGCTGAAGCGATTCACCCCCAAGCTCAGGGTCT
Organism: Krasilnikovia sp. MM14-A1004; assembly: GCF_047159485.1. Lineage (GTDB taxonomy): Bacteria > Actinomycetota > Actinomycetes > Mycobacteriales > Micromonosporaceae > Actinoplanes. The sequence continues at coordinate 1,427,073 of NZ_AP038773.1, read as the reverse complement.
TCTCAGGGTGACCCTAGTCCGGGGCGCGGTGCCGTCCGGCCCGAACGGGCTCGGGTTCCAGCCGGGCCTTCCGCCCGCCGCCCGCCTTCTTGACCGCGTACATGGCGTGGTCGGCGGCGCGCAGCACGAGGTCCGAGTCCTCCTGGGGGGCGGCGAGGTGGACACCGACGCTGGCGCCGATGGTCACCTCGTTGCCGTGCACGAGGAACGGCGTCTCGACCGCGGCGCACACCCGGGCGGTCATCGCGTCCGCGTCGGCCTGGTCGAAGATCCCCGGCATCAGCACGACGAACTCGTCGCCGCCGACGCGGGCCAGCACGTCCTCGGCGCGTACGCAGGCGCTGAGCCGCTCCGCCACCTGCCGCAGCAGCTCGTCGCCCGCCTCGTGGCCGTGCATGTCGTTGACCGGCTTGAAGCCGTCCAGGTCCACGAAGAGCACAGCGACGGCGTCGCTGCGCAGCGACGAGTCGAGCGCGTCCTGCATACGGCGGCGGTTGGGCAGCCCGGTGAGTGCGTCGTGCAGCGCCTCGTGGGTCAGCCGTTCCTGGAAGGCACGGTTCTCGCTGACGTCACGGGCGTTGATGACGATGCCGGCCAGCGCCCGGTTGTGCAGCTTGTTCGACGCGGTGATCTCGTACCAGCGGTAGCCGCCGTCGCCGTTGAGGACCCGCGACTGCATCCGGCTGACGCCGTTGCGCTCGCCGAGCAGCGCGGCGAACGCGGCCTGGATCCGTTGCCGGTCCTCGGGGTGGATGATGTCGAATACGCTGGTGCCCTGCATCGAGCCGAGCGGCACATTGAGCAGCGAGGCGGCGCTGGGGCTGGCGAACGAGATCCGGCCGGTCGGGTCGAGCACCGACACCAGGTCGGGGGCGTGCTGGAACAGCGCCTGGAACCGCTCGTCGGAGCGCCGCCGCTGGATCTGCGTGCGGTAGCCGAGCAGCGTGATGCCGATGACGCCGATGAGCAGCATGGCCAGCAGCGTGACGTTCAGCGTCTGGCTCTTGCTCTTGACCGCGCCCTCGAACGAGGCCTTGGACTGGCTGCGCACGTAGGACCAGCCCCCGGGCATCCCCGGCACCACCATCGCGATCGTCGCGGTCCGGCCGGAGGTGAAATCCACGAAGGTCGGCCCGGTGGCCTGCTTCGCGGCCCGGGTGACGGCCGGATCGATCTTGGTGCCGATCTTCCTGCCGTCGCTGGAGTAGCCGATCCGGCCCTCGCTGTCGATGATCTCGGTGAGATGGGTGTTGTCGCTGAGCGTGGCGACATACCCCTGCAGCGGGGTCTTCGCGAACTCCATGAAGCCGACGAGCACGGCCACCGCGGCGCCGTTGCGCACGAGCGGGATGGCGACAGCCTCGATCGCCACACCGTCGACGAGCATGACGGAGGAGAAGCCGGGCTTGGCCTTGAACAGTTCGCTGAACATGGGGGCGAAGCCGGGGGCGCCCACCGGCGGCAGGCCGGTGCTGCGGGTGGCGTTGAGGATGGAGCCGTCCATGGCGGTGATGGCGGCGCCGTACTTGAGGACGTTGGTCTTGGCCACGAAGCGGTCCAGGGCGCGGCGGTCGGCCGGGTTGCCCTTGCGCAGCTTGAACGAGGTGGTGTTGGCGAGTTCCTTCAGCTCGCCGGCCGTCACCAGCTGCATCTGGCCCGAGAGGGTGGTGTTGTTGACCGCCAGCGCCTGGGTGTCGGCGCGGTGCACCGTGTCGGCCGCGCGCAGCGCCGATCTGTTCACCAGCACACCGATAGCGCCGGCGGCGATCAGCAGTACGACGCTGACCACCACGGCGATCCAGTTGCGCAAGCGCATGGCACACCCCCCTCGCGGGAGAGGATCGGCAGCCCGGGACCGGCACTCAACCAAACTGAGCCGGATTTGAGCCGGTCCGTACCATCCATCGGGACGAAACGTCCGACAGTGGCGGGCGCCGCGGCGCGGGTAGCGTGGCGCCGGTCAGCGCCGCCAGGGCGGCGGCCGCCCCTGCAGCCACCACTGCAGTGCGCCGGTCACCCGCGGCAGCACCAGGTAGGTCATGATCGGGGTCAGGCACAGGGTGGTCAGCAGGGTCCGCAGCACGACGTGCTGGGCGGCGAGCAGGGGCCCGAGGGTCACGGCCGCCAGCATGCTGAGCGGGAAGAAGCCCAGCCAGATGGCCACGGCCTGCTTCCACCGCGGCGGCGCGGACGGTACGGCCGGCTCGTCGACCACCCGCACCTCGGCCTGGCGCGGCGGGTCGAACCAGCCCTCGATCCCGGTACGGCGTTCCTCCCTGGTGTGCTCGACCATGCCCTGCGCCGACGACAGCCACCAGCGCCGCTGCGCCGAGTCCTCCCAGACCGCCAGCGCGTCGTCGTCGGCGAAGCGGTACAGCATGTGCCACTCGGTCGAGCCGAGTTCGGGGCGGACCCAGCCGACGCCGAGGAAGCCGGGGAAGTCCTCGGCGAGCGTGGCCCCCGCGCGTACCCATGCCTGCATCTCGGCGGCGCGCGTGGGATCGGCCCGGCGGGTGATCGCGACCGTGACGGCCGTCCGGGTGTCGGGCATGCGGATGATCCTGCCCGGTCCGGCCGGCGGGCCGCCGCCGCCCGCGGAAACTGTCGGCGGCGCCACTGTCCGGCCGCCCGTGCGAGCGGCCTTACAGATCCCTGACCTCGTCGTCTTCCTCACTCGGCGTGAGCAGGCTAATGTGTCGGCTTCACGGGGTGACCACCGTCGGCACGGCAGGGCCGCGGGTCACCGGCCGGACGACCCGGCCGGTCAGGGGTCACACGAAGTAACGAATTGGTCACGCATTTCGGGGACTGGGGTACCCCGGGTCCTGGCCGGCCTGCTTGTTCCACCAAAATCGAAGCAGGGGCCCGGTAGGCCGACACGGATGGGATGAAGCATGGCGCAACGGTTGCCGCTGCGGGAGATCCGCGAACGCACGTACAAGACGCGCGACGCGTGGTGGACCGTCCTGCTCGTGGACCCGTTCGCCGTCCGCCTGGTGCGCCTGGTCGCCCCCTACCGGCGGATCACCCCGAACCTGCTGACCGGCATCGCCACGCTGGTCGGGCTCGCCTCGGCGGCCTGCTTCGCGCTGCAGGACCGGCCGTGGCTGGTCGCCGGCGCGCTGCTGTTCCACCTCAGCTTCGTGATCGACTGCATGGACGGCAAGATCGCCCGGCTCAACGGCACGGGCTCGCTCTTCGGCGCCTGGTACGACTTCGTCTTCGACCGGCTGCGCATGTTCGCCTGCACGGTCGCGCTGATGGGCGGCCAGTACGCGCGGACCGGCGAGCAGGTCTACCTCTGGGTCCTGGTCGCTGTCACGTTCCTCGACCTGTTCCGCTACCTCAACGGCTCGCAGATGGCCAAGGTCCGCCGCGCCATGCGTATGGAGCTGGACGAGGCTCGCGGCCTGCCCGCGGCGGCCGACGCGACGGGCCAGCCGGACCAGTGGCCGGACAACTGGCGCGCCCGGCTGCGCGCCGCGCTGCGCCGCTACCGCATCCGCCCGCACCTGGTCAGCGGCATCGAGTTCGAGATGGCCGTGTGCATCATCGCCCCGCTGACCGGCTGGATCGTCGGCGTGCCGATCGTCGCCGGGGTCCTCCTGATGGCGTTCGAGTTCCTGCTGGTGGCCAAGCTGTGGCGGGCCACCCGGCAGTTCCCGCGCCAGCTCGCGAAGGCGCGGGCCGCACACGGCACCCACGCGGAGGCGGGCGCGCAGCCGGGCCCGCGGGCCGGGGACCAGATCGCCGCGGTCGCGGAGGAGATCACCACCGCGGACGAGAACGACGACCTGGAGTTCACCGCGCGCAGCTGAGGCCCCGATCGAATTCGGCGGTTGACTAACAAGACCCCCGAGGGGTGCACTTTCGACGCACCCAACGTGCGTTCACCCCGGGTGGTTGAGGAGGTTTCCGTGCCGGATTACGACGTCGTGGTCGTGGGCAGCGGTTTCGGGGGCAGCGTCGCGGCGCTGCGGCTGACGGAGAAGGGCTACCGGGTCGGCGTGCTGGAGGCGGGCCGCCGGTACACCCCGGCCACACTGCCCAAGACCTCCTGGGACCTGCGCAACTTCCTCTGGGCGCCCCGGCTGGGCCTGCGCGGCATCCAGCGGATCACCCTGCTCAAGGACATCGTCGTGCTGTCCGCGGCGGGCGTCGGCGGCGGTTCCCTGGTGTACGCCAACACCCTCTACAAGCCGCCCCGCACGTTCTTCGACGACGCGCAGTGGGCCGCGATCACGGACTGGGCCACGGAACTGGACCCGCACTACGACCAGGCCTCGCGGATGCTGGGCGTCACCGAGCAGCCCTCGACGACCCCGTCCGATGTGGTGATCCGGCAGGTCGCCGAGGAGATGGGGGTCGGTGACACGTACCGGCGTACGCCGGTGGGGGTGTTCTTCGGCGAGCCGGGCAGGACGGTGCCGGACCCGTTCTTCGGCGGGGCCGGTCCGGACCGTACGGGCTGCCTGGAGTGCGGCGAGTGCATGATCGGCTGCCGGCACGGCGCCAAGAACCGCCTGGACCTCAACTATCTGCACCTCGCCGAGCGAGCCGGCGCGACGATCCACCCGGACACCACCGTCACCGCGCTGCGACCCGTCGGGGACGGCTGGCTGGTGCAGGCCGGGAAGCAGACGTTCCGCTGCGGCCAGGTGGTGCTGGCGGCCGGGGCGCTGGGCACCCAGCGGCTGCTGCACGCGATGCGCGACACCGGGGTACTGCCGGAGGTCTCCGCGCAGCTGGGTGCGCTGACCCGGACCAACTCGGAGGCGCTGCTCGGGGCGATGACCAGCGCCGTACCGGAGGAGCCGTTCTCCCGGGGGGTCGCGATCACGTCGAGCTTCCACCCGGACGCCGACACCCACATCGAGCCGGTCCGCTACGGCGCCGGCAGCAACGCGATGGGCCTGCTCAGCACGCTGCTGGTGGACGGCGGCGGCAGGGTGCCGCGTCCGCTGCGCTTCCTGGGCCAGGCGCTGCGCCACCCGGGACGGCTGCTGCGCTCGCTGTCGGTGCGGCGCTGGAGCGAGCGCACCATCATCGCCCTGGTCATGCAGACAGTGGACAATTCGCTGACGGTACGGCGGACCCGCCGCGGCCGGCTCACCACCGCCCCCGGCCACGGCCCGGCCAACCCGACCTGGATCCCGGTGGGTCACGAGGCGGTCCGGCGGATGGCGGACCGGATCGGCGGCTACCCCGGCGGCACGGTCGGCGACATCTTCGACATCCCGATGACCGCGCACATCCTGGGCGGCGCGACCATCGGGGCCTCACCACGGTCGGGGGTGATCGACCCCTACCACCGGGTGTACGGATATCCGGGTCTGCACGTGGTGGACGGCGCGGCGGTACCGGCGAACCTGGGGGTCAACCCGTCGCTGACCATCACGGCCCTGGCGGAGCGGGCGTTGTCGTTGTGGCCGAACGCGGGCGAGGAGGATCCGCGTCCGGCGCTGGGCGAGCCGTACGCCCGCCTGGATCCGGTCGAGCCCCGGCGGCCCGTGGTGCCGGCGCACGCCCCCGGTGCGCTGCGGTTGCCCTGGCCCCGCCGGGCCGCGGACCCGTCGCCCGCCGCCGCCCGAAAGCAGGAGTGAACGCCGCCGGCGAGCGGCATGGAGAAATGCATTGGCGGATGTCATCGGACATGTCGGCGAGTGCACACCGGGGTGTCATTGGGAAATACACCCGGAATGTTCGACGACGATGAACGACTGATGTCACATCGCTACCGCGGGCGGAGAACGCGCCCGGATGCCCCGGGACGCACCCGCCCACAGTGGACGCCGGACGATGCGCGATCGGCCCTCTCCGGCCGGACATCGTGGGACAACAGGTCCGACGCCGCCTGCTCACGGCCGCGGCCACCCGTCGGCAGCGCCGGGCCCGGACCGGGCCCGGCGATGGTCCTCAGCGGCCCGGCGCGTCGTGAACAGGCCCGATCCACCCACCGATCGCCGGGCGCCGCGGGTTCGCCGGAGTAAGAAACGAGACATGCGGAAGCGACAATTTGCATTGTCGCGAACGGGCGGCCAGAATGGCACGAGCACAAATTCGGGGAGGCGATCCGCGGGGCGGCACGTCCGGGTTTTCCCGGCACGTCGCGGGTTTCTCCGTGCGGGGGCGCGGGGCGTGGATTGCGGTTACCCAATGACACCGGTTCGGGAGCGACCACATCATGGCCAAGCAGGTAATCACCCTTCTCACGGACGATCTCGACGGCGGCGAAGCGGACCGGACGGTCGAATTCGGACTGGACGGTGTCAACTACACCATCGACCTGTCGGAAAAGAACGCGGGGAAGCTGCGCAAGGCGCTGGACCCGTTCCTGGGCGCGGCCACCCGCGTGGGGCGCAGCGGCAACGAGTCGCGGGCCGCCGGTCGGCGCGGCGCCGTGACCACCGGCCGGGCGAGCCGCGATCAGAATCAGGCCATCCGCGAGTGGGCCGCCGAGAACGGGTACGAGGTCTCCGACCGGGGGCGCATCCCGGGCAGCGTCGTGGAGGCGTACCGCAACCGGCGATAGATTGGTGCACACGTCGGAATAACGGCGCCGCCGCGACCGGCGGCGCCGTTATTCGCGAAAGGAGTCGGGTATGCCGGTCGTCATCGTCACGGGAGCGTCGAGCGGGATCGGCCGCGCCACGGCGATCCGATTCGGAAAGGACGGCTGGACCGTCGTGCTGGCCGCCCGCCGGGCGACGGAATTGTCCGAGACGGCCACCCTGGTGGAGGCCGCGGGTGGCACCGCGGTCATCGTGCCCACGGACGTCCGGCAGCCGGCGGCCATCGACGCGCTGGCCGAGCAGGCGGCCGCGATCACCGGCCGGATCGACGCGGTGGTCAACAACGCGGGCCTCGGCGGTGCCGCCTCGATCCTGACCGACGACGCCACCGTCACCGCCATGGTCGACGTCAACCTGCTCGGCCCACTGCGGCTCATGCGGGCGGTCGTGCCGCACATGCGGGCCCGGGGCGGCGGGGCCATCGTCAACATCGGCTCGGTCGCGGGCGAGATCGGGCTCAGCGGCACGTACTCGGCGACCAAGTTCGCCCTGCGCGGCCTGACCGACTCCGTGCGCCGGGAGCTGGCCGGCACGGGGATCGGGGTGACCCTGGTCGAGCCGGGATACATCGCCACCCCGCTCACCGGCGGCCGCAAGGGGCTGCCGGGTCCCGAGGTGGTCGCGGACGCGGTGGCCCGGGCCGTACGCCGGCCCCGCCGCCACATCGTCGTACCCGCTCGCTACCGCGCGGCGATCCTGCTGGCGAACGTGCTGCCGATAGTGGCCGACCGTGCCCTCGCGGGCCGGGCCGCGCCGAAGGACACCGCCCCCGCCGACCGTTAGGCGGCGATGGCGCGGTTGTCGGTGAGCCAGGTCAGCGCCTCGGTGGGGCCGACCGGGCTGGAGAAGTAGTAGCCCTGGCCCAGCGGGCAGCCCAGCCGCTGCAGGATGTCCCGGTGCGTGGCGTCCTCGATGCCCTCGGCCACCACGGTCAGGTTCAGCGTCTGCGCCAGGCTGACGATGCCGGAGACCAGCGCCAGCTGCTGCTCGCTGCCGACCATGTCGTCGATGAACGTCTTGTCGATCTTGAGTACGTCGATCGGCCGCTGCCGCAGGTAGCCCAGCGAGGAGTAGCCCGTACCGAAATCGTCGATGGCGATCCGCACCCCGAGGTCCTGCAGCACCGCGAGGTCGGCCCAGATCTCCTCGTCGTCGCGCATCAACAGGGTCTCGGTGATCTCCAGCATGAGCGCCTGCGGCGGCACCCCCGCGTAGTCCAGCGACGCCCGCACCTGGTCCACGAAGCCCTTCTGGCGGAACTGGCGCACGGAGACGTTGACGCTGACGTACGGCTGGCGGGCCCGCGGCAGCACCCGCCGCCACTGGGCGACCGTGTGCAGCGCCTGGTCGAGGACCCACCGTCCCATCGGGATGATGAGCCCGCTCTCCTCGGCGACCTCGATGAACTGGTCCGGGGCGATGACGCCGCGCGCCGGGTGGTGCCAGCGCACCAGCGCCTCGAAACCGGCCGCCTCGTCGGTGTTCAGGTCCACGATGGGCTGGTACTGCAGCAGGAAGTGGCCCTCGTTGACCGCGTGATCCAACGCCGAGCGCAGCTCCAGCCGTTCCACCATCGCCCCGTGCAGGTGGGTCTGGTAGCGCCGCCACCGGTTCTTGCCGGCGCCCTTCGCCACGTACAGGGCCAGGTCGGCCTGGCGCAGCAGCTCGTCGGCGTTGTCCGCCTCGGGGGTGGTGGTGATGCCGATGCTGGCGACGGCCTGCAACGCCTCACCGTCCACCAGGATCGGCTCGGCCAGCGCGGCGAGGATCCGTTCCGCGGCCTCCTCGACCGCGGCCGGATCCTGCACGTTCTCGATGAGCGCGGCGAACTCGTCGCCGCCGAGACGGGCCGCGGTGTCGTCGCCGCGCAACGCCCCGCTGATCCGCTGGGCCACCGCGACGAGCAGCTGGTCGCCGACCGCGTGCCCGAGCGTGTCGTTGACGACCTTGAAGTCGTCCAGGTCGATGAAGAGCACACCGACCAGCGTGCCGTCGCGGGTGCCGCGGGCCAGCGCGTGCTCCAGCCGGTCGGCGAACAGCACACGGTTCGCCAGCCCGGTCAGCGAGTCGTGGAACGCCTGGTGGGTCAGGTCGCGTTCGAGGCGGCGCCGCTCCGTGACGTCGCGCAAGGTGATGACCAGACCGGCCACGGTCTGATCGGCACGCAGATCGCGGACGTGCATCTCGAGCATCAGCTCGCTGTCGTGGCGGCCCAGCGCCCGGAAGTCGAGCCCCTGCGCCGGGCCGCGCCCGAACCGGACCCCCGCCAGCACCTCGTGCAGCCGCTCCCGGTCCGCCGGGTGGATGATGTCCGGCAGCCGCACCCCGACCGGGTCCCCGCCGAGCACCGGCCGCGCGGACGGGCTGGCGTACCGGACCCGGTCCTCCTCGTCGACGATCACGATCACGTCGGAGGTGTTCTGCACCAGCGTCCGGAAGTACGTCTCGCTGTTGCGCCGGATGACCTCCTCGCTGAGCGCGATCCGCTCCATGGCGAGCGCCACCTGGGTGGCCAGCACCTCCAGGGATCGTTGCAGGCCGACCAGCGCCCACGCGGGCCCGCCGACGTGCAGCACACCCACCAGCGGGTCCCCCGTCGGGCGGTCCTGCAGCACCAGCGGGCAGCGCAGCACCATGTTGTACTGGTTGAGCCGGACCGCCACCGCCCAGTCCACGTCGCGGGTCGGCATCAGCCGGGCCGACGTACCGGAGGCGCGGTCCTCCGCGGCCTGCGCGGCCGCCTCCGCGCTCAGCGGCTCCCCCGGCTCGGCGACCGCCATGGCCAGCACCACCCGGTGCGGCACGTCCGGCAGCAGCTGCGCGACCGCCCGCCGGGTCGCCGCGGCGACCTCGTCGGCGTCGGTGGCCGACACCAGGGCGGCGGAGGCCTCCCGCAGCCCCCGCTCCCGGGCGGTGGCCAGGCGGTGGCTGCCCATGATCCCGGCGGTACGGGCCAGCACGAGCAGGAAGGTCAGCCCGCACAGCACCGCCACCACGGACAGGTCGAGCGGACGGCCGTTCAGTCCCACCTGCACCAGCAGCACCGCCGGCCCCACGAGCGACGCCACGCCCAGCAGCAGCAGGCGTTTGCGGTCCAGGTCGGCCGGGGGCGTCGCGGCCGGCTGGGTCAGCGAGTGCATGGAGCTGTGCATCGCGGCCAGGCCGATCGCCGCGTACAGCGGCAGGCGGCCGAACGCGGAGAGCCCGGTGAGCAGGTGCTCCAGGTCGGGCACGCTGTGCGCGAGATCCACCAGCAGCATCGTGAACACGCCGGCGCCGAGCACGAAGCCGGCCGGGATCCGGCGGTTCGACACCGTCCAGAGCCGGGTCAGCGCGGCCAGCAGCAGCAGGTCGCCGACCGGGTAGCCGATCGCCAGCAGGTCGGCGGTCGCGGTCAGGTCGGCGTGCTGGATCTGGGGGCTGAGCACGAAGGTCCAGGACAGCAACGCGGCGCCCGCGGTGACGGTCAGCGCGTCGAGCAGGCCGCCGCGGTCCCGGCTGCCGCCGGTGCGGTAGCGCACGAACATCAGCAGCGCGCCCGCCAGCGTCGGGTAGACCGCCAGCAGCGCCCAGGTCACGGCCGGCGCCAGCAGCGGCACCGCCTGTACGGCCGCGGGCACGTCGTGCACGGTCTTGCCGACCGCGGACAGCGCCACCGCGAGCATCAGCAGCTGCCACGGCGCGGTACGGGCCGGTCGCCGCCGCCCCAACCCGAACAACACAGCGCCCACTGTCGCCAGGCCGGCGGCCAGGCGGATCGCGTCCTGCCAGGCCGGTTCGAGCCAGAAGGCCGCGCCCAGTGCCGCCATGCACACGCCGAAGAGGGCGGCCGCCACGCGCGTCGGCATGCTCCTCCTCCTGTGGGCCGGTGAGAACCGCTGTCACCAGATCGGCCCCTCGGCCGGTCAGCTGAGGAAAGGGGGACAATCGTGGCGTGCTGTCCTCCCCCGATTTCGTCCGTACCCACACCCGGCTGGCGCCCGTACCGTTCGTGCCCGAGCTGGTCCTGCACCAGGCCGACGAGCCGATCGCGCTCTGGGAGCGCACCGAGGCGGACGGCGTCGAGCAGCCGCCGCCGTTCTGGGCGTTCGCCTGGGCGGGCGGGCAGGCGCTGGCCCGGCACGTACTGGATCATCCGGCGCTGGTCGACGGCCGGTCGGTGCTCGACATGGCCACCGGGTCCGGGCTCGTCGCCATCGCGGCCGCCCGGGCCGGGGCCCGGTCGGTGGCCGCCAACGACATCGATCCGCTGTCGGTCGCCGCGGCCACGGTCAACGCGGCCGCGAACGGGGTCGCGCTGGATCCGGTCGAGGCGGACCTGCTCGACACCGACGACGGGTACGCGCGGGCGGAGGTGATCCTGGCCGGGGACGTCTTCTACAGCCGCGCCATGGCGGCCCGGTTCCTGCCGTTCCTGCAGCGGGCCGTCGGGCGGGGCGCCCTGGTGCTGGTCGGCGACCCCGGACGGGCGTACCTGCCGACCGAGGCGCTGACCCGGTGCGCCACCTACGACATCCCGGTGCCCGCGGAGCTGGAGACCGTCACGGTCCGGCACACCACGGTGTGGCAGTTGCGCTGACGGGCGTCAGGCCGCGCCGCGTACCAGCGCCAGCAGGCCGTGCCCGTCGCCGACCGTGACGTCCGGCTCCGGCCAGCCCACCGGATCCTCCCGGTCGGTACGCGGCGAGCGCATCAGCACCGCGGCACCGGCCTCCGCCCGCCGCGCGCAGGCCACATCCCGCCGCCGGCTGTCACCGACGAACCAGCACGCCCCGGCCGGAACGCCCAGCTCCCGCGCGGCCTGCCAGATCATCTCCGGGTTGGGCTTACGCACCCCGGCCTCGTCGCTGTAGATCTGCGCCCCGAACCGGCCGCCGAGCCCCGTCCGGGACAGGAAGTCGCGGTGCGCGGCCCCGCACAGGGTGTTGCTCACCACGGCCAGCGGCAGGGTGGTGGACGTCAGGAACTCGGCGACCCCGGCACGCAGCCCCCAACCGTCCCGGTAGGCCCACTCGTAGGACAGCCGGGCGGCGGACTGGCGCACCAGCGCTTGCGCGGGCCGCGGCCACCCGGCGGTCACGAACCGCTCCCAGACCTGCGCCTGGGTCAGCTCGTCGGGATGGTCCTCGTCGCGCCAGCGGGCCCACGCCGCGGCGCCGTCCGTGAGCGACCGGTTGATCTCGCCCGGCGTGAGCGCCGCGCCGATCAGGTTGTACAGCCGCAACACCAGCCCCGGCGGCGCCGCGGGACCCGGCGGGGCGTCGGCCAGCACGCCACCGAAGTCGAGCAGCACGGCGTCGGGGCGGGGCAACATCGCCCCAACATATCGAGTACGGGCGATCGGGCGCCGCCGCCCCGGCCGGATCAGCCCGTCCCGAGCGTCCAGGCGCGGACCCCGCCGAGGATCCCGGCGGTGTTCGGCACCACCACCACGTCGTCGCCCATCCGGGCGAGCTGGGTCGGCGTGATCAGCCGCGAGTTGCCCCCGCCCAGATACAGCCGGTCCCACCGGAACACCGGCCGCAGCCCATCGACCACGTTGCGGACCCGGCGGGACCAGAGCGCGTCACCGAGGCGCCGCCGCTCGTGCTCGCCGATGTACGTGTCGTAGCTCATCCCCCACCGCACCGGGGCCTGCGACATCTCCAGGTGCGGGGCCAGCGCGCCGCCGTCGAACAGGGCGCAGCCCAGCCCCGTACCCAGGGTCAGAATCAGTTCGCACCCGGTGCCCGCGACGACCCCCGCGCCGTGCACCTCCGCGTCGTTGAGCACCAGCGTCGGCATCCCGAACGCCTCGGCCAGCGCGGTCCGCGCGTCGAAGCCCTGCCACGCCTCGGCCAGCTCCGGATCCACCTTCGTGCGGGGGCCGCTGCGGGTGATGTAGTGCGGTGTCGCCACCACCACGCCGTGGCGCAGCATGCCGGGCATCCCGACGGTCACCCGGTCCGCCGACGGCAGCCCACCGCCGAGATCCACCAGCGTCTTGACGAACACGTCGGGCGGCAACGGGTACGGCGTGGGCACGCGCACCGGGTGGGCGCGCATCGTGCCCGCCTCGTCCAGCACGGAGCCCTTGATGCCGCCGCCGCCGCAGTCGATCGTCAGGGTGAACGCCACCCCTGGAGTGTGCCTCACCACCCGCCGCCCCGCGCCGCTGTCACGTCGGCCCGACGGCCCTCAGCGGATGTCGTCGGCCCAGACGCGCCAGTCGTCGAGGACGCCGTACAGGGCCGGGGTGAGCCAGCCCGGCGCCGAACGGCGGAACACCCCGGGGTCCATCCCGCCCGCCCCGTCGGGCAGTGCGCCCACCAGGTGCGGCAGCAGTTCGCCGAGGTTCGCCCAGTGCACCAGTTCCGGTTCGGCGGGCCACGCGCCGAGCACCACGGCCGCGGGGATGCCCCGGCGTTCCAGCGCCTCCAGGGTCAGCGCGGTGTGGTTCAGGGTGCCCAGGCCCGCACGGGCCACCACGATGGTGCTGACCCCGAGCGCGGTGGCCAGGTCCGCCACCGTCCAGGGGGCACCGGACGGGCGTACTCCCATGGGCACCAGCAGGCCCCCGGCGCCCTCGACGAGGACCAGGTCGTGCCGCTTGGCCTCGGCCCGGATGGCGTCGACGACCTCGTACAGCTCCAGGGGTGGCATCGACGCCACCTTGGCCGCGGCCAGTGGGGCGAGGGGCTCCGGGTACGACGCGAGGGTGCGTGTGGTGTGCGGGGCGGCGAGCCGGTTGACCACGTCGATGTCGGTGGGTGCGCCGGTCACCGTACCGGTCTGGCCGGGTTTGACGACGGCCACCCGCAGCCCGGCGGCCTGGGCGGCGGCGGCGACCGCGCAGGTGACGATCGTCTTGCCGACGTCGGTGTCGGTGCCGGTGACGAGCACGATCCCGCGCCACTCCCCCGCCTCGGCGGGCCGGGCCGCGGGCGCAGCGGAGGGCGCGGGCGAGACAGGTGCCGCCATGGACGTTTCCGACGCTGGCTCCGCCGGGTCGAGCGTCATGGTGCGCACTCCACGATCACGTCCAGGGCGCGGGCGAAGTCCACGTCGGACACTCCGGCGCTCAGCGTCAGCCGCAATCGGGACGAGCCGTCCGGAGTGGACGGTGGCCGGAAACAGCCCACCGCGATCCCCCGGTCGCGGCAGTCCGCGGCCCAGGCGAGCGCCGCCTCGGGGCCCGGCGCGGTCACCGACAGCACGGCACCGGCGGGCCGGCGCACCGCGAACCCGGCCGCGCCGAGCCGCCGTACCGTCTGGTCGGCGCGGGCCGCCAGCAAGGCCCGCCGATCGTCCGCGTCGCGCGCGATCCGCAGCGCCGCGTGCGCTCCGGCGGCCACCGCGGGCGGCACCGCGGTGTCGTAGATGAAGGTACGGCCGGTGTCGACCAGGTGGCGCACGAGCTGCCGCGGGCCCGCGATCACCCCGCCCGCGCTGCCGAGCGACTTGGACAGCGTGGCGGTCACCACCACGTCCGGGGCACCGGCGAGACCCGCGGCGGCGACCCCGCCCGCGCCCTGCGACCCGAGTACGCCGAGTGCGTGCGCGTCGTCCACCAGCAGCAGCGCGCCCCGCGCGGAGGTCACCTCGTGCAGCGCCGCCAGCGGGGCCAGGTCACCGTCCACCGAGAACACCGACTCGGTGACCACCACGGTGGGACGCCTCCCCGCGGCGTCGAGCAGCGCGGCGACGGCGTCCGGGTCGCCGTGCGGCGCCACCACCGTCTCGGCGCCCGACATCCGGCAGCCGTCGATGAGCGACGCGTGGTTGTACGCGTCCGACACCACCAGCGTGTGCTTGTCCGCGAGGGCCCGGACCGCGCCGAGGTTGGCCAGGTAACCCGACGAATACACGAGGGCCTGCTCCGCCCCGAGCCAGCCGGCCAGGGCCCGCTCCAGTGCGGCGTGCGCCTCGGTGGAGCCGCGCACCAGCCGCGACCCGGTGGCCCCCAGCCCGTACGCGGACAGCGCCGCGGCCGCCGCCGCGACCACCTCGGGATGGCGGGCGAGGCCCAGGTAGTCGTTCCCGGCCAGGTCGACGACGTCGTCGTCGGCCGCGCGGGGCCGCAGCTCGCGAGTGAGTCCGGCCTTGGCCCGGCTGTGGGCCAGGCGCTCCAACGCCGTCAACCAGGCCGCCAAACCGAACCCCACATTCCGCCGGGCACACCACCGACGACGGCGAAACTATCAGGGGCCCGGGGCCTTGTAGGGTACGGGCATGGCAGAGATCCTTGATCGGGCGCGCGCCCGGGTGCTGGCGGACGGCGTCGGGTTGAACCCCGCCGATGTGCTTCAGGTGCTGCGCCTGCCCGACGAGGATCTGCCGGCGCTGCTGCAGCTCGCGCACGAGGTGCGGATGCGCCACTGCGGGCCGGAGGTCGAGGTCGAGGGCATCGTGTCGCTGAAGACCGGCGGCTGCCCGGAGGACTGCCACTTCTGCTCGCAGTCCGGCTTGTTCACCTCCCCGGTGCGCGCGGTGTGGCTGGACATCCCGGCGCTGGTCGAGGCGGCGAAGCAGACGGCCGCCACGGGAGCCACCGAGTTCTGCATCGTGGCCGCGGTGCGCGGGCCGGACAAACGGCTGATGGCGCAGCTGCGCGAGGGCGTGGCCGCCATCAGGGCCGAGGTCGACATCCAGGTCGCGGCCAGCGTCGGCATGCTCACCCAGGAGCAGGTCGACGACCTGGTCGAGATGGGTGTGCACCGGTACAACCACAACCTGGAGACGTGCAAGTCGTACTTCCCGAACGTGGTCACCACGCACACGTGGGAGGAGCGCTGGGACACCCTGCGGATGGTGCGCGATTCCGGCATGGAGGTGTGCTGCGGCGGCATCCTCGGCCTCGGCGAGTCCGTCGAGCAGCGCGCCGAGTTCGCGGGGCAGCTGGCCGAGCTGGACCCGCACGAGGTCCCGCTGAACTTCCTCAACCCCCGGCCGGGCACCCCGCTGGGTGACCGTCCGGTGGTCGAGGGCAAGGACGCGCTGCGCGCCATCGCCGCGTTCCGGCTGGCGATGCCGCGCACGATCCTGCGGTACGCGGGCGGCCGCGAGATCACCCTCGGCGACCTGGGTACGCGCGAGGGTCTGCTGGGCGGCATCAACGCGGTGATCGTCGGCAACTACCTGACCACGCTGGGGCGCCCGGCGACCGAGGACCTGGCCCTGCTGGAGGACCTCAAGATGCCGGTCAAGGCCCTGTCCGCGACGCTGTGAACGCCGCCGTGACCGCGGTGTGGTGCGACCGGTGCGGCGAGGCCGCCGACTCCGGCGACCACGCCGCGTGCCGCCGGGCTCGGGAGCTGGAGCCGCCGCGGTTCTGCCCGCAGTGCCGCCGCCGGATGAAGGTGCAGATCCTCCCGGCCGGGTGGACGGCTACCTGCGTCGAACACGGCGCCCGGCACGCCTGACTGTTACGCCGTGGCCGGCACCCGGCCCACGACAGGCAGCGTCACGCTGGTCATCGGCCCGTCACGGTCGGTCCGGCCCTGCCCGATCCGGCGCAGCGTACGCAGCATCGCCGCGTTGTCGGCACCGGTGTGCGCCACGACCGCCGCGAACCCGGACCGTTGCGCGTACGACACCAGGCGCCGCAGCAAAGCCGTGCCGATGCCGCGCCGCTGCCAGTCGTCCTCCACGAGCAGCGCCACCTCGCCGAGATCCCCCTCGGCCAGCAGGCTGGCCATGGCGATCACCCGGTCGGTGTGCAGATCCACGGCCAGCAGGGTGATCCCCCCGGCCGGTTCGAGCAGGCGGTGCAGCCGCGGGTCGGCGGGGGCACCACCGAGGTAGCGGCGTTGCAGCGAGGCGGCCGAGGCTCGCCGGTGCAGGTCGAGTACGGGCTCGGCGTCGTCGTGCCCGGCCGGTCGGACCAGCAGTTCGGCGCCGTCGGGCAGTAGCAGCGTGGTGTGTTCGGCGTGCTGGCGCAACGCGGCGCCGGACACCTCGACCAGCGCCTGGGCGCGCGCGTACTCGGCGGGGGTGAACTCCGGGGCGCGCCGCCGCAGCTCGTACGCCCCGCCGACCGGGTCGAGCAGGGTCATCCGGCTGCTGTCGTAGCCAGGGCCGGCCCCCGGCTCGGGGCGCCAGCGCACCTCGTCCGCGTCGAGCAGGGAGACCAGGGACTCGCCCAGGGCGTCCGGGTCGTGCACCAGCCGCCCGGCCAGTGCCAGCGCCCGGGTGGGCTGGTCCGCCAGGCCCTGGGCCTCCGCCCGGGCCACGAACACGTCCCGGCCGCGTCCGCGCTCGACCGCGGCCAGCATGTCCGATTCCGACATGGTGTCGGGAGCGTCGACGAGGAAGTCGTCGACCGCTCCCGCCTCGGTGGTGTGCACGTGAACAGCGAGGATGTTGACCGACCGCAACGCGAGACTCGCGGTCAGAACGGACAGGTAGCCCGGGCGGTCGTCAACCGTTGCCCGGATCCGCCACAGCGCCATGCGGGACACTCCCCTTCCGGATCGAGTCGCCTTGAACCGAAACCTAAGCGTCTCGTGCCGGTGTTACCCAGATATTGCCTGAGCTGGGCGAATTATGAGGGGTCAATCACAGCGTGCGCGATCGGCGACGCGTCGACCCGATCCAGGTGGTCACCGAGGATGACGGCGGCCGCGCGGACCAGCTGGGCGACACGGTCCACCTCGATGACATGGAACGCGGGAGTCGGCAGCTCCTCGTCGTCCGTACGGGCGACCACGAGGACCAGGCCCGCGCGCCCGAACGGGGCGACCGCGTACCGGGTGCCGTCGGGGCCGGTGAGGGGGCGGGCCCGCAGCGGCGTCACCTCGGGCAGGTGCAGCGGGGACGGGGCGCGCCAGCTCGCGTACGTGACCGTGGGCTCGCCACCCGAACGGGCGGCCCAGTCGGCCGGGACCACGGCGGCGGCGGCCCAATCGGCGGCCAGCAGCCCCGGCACGGCGTCGACCAGGGTGGCCAGGCCGTCGGCCGGGTTGGCGGCCACCTGGGCCAGCAGCTCGGCGTCGTGCCCGCCGGAGACCGGCGCGCCGATCGCCCGCCAGACGCCGTCGACCTGCACGCCCGGGATCGCGGCGAGGCCGGCCAGCAAGCGCTCCACCCGGGAGGCGCCCGGCCAAACCACGGTGAAGTCGTCGACGGCGCGGCCGCCGAGCCGTTCCAGCACCACCACCTGGACGATGTCCGCCCCGGCGACGCCGAGTGTCCGCGCGACCTGCCCGAGGGCGCCGGGGCGGTCCGGCAGGGTTACCCGTACCCGCAGCAACATGAAGCTCCCTCCCGTCTGGCCGACCGGCACGGCATGGCCGTCCCGTGATGATCAGACTGCCGAATCGGCGTTTCACGCTGGTTGCACGACCGTTGCTCGATCGTCAAGGACCCGTGAAATACCCACCCAGGAGCCTAGACATGTTCTCCCCGTCGCACGACGGACCGGCCGGGCGTCCAGCAGAACGTGCGAACCCCACCGGGGACACCGCTGACGGGCGGCACGGCGTACGCATAAAGTCATGGACATGATCTGCCGCGCCTGCCGCGAGCGCCGCCACGACGAATGCCGCGGCGGCTCCTGGTGCGACTGCCAGCACCGCCCGGCGCAACCCACCCCGCCGGTGACCGGCCCGCCGGGCCCGTGACCGGCCCTTCCGTGCGGGCCTGGCCGGGTCCCGAGACGCCCGCGCTGGACGTGGCCGCGCTGACCGCGCGGTACCCCCGCAACCCCGAACCGACCCTGCGGGTCAACTTCGTCGCCAGCCTCGACGGCGCGGTGGCCGTGGACGGCTTCTCGGCGGGCCTGTCCGGCCCGGCCGACAAGCTGATCTTCGGAACGTTGCGGATGCTCTGCGACGCGCTCGTGGTGGCGGCCGGCACGGTCCGCGCGGAGAAGTACGACGCGCTGCGCCTCAGCCCGGCCCGGCGCGAGTGGCGGCGCGCTCAGGGCCTGCCGGAGTTCCCGCTGATGGTCGTCGTGTCCCGCACCCTCGACCTCGACCCCGCCCAGGAGATCTTCTCCGACGCGCCGGTGCGGCCGATCATCCTCACCTGCGGCGCCGCGCCCGCGGAGCGGCGGGCCGCGCTCGACCCGGTCGCCGAGCTGGTGACCGTCGGGCAGCGCGAGGTCGATCTGGCCGCCGGGCTGGCCGCGCTGCACGCGCGGGGGGCGACGCAGGTGCTCTGCGAGGGCGGCCCGGTCCTGTTCGGGGCGCTGACCGCGGCGGATCTGGTGGACGAGCTGTGCCTGACGGTGTCGCCGCTGCTCGTGGGCGGCACGGTCGGCCGCATCGCGGCCGGACCGCCCGGTCCGCCGCGGGCCATGTCGTTGCGCGGCATCCTGTCCGCCGACGACATGCTCTTTCTCCGGTACGCCCGCAGCCGCCCCTGACCGGCACCGCGCGCGCCTTTCGCGAGCCCTGACCGACGTCTCGCGGGCATTTCGACGGCCCGGACCGACATCTCGCACTCCCGCGGCGCTGATTGGCGTCTCGCGGGCATTTCGACGGCCCGGACCGACATCTCGCGGGCGTGCCGATGGCCCTGACCGCGCTCCCGGTCAGGGCCATCGGATGGGGCGCGTCGGATGTCGGTCCGCGTCGCCCAGGGCCGGAGCTTGTTGGTGCCGGTCCGGTCGGTCCCGCGCCTCCTTTCGTCAGCCGTTTCCGTTAGCCGGTCCGGTGGCCGAAATGCCGTTCGTCAGGGGGGTGAACGGCCGGCCGGGTCGCCGATGGGGGGTCCCCCGGTGGAGGCGTCATCGGCAGGGATGACGCCTCCCCTGGGGTTCGGTTCCCGGCCGTTTCGGCCGAGGCTCCGGGCTCGTACTGCTAGTTGCGGCGCCGCTGCTGCTGCTGGCCGTTCTGCTGCTGGCCGTTCTGCTGCTGGCCGTTCTGCTGCTGGCCGTTCTGCTGCTGGCCGTTCTGCTGCTGGCCATTCTGCTGCTGGCCGCCGTTGTTGTTGCCGCCGTTGTTGTTGCCACCACCGGCGACCTCGATGCGGACCGCGTCGAAGGCGGGGGTCTGGTTGGCGCGCTCCATCATCGGGATCCGGTGCGAACCGTCACCAGCCCACGAAGCACACTGCGCGGTGCCCTGTTGCGGCAGACCCGGCACGTTGATCGTCACCACATCGGCGTCCCGACCACCGCGCTTGTCCTCGGTCGCCACGAAGAACGCGGGCACCGGGTCCGGCGCGGGCGCGGCGTCCGTACCCTGCAGCATCCGGCAGGCGGTGTGGAAGTGACCCCGGACGATGCCGTCCTGGAGGACCGAACTCTCCACGTAGTACCCACCCTGACCGGCCGCGAGGAACCGGTCCCGGATCAGGTTGCGGGTGCTGACCTTCAGGCTGAAGGCCTGGCCGGCCTGCACCTGCTGCGGCGCGTCCACGATCAGCAGCGACGGGTTGTTGGCCGCCGAGCCGACCTCACCGAACTCGGTCGACACGCAGCGGTCGCCCTTCTGGAAACCGTCGTGCGGCGGGAGCTGGCTGGTGGCACAGGAGTTCGTCAACACGCCCAGGCCCGCACCCGGAGGCGGAGTCTGGCCGTTGTTGTTGTTCCCGCCATTGTTGTTGCCGCCCTGCTGCTGGCCGCCGTTGTTGTTGCCGCCCTGCTGCTGGCCGCCGTTGTTGTTGCCGCCCTGCTGCTGGCCGCCGTTGTTGTTGCCGCCCTGCTGCTGGCCGCCGTTGTTGTTGCCGCCCTGCTGCTGGCCGCCGTTGTTGTTGCCACCCTGCTGCTGGCCGTTGTTGTTGCCACCCTGCTGCTGGCCGCCGTTCTGACCCTGCTGCTGGCCGCCGTTCTGACCCTGCTGCTGACCGCCCTGCTGCTGGCCACCGTTCTGACCCTGCTGCTGACCGCCCTGCTGCTGGCCGCCGTTCTGACCCTGCTGCTGACCGCCCTGCTGCTGGCCACCGTTCTGCTGCTGGTTGCCGGCGTTCTGCATGACCCACTGGCGACAGCGGGCCCGCAGCGTGTCCACGCTCGGGACGTCACCGGCGCCGTCGTCGGCGTGCTGGGTCACCCGACCCTTGTTCGTGGTGTACGTCCCGCGCCTGGTCTCGGTGGACAGCTTCGTGGTCCGCGGAGCCTGGATGTTGTTGCAGGCGGACATGGCGCGCTGGGTCGTGCGGTTGGTGCTCGCGTTGGAGATCTGGGTGACGGTCACAATGCCGCCGAAGGCCACGAGAGTGGCCGCCGCGGCGACGATGCGACGCCGTCCGCTGAACCACTTCGACCATTGGGATTCGCGCCGGTACTGCGACCTTCGCATGGTGACACCTTTCTGGGACAAGTGGCGGGCGGTGGAGCCAGCCGGGGGTAATGCCGTACGGCCTGGTCGGCTGGCCAGGTCGAACCGCTCGCGGATTACCGCGCTCGGAAGATGCGCATGGTGGTGATGACGCCGGCGACCAGGGCCGCGGCGAGCACGAGGAGGATCACGGAGGTGTTGATGCCCGGTGCGCTGCTGTTGGCGGCCTGGATCATCCCCGGGTCGACCGGCACCGGGCCCTTACCGGGGGCCGCGGCGGGCGCCGGGGCGGTGGGCAGCGCGCCGTAGTCGACGATGCCGCTGCTCTCCAGCAGGGTCATGTGCGTCATGACGAACTGGTTGGCCTGCTGCGCCAGCTTGCGGACCGTGTCGTTGCGGGTGCTGGCGCGGATCGTCGCGATGGCCGGGAAGATCTTGCCGTGCGCGGCACGCAAGCGGTCCACATAGATCTGGTCGAACGTCGTGGCGTTGGCGTTCTTCATCTCGTTCAGCCAGAACTTCTGGTCGTCGTTCGGCTGGTTCGGCAGCGCGATGCCCAGCTTCTTGGCCGCGTCCCGGTCGAGCTGGTCGAGCAGCACGTGCTGCGCCGAAATGTTCTTGCCGATGTTCTGGATCCGCGGGTCCTGCGACTTCTGCTGGGCCATGTTGCCGGCCGGAATCTCCCACAGTCCGGCGAGGCGGACCTTCACCACGAAGTCCTTGTCGGCGGGGCTGAGGTTACCGACACCGCGGTCCGTGAGGCCGGTGTTCGGCGGCACGGGCACGTCAGTGGCACCGTCTGCCCTGGCCACTCCGGCCGGAGCCAGGAGAACCACCAACACCGCGGCGAGACTGCCCACAAGCCAGCGCTGAAGCCGGCGTGAGGGGCGGGCGGCAATCATGTCTTGGTACCTCCGACGATGATCTGTTTATCGGCGGCTCCGGCAGCCGTTCGACCAGTGCCGGAAACCGTAGGAGCGCCGCTCGCTCAATAGCAATGCCGCGGGCGGGAAATACGGAAGACTTAAGGGACCGCTTAATCTGGATTTGCACGTTCGCGGCCAGCACCGGAATGTCGTCCGAACGGACGGCACCCGGTGTTCAAGCCATTGTGGAATTGTTTCCGGGGCCACCGAATGGCAGCCCCGGAAAGACGCTCAGTAGCTGTAGTCGGCGCCCGAGCCGCCGGCGTCGCCGCCTTGCTCCTCGTCATCGGCGGGCGGTGCGACCGGCTTGGAGATCTTGGGCAGGCAGGTGAGGTTCTTCGTGCCGTCCGGCTTCACCACGAACCACTTGCCGCCGACGTTCTGGCCCTTCCACGTACCGGCCTTCTTGTCGCCGATGTAGCGGTAGACCGGCCAGTTGCCAATGGTGATCTGCTTGCTGCCGTCCGCCCGGGTGATGGTGCCGACATCCTTCGGGTCGACGCCCTTGAGCTGCGGCTTCCCGTCGGTGAGAGCGGGCGGCCACACCTTGGCGCAGTCACCGTTGCAGTTGGACACGACCTTGGGCTTCACCTTGTCGTCGTCGAAGCGGTACAGCGTGAAGCCGTTCTGGTCCTCGACGACCTGGCCCATGCGGGGCACCGTGGTCGCGTTCAGTTCGGTGGTGAGCTTGTCCTCGGGGACGTCGGGAGCGTCCTTCTGCGCGGTGTCGTCCTTCTGGGCCGCGTCGTTGCCATCGGCGACGGCGTCGTCGGTCGGCGCGTCCGTGTCAGGCGACGGGTTCAGGTCGTTCGAGGCGGGCTGGGCGCCGCCGTTGCCGTAGTCGGCCGCGTTGTAGCCGGCGGGCGCGCAACCGGCGAGGGCGAACGCCGCCGCTAGCGCGGCGCCGACGACCATCAACTTCCGCTTCTCCGGTACCACGTCGTCCTCCAGCTGGATCGTCTGTCCGTGTCCGGGCTGTAGTACGCGCACCGCCGCTGCGCGGTTGAAGAATCGGCGCAATCAATTCGAGGATTTTTGCCACTCCGGCCGCCGCTCGCAGCGCGTACACATGGCCGCGCACTCGGTGATGGAATTCAATGCACCGAACGCCCGGCCGAATCGTTCGGCCGGGCGTTCGCTGGCAGTGCGTGGGTCGGCAGTGCGTGGGTCGAGGCGTCAGGGCACCCGGACGAGGGTCTCGGCCGCGCCCTTGTCGTCGACGGACTGCACCTGGAGGTGTGCGATGTCGTCGCGCGGCAGGGCCGTCACGGCCTGCAGCAGCAGCGGTTTCGGGTTCTCCGCCGTGCCCCAGCCCTTCTCCGGCACGGTCCAGGTGGTGAGCACCTCGGAGCCACCGTCGGTCCGGACCGCCACCAGGCGGCAGGTACGCGGGCCCTTGATGTTGGAGACAGCGAACGACACCTGGGTGCCCCAGTCCTTCTTCTCCAACGCGACGTCCGCCCGCACCCCGCTGCGCGGGTCCGAGCCCCCGAACCGCTCACCGGTCAGGTCGGGGCCGCCGATGCCGGGGCCGTCATCGGTCAGCGGCAGCGGATCGAGCTGGCTCGGGCCACGCTGGGCCACGGGCGTTGTCGGCTGCTGCGGCGCGAACCACTTGGCGCCCGCGAACAGGGCACCGATCGACAGCATCGCGAAGACCACGACCGCGGCGGCCAGCGAGTACAGCCGGCGGCTGTTCGCGCGGCGCCGCTCGTGGCGTACCTCGCCGATCATCTGCTTGAGCACGAGGCCGTCGCGCCGCGACTGTTCGGTGGCGACCAGGGCGTCCGCGTCGACCTCGGAGAGGACGTCCACGACCGGCAGGAACGACTCCAGCTCGACCGCGCAGGTCGGGCAGTCGATGAGGTGGTCCTCGAAGCGGGCCGCGTCGCGCTCGTCGAGCACCCCCAGGGCGTACGCAGCCACGTCGAAGTGCTGGTCCTGCATCATTCCGTCACCCCCCGCTGCTGCAGAGCCGTACGCAGGGCCCGCAGCGCGTAGTACACGCGCGATTTGGCGGTGCCCAGCGGCAGGCCGAGCACCTCCGCCGCCTCCGGAACGGTCCGGCCGCGGAAATACGTCTCGACGAGGATCTCCCGGTGCGACTGACTGAGCGTCTTCAGCGCATCGGTGACCGTCATCAGCTGGAGCACCCGGTCGGTGTCGTCCGCCGTACTCGGGAAGCTCTCCAGCTCACGATCGTACGTCTCCGGTGGCCGGGCGCTCACGCTGCGGTGATCGTCGATGGCGATCCGGCGCGCCACCGTCACCAGCCACGGCCGCAGGGACTGCTGCCCCTGGGCGCCGAGCCGGTGGGCGTTGCGCCACGCCCGCAGCAGCGTCTCCTGCACGATGTCCTCGGCGCGCTGCCGGTCCCCGCCGGTCAGTCGCAGCACGAACATCAGCAGCGGACCCGCGTGCTCCTCGTAGAGCATCCGGACCAGGGTGTCCTCGTGGTTCGCGGGAGTCGACGTCGCCTCGTGCCGAGGCGCCTGTCGTGGAATCACGCCACCATCCTTGTCCGCCCCGCGGGCTCCCTCGAGAGCCGACCACCGGCCACCGGATCGCTGCTGCGTCATCCCGCACGCCCCGTCCGTCTGGGGCCGGTCGACAACCAGCGCATGCATCGATTCCTCCTGCCGGTGCTTACCCCGTCGCCCTTAGTACGAGTGGGGGCACCTGCCGGGATCAATGCGGACGGGAAAATTTCCCGGAGTTCCGCTGGGCCGCGGGGGCCTGTGGGGGTCAAGATTCCTCCGAGTTCCGGGGGCAGAACCGACGCAGGTGAGCGATCACCTTTCATCCATCTGCACCGATATGTGCAGTCGGGCAGGCGAATCATACTCAGCTCAACCGGGTCGTGGAGAAATACTGCTCAGCGTGCTCGCACACGCACGTAGCGCACGAAACTCGCCACCGTGTGGCACCGCTCACACACCGAACGCAAGATATCCGGACAGCCCGGCGATCACGACGGACGCGACGTCCGACGGCGCCACGCCCTGCCCGACTACGCCGGTTCAGCGGCAGCGGCCGGGTGGGTCAGCGGGTGCGGGCCGTGGCCAGTGTCAGCGCTCGATGCAGCACCCGCGCATCCCCGAGCAGCCCCCGCAACCGACGCTCCAGGCCGGCGATGGGGACCAGGTTCTGCGGTGCCCGCGGATCCTTGTACGCCGCCGAGGCGAACCGCGGCAACGTGACCCCGGACAGTCCGGCCAGCTCGATGGCCTGCTCCGGGCTGAGCTCGGGCGAGCACTCGACGCGAACCACCCCCGCCCACGGCGCACCGGACGCCCCCGGCAGCCGCAGATACCACGACCAGCCACCCCACACCGTGCCGAGCGCGAACACCGGGGTGCGCTGCCCCGCGCGCAGTCCGGTGACCACCGGGGTCAGGGCGGCGGGCAGGTACTGCCGCTGCTGGGTCTTGACGTAGCCGATCGTGCGCGGCAACTGGCGGCGATTGCGCAGCGGGCCGTCGACCACCAGCAGGTCGGAGCCGTCGCTGCCGGAGTCGCGGGCCGCCGCGGACACCTCGATCTCCAACGCGGTCAGCGGGCCCTGCACCGCGGCGGGCAGCTTGCTGGCCTCGCCCGTGCCGCCGACCCGGTGGATCTCGTACCGGACGGAGCCGGCCACCACGTCACCGGCGGTGGGGCTGGCCGTGAACAGGCCCCGGCCCACCCGGGCACTCGCCAACTCCGCCACTCCCCTGCGCAGGTCGCACCGGACCACCCCGGCGGCGTACGAGGCGGCCAACCCCGCGTACGACTGGCCGTCGTCCTCCGCGGTCCACAGACCCGCGTCGTTGCGCCGCACCCCGTCCACCAGCAGCACCACGTCGGGGCAGCGCAGCCCGGCGGGTGGGTCGATCGGGGACCACTGGGCCGCGGGGACCTCCACGTCCGTGTCGACCTTGGCGCTGCTCGGCGCCGAGGGCCCGTCGCCGTCCCCACCGCCCTCGAACGACGCCCCGTACGCCGGGTCCCACGCGTCGACGAACATCCGGGTCACAGGCCGACCCTGTCCACATGCGCCGTACGGGCGTCCTTGTGCACCTCGAAGCGGACCGGCACCCGCTCGGCCAGCGCGTGCACGTGGGTGACCACGCCGACCATCCGGTCGCCACGGGCGGCCAGATTTTCCAAGGTGGCGGCCACCACGTCGAGGGTCGCCGCGTCCAGGGTGCCGAAGCCCTCGTCCAGCACGATGGACTCCAGGCTGGCCGCGGTCGTGGACATCCCCGCGAGCTGCTCCGAGAGCGCCAGCGCCAGGGCCAGCGACGCCTGGAACGTCTCACCACCCGACAGCGTGCGCACCCCACGCCGCAACCCCGCGTCGTGGTGGTCGACCACGAAGAACTCGCCCTTGTCGTGGACGAGGTCGTACTGGCCGCCGGTCAGCTCGCGCAGGATCCGCGAGGCGCCGTCGACCAGCAGGTCCAGCGCCTCCTCCAGCAGCCAGCGTTCGAAGTTGTTGGCCCGCAGATGCCCGGCGAGCGCCTTGGCGACCCGGCCCTCGCGCTGCAGGGTGGCGCGTTGCCCGGAGAGGTCACGGGCCTGCTCGCGACGGTCCACCAGCCGCTGCCAGGCCGCCTGCGCCCGCTCGGCAGCGACCGCCGCCGCCCGGATCAGCTCGGCGTCCGCCGCCGCCCCGGCCACGGCACGACCCGCCCCACCCGGACCGGAGTCACCGGAACGGGAGCCCGCCGGACCAGAGCCGCTCGAACCCGGGCCGCTCGAAACCGGGCCGCTCGAACCCGGGCCGCTCGAAACCGGGCCGCTCGACCGCGAGCCAGCCGAACCGGGACCACCCGCACCAGGGCCACCCGCACCAGGGACGGCCCCACCAGGGACGGCCGTCCGTGGCGCGGGCACGCCCGCGCGCGGCTCGGGCACCCCGGCCCCGGTGAACAGCGCCACGACCGCCGCGTACGCCCGCGCCGTCGCCTGGTGCGCCGCCGTGACGGCCGACTCCGCCTCGGCGCGGGCCCGCTCCCGCCGTTCGCGCTGCTGCTGCGCCCAGCCGACCAGCGTGGCCCAGGCACCCGCCAGGTCGTCCCGGTCCGCGGGCGGCGGGGCGAACCGGGCGACCGCGTCACGCGCCGCGTCGAAGGTCCGCCACGCCCGGCGCTGCTGCTCATCGGCGGCCTCGGCGGCGGCCTGGGCCCGGCGCTGCTGCTCGCGGGCGGCGCGCACGGCGGCCCCGGAATCCTCCAACCGCCGCTGCAGCCGGGTCAGCTCGGCCAGCCGGGTGCGCAGCGCCCCCTCGCCCGGGGAGTCCGCCAGCCCGCCGCGCACCTCGGCCAGCCGGGCGAGGTGGTGCTCGTGCTGGGCGCGCTTGCGTTCCAGGCCGCTCTCCAGTTTGCGCGCCACCGCGTCCCGCTCCCGGAACGCCGTGGTGGCCACCTCGGCGGCGGCCCGCGCGGCCCGGCCGGTGGCCTCGGCCGCCTGCACCGCCGAGCCCTCGGGCACGGGTGGCACCTGCTCGACCGGGCGCAGGCAGACCGGGCAGTCGTCGCCCGGGGACAGATGGGCGCGCAACGCGACCGCGCGGTCCAGCCGCTGCGCCTCCGAGTACTCCGCGCGGGCCTGTTCGAGCAGCTGCTCGGCACCCGTGGCGGCGGCCCGGGCCAGCTCGGCCGCGGCGGCGGCGTCGCGGAACTCCACCTCGGCGACGCCGACCTCACCCGCGAACCAGTCGGCCTGCTCGGTGAGCCGCTCGAACTCGGCGTGCCGGTCCAGCAGCAGGCGCAGCGCGGCCGATTCCCCGGCCGCGGCCAGCTCGCCGCGTACCTTCTCCTCGAGCTCCTCGGCGGCGCGCACCGCGGCCGCGGTGTCGGCGGCGGCGGTGCGCGCCGCGACGCTCGCCTCGGCGGCCGCGGCGCTCGCGGGCGGTGTGCGCACCTCGCCGAGGTCGGCCAGCTCGTCGTCCAGGCCGTCGCGGGTCGTCGCGGCCGCCTCCTCAGCCTCGCGGGCCGCGCGCAGTCCCGGCACCGCGGCCTCGACCGCCACCGTCAGCTCCCGCATGGCGTCGCGCCGGGCCCGGGCGGCCTCCACCGCGGCGTCGTCCGCGTCGGCCAGCCCGGCCAGCACCTGGTCGAGGGTCGTCAGCTGCGCCTCGGACCTGCTGGCCCGCGCCGTCGCGCGCGCCTGGATCTCCTCGTAGACGTGCAGGCCGAGCAGGTTGACCAGGATCTGCTGGCGGGTGGCGGGCTTGGCGTGCAGGAAGTCGGCGAACTGGCCCTGCGGCAGCACCACGCAGCTGGTGAACTGCTCGTACGGCAGCCCCACCGCCTCGACGACCGCCCGGTCCATCTCCGCCGGGGTGCCGGCCAGCACCTCGCCCAGGTCGTCGAGGCTCATCCCGGTGTCGAGCCGGGTCGCGTCGAAGCCCGGTGGCATCAGCTGCAGGCCCGCGCTGGCGGTCTTCGCGTTGCCGCGGGCGTCGCGACGCACCACCCGGGTCGCCACGTACCGGGCGCCGGCCGACTCGAAGACCAGCCGCACCCGCGCCTCGTTGGCCGACGGGGCCAGCGCGTTGCCGATCCCCCGGGTGCCGCCCCAGCGGGGCACCGTGCCGTACAGGGCGAAACAGATGCCGTCGAGCACCGTGGACTTGCCCGAGCCGGTGGGGCCGACCAGCGCGAAATAGTCCGCGTCGGTGAAGTCGACCGTGGTCGGGTCCCGGAACACCGTGAACCCGGCGAGGTCCAGCCGCAGGGGTCTCATGAGCTCTGACTCACCTCGTCGTACAGCTCGTCGAACAGCTCACGGACGCCGTCGTCGGCGCCGTCGCGGCTGTCCAGGTAGTCGCCGAACAGCTCACGCGGCGAGCGCCCGGCGCGCTGCGCCATCCGCTGCCCCGCCCGGTCCGGGACCATGTCGGGGTCGATTCGCACCTCCAGCGCGTTGGGCAGCAGCTCCTGCACGTCCTCGCGCAGACCCACGCGGGGGGCCTCGCGGACGTAGACACGGAGCCAGGCGTCCGGATCGTTCACCGTGCGGAGCTGTTCGAGGGTGCCGCGGACCGTACGCAGGGGGCGCGCCGAGGTCACCGGCACGTGCCGGACCCGGGCCGCGCGGTCGGCGGCCACGTCGACGACGGCGACCGAGCAAACGTTCTCTTCCTCGCCGAAGTCGATCGCCAGGGGGCTGCCGCTGTAGTGCACCGGGCAGGGCCCGGTGACCTGCTGCGCCCGGTGCAGGTGGCCCAGCGCCACGTAGTGCGTGTTGGCGGGGAACACCGTGGCGGGCACCGCGTAGCCCATGACGCAGTGCGCCTCCCGCTCGCCGCCGCCCGCGGTGGCACCGACGATGGTGAGGTGGGCGGTCAGCAGGTTGACCACGCCGGGTGAGTCGAAGCCCTCGCTGAGGCGGGTGATCAGCCGGGCGATGTGGTCGGCGTAGGTCTGGCTGGCCTCGGCGGCGGTCAGCTCGTACATCTCGGCGGCGCGGATCGCGTACCGCTGGGAGAGGAACGGCAGCGTGACCAGCTGCCACGGCTCGCCCCCGGCGGTGGTGCCGGTGACCACCAGCTCGGCGGGGTCGTCGCGGACCGCGCCGCGCAGCACGATCCCGGCCGCCTCCGCCCACGGACGCAGCGCGTCCAGCGCCTGACCGTTGTCGTGGTTGCCGCCGATCGCCACCACCTGCGCCCCGGTGCGGCGCAGGGCGCTCAACGCCCGGGTCACCACGCGGGTGGCGTCCGGGGAGGGGGCGGCCGTGTCGTACAGGTCGCCGGCGACGACGATCAGATCCGGCTGCTCCGCCCGCGCGATGTCCACGACCCGGGCGAGCACGCGGATGTGCTCGTCGTGGCGGGACCGGCCCTTGAGGACCTTCCCCACGTGCCAGTCGGAGGTGTGCAGGATGCGCATCGCGAAACCTTAGAACGGAATCTCGTCGTCCGACGACCCGCCGCCGACGACGGCGAACGGGTCGGCGCCCTGCACGATCGAGCGCAGGGTGCCCGACGGCGGCGCACCGGCCTCCGAGGCCCGGGTGGCCCACGCCGGGAACGGGAACTCGACGCACAACGGCACCGGGATGTCGGGCTGGTTGACGAACATCGTGCCGGGCCGCGCCAGCAGGGCCCGCTGCCGCTGGGCGGGCGGGAGGAAACCGTACTCCGGGCGGGACGCCTCGGCCGGGTCGAGGCGGCCCACCACCCGGATCGCCGAGTTCGTGACGATCCGGCGTTCCACCTCGCTGGCGGTCTGCTGGGCGCCGATCAGGATCACCCCGAGAGAACGGCCGCGCTCGGCGATGTCGAGCAGCACCTCCTTGATCGGGGAGGTGCCCTCGCGTGGTGCGTACTTGTTCAGCTCGTCGAGCACCACGAACAGCAGGGGCTTGGCCGTGCCCGCCTTCTCCTTGCGCTCGAACTCGGTCTTGAGTGTCACGCCGACCACGAAGCGTTGCGCACGGTCCGGCAGGTTGTGCAGGTCGACCACCGTGACCTGGGCGCTGTCCGCGGTCGAGATGGCGTGCGGGCGGCGGGTCGCCAGGTCGCCGCGGATCAGCCGGGCCAGGTCCTTCTTGCTGCCGATCAGGCGGCGGGCGAAGGCGTTGACCGTACCCATGTTGATGGCGCTGCCCGCCCAGGTGGCCCGGGTCTCGTCGTCGGTGAGCTGGTCGACGACGTGATCGACCAGGTCGCCGTAGGAACCGAGGCGGATGCCGTCGATGCTGACCCCACCCTCGGCGGGCACCGCATGCCGGGCCAGGTGCGCGGCGACCGAGTGCACCACCATCGTGTACTGCTGCCGCTCGTCGTCCGCGTCGGCGAACACGTACGGCAGCAGACGGTTGGCGCAGAACTCCTCCAGCGTCCAGTAAAAGCTGTCCACCCCGGTCAGGCGGCTCTGCACGTCGGGCGCGCCGGAGGAGTCACCGGCGCGGGGCGGGGCGTAGACGCGGATGTCCGGGAAGGCGGTGGCGGGCAGGCCCAGCTGGGCGTACGCCGCGACGGTGGACTCGTCCAGCTTCGTGTTGGGGTGGTCGAGGAAGAGCAGATCCTCCCCCTTGACGTTGAAGATCAGCGCCTTGGCGTTGACCGCGTCGCCACCGAGCGTGCCCGAGCGGAACACCGAATAGAGCAGGAACGTGGCAAAGCTCGTCTTCGTGGCCACGCCGGAGATGCCGGAGATGGACACGTGCGCGCCGCGGGTGCCGTCGAGGAAGTCCGCGTTGAGGAAGACCGGCACCCCGTCGCGGCCGGTGCCCATCGGGACCCGGCGTTCCATCCGGTCGAAGTGCAGCGCCGCGTCGCGGGCCTCGCCGGTCGCCCGGTGCACCACCGCGCCGGGGGCGGGCGGCACGTACAGCTCCGGGTCGACCCGGGTGGTGGTGATCTCGGCCGCCTCCTGGGTGAGGGCGGGCAGGGTGCCCTCGGCGATGGCGAACACGTCCGAGTCGAACTGGGCGCCCTCGTGCCGGGCCCGGACCTGGGTGACCACCCCGGCGATCGTCACCGGCTCGCGGTCGGGCAGCTCGCGGCGGGTCACCACGACGTCGTCGAGCTGCAGGTAGCTGCCCGGCGTGACGGCCGTCCAGAACTGCAGGGGGGTGGCGTCGGCCGTGCCGAGCACCCGGCCGACCGGGTGGGACGCGGGGGTTTCGTCTGACACGCGACCATGGTGCACCAGCCGTACGACAGGAGCCGAGCGGCATGGCCGTCGCGGGGTGTCGCCGACGGCGGCGATGCGGGAGACGCAGCTGGAGCACTACGCCGAGCACAAGGCGGACGCGGCCAAGAATGCGGCCGACCCGACTGAGGTCAAAGCGGGGCTGGCGCAGATCGTACGGATGCTGGAGGGCCCGGGCGGCGAGGGCCGCACGCCGGAGCGGTAGCCCGGCGCTGCGCCCCAGCTCACGGGTCCGCTCAGGTTTTCGGGTGCGGCGTGGCAGAGTGGCGCGGGTGAGCGTGACCCGTCGCCTGCGACCGCCCGAGCGGTACCGGTTCGCCGGATCCGTCGCCCCGCTGACCCTGGGCCACCACGACCCGTGCGGCCACTTCGTCGGCGATGGCTTCTGGCTGGCGGCTCGCACCCCGGACGGCCCCGGCACGCTGCACCTCGCCCCGGCGGGCGGCGAGCTGGCCGCCGAAACCTACGGACCGGGCGCGGACTGGCTGGCCGAACGCGCCGACGCCGTGGCGGGCCTGCGCGACGACGTGACGGCCTTCGCCCCGTTGGCGGCCGCGCATCCGGTGGTGGCCCGGCTCGCCGTCACCTTCCACGGGCTGCGGATGCCCGCCACCGGGCTGGTGTTCCCCCGGCTGCTGCGGGCGATCCTGGAGCAGAAGGTGACCGGACGGGAGGCGCACCGGGCGTACCGGGCGATCTGCCGCCACTTCGGCGAACCCGCGCCGGGTCCCGTGCCGCTGCTGCTGCCGCCCGATCCGGCGGCGGTGGCGGCCACGCCGTACTGGACGTTTCACCCGTTCGGGGTGGAGCAGCGGCGCACTCAGGCGCTGCTGCGCGCGGCACAGGCGGCGGCGCGGCTGGAGCGGTGCGCGGACAGCGCCGAGGCGACTTTGCGGATGACCGCGATTCCGGGCATCGGCCCGTGGACCGCCGCCGAGGTCGTCCGGGTCGCGTACGGGGACCCCGACGCGGTGAGCGTGGGCGACTTCCACATCCCGAACACGGTCGCCTGGGCGCTGGCCGGTGAGGCGCGCGGCACGGACGCCCGGATGCTGGAGCTGCTGGAGCCGTTCCGGGGCCAGCGCGGCCGGGTGTGCGACCTGCTGGCCGCGGGCGGGATCGGGGCGCCCCGGTTCGGCCCGCGCATGCCGATCCGCTCATTCGCCCGGTTCTGACCGCCGATCCGGTTTTTCGAATCCGCGCGGCCCCGATCTGCCTGCCGACGGGTGGTCGGCGCGTGCGGTCGCTACCGTGTGCCACTGAGATCGATTCGCCGAGGGGCGTGGAGCTGTCGTGAGTGGCATAGGCGGGCAGATCGTGCTCGTGCTCGTGTTGGTGCTGGTCAACGCGGTCTTTTCGGGTAGCGAGATGGCGCTGGTGTCGTTGCGCGACAGCCAGGTCCAGCGACTGGAACGGACGTCGCGGCGTGGCCGGGTCCTGGCGCGGCTGGCCCGCGACCCGAACCGTTTCCTGGCCACGATCCAGATCGGCATCACCCTGGCCGGGTTCCTGGCGTCGGCGTTCGCCGCCGTGTCGCTGGCCGAGCCGCTCATCGAGCCGCTGAGCTTCCTCGGCGCGGCGGCGCGGCCGACCGCCATCGTGCTGGTCACGGTGGTGTTGACGTTCGTGACGCTGGTCTTCGGGGAGCTGGCACCGAAGCGGATCGCGATGCAGCGTACGGAAGGCTGGTCGTTGCTGGTGGCGCGCCCGCTGGACGTGCTGTCGGCGATCAGCCGCCCGGTGGTGTGGCTGCTCAGCGTCGCCACCGACGTCACGGTACGGCTGGCCGGGGCCGACCCGAAGGCGCAGCGCGAGGAGGTGACCACGGAGGAGATCCGGGACATGGTCGCCGCCCGGCAGGAGTTCTCGGCGGAGCAGCGCACGATCATCAGCGGCGCGTTCGAGATCGCCGACCGCATCCTGCGGGAGATCCTGGTGCCCCGGCGGGACGTGCAGACCCTGCCCACGGGTACGGAGGCACACCTGGCGCTGCGGATGCTCATGGACGCGGGCCATTCCCGCGCGCCCGTGGTGGGCCCGGCCGGTCTGGACGACGTGCTGGGCGTGGTGCACCTGCGCGACCTCATCGACGCCCGCGGTACGGCCGACGCGGTGGCCCGGCCGGGGCTGTTCCTGCCCGAGACGTTGCGGGTCTCCGACGCGCTGCGCCAGCTGCGGGCCGAGCGCCAGCAGTTGGCCATGGTGGTGGACGAGCGCGGCGCGATCGACGGGATCATCACGATGGAGGACCTGGTCGAGGAGATCGTCGGCGAGATCTACGACGAGACGGACCGGGACGTGCAGGCGGTCGTCCGCGAACCGGACGGCGCGCTGCTGCTGCCCGGATCGTTCCCGATCCACGATCTGCCCGACATCGGCTTCGACGCGTCGACCCCGGACGAGGGCGACTACACGACGGTCGCGGGCATGGTGCTGGCCGCGCTCGGCCACATTCCCACGGAACCGGGCGAGGTGGTGACGTGCCCGCAGTTCACCGTGGAGGTGGTCGAGGTGACCGGCCGCGCCATCACCCGGATCCGCCTGCGCCCGCTGCCCGAGGACGAGGAGCCCGACGCCTGACGGGCGTTCACCCGTGCGGGGGATGATCGCGGCGATTGTGGCCTTCACGGGCATTGGGGACGCGCCGGGACGGTCATTAAGCTCGCGGTGACCGTGAGCGAGGACTGTGTGAGGTGGATCCGTCGTGACGAACAGCAACCCCGCCTCGCCCGATGCGTACGAGTATCTGGACGGCGTCGCGCCGGGTGAACGTGAGCGGCTGCGGGCCGTGCGCCGGTATCAGCTGGTCGATCAGCCGGCCGAGGAGGCGTACGTGCGGATCGCGTTCGTCGCGGGCGCGGTGTTCGACACCCCGATCGCGACGGTGTCCCTGGTGGAGCAGGACCGGGTCTGGCTGGCCGGGTGTGTGGGGCTGTCCGGGGTCAGCGAGGTCGGCAAGGAGCCGGGCCTGTGCGCCTCGGTCATCCAGCAGGACGACATCTATGTGATCAACAATGCGGCGGTGGATCCGCGTACGCTCGCTCACCCGCTGGTCCGCGGCGAGCTGGGGTTGCGTTTCTACGCCGCGGCGCCGATCCGCACCTATGACGGGCACCGTCTCGGCACGGTGAACGTCATCGACAACCGCCCGCGCGAGGCGAGCCCCCGGCAGCTGGCGGCGCTGGAGCATCTGGCCGCGATGGTGGCCGACGAGTTGGAGCTGCGGCTCATGGTGGTCCGCAGTGCGGCGGCGGAGCAGCGGATGCGCGCGAACGTGCAGTGACCACGCAGGGACGAACTCCGGTGAGGTAGTGCGCTCGGAACCGGTACCGCAACCCCTGGAGGCCATCCGGTTCACTTGCCGCGCGTTTATCCATATGCGGCAAATCGGCTCGAAATCACTGAACGGCGGCGGGTGTCACCGTGGTCGGCGGCGTGTCCGAGGGCGCCCGGCGGCGGCGAAATGCGCCCCGCGGCGGCCGCCGTTCCCGCCGGATGGCGCGCGTCGGCGACCTCCGCAGACCTACGCGCATCGTTTGGCCTGGATTGTCCTAAAAGACCGTGCGATTCGGAACCGTTTTCCGACGCACCATCCGGCGCAGGCCGCCCCGCGAAGGTATGGGCAAACTTCGAATTGAGCAGGTCAAGCGGGGCCTTCACGGCGTGAGGTCGCGCCGCGTAGTCCAACCATCCACCTTGCATGTTGCTACCTAGCAGATTATCGGCCACCATGGAGTGCAAAGCGGTCACTCGGTGACGAAACCCCGACCCCCGTCCCCGATCCGCTTCATCCCCAAGGAGGGCGCAATGGTCACCACCAACCAGCGCCACATGATTCGGACGCAGGTCCGGCTCGTCGACCCCGAGGGCACCTCGCGGGTCACGGCGCGCCGGGACGTGTCCCCGGCCCGGCGGCGTCGGCGGCACGCGCAGTGCCGGACCCGGCCGGTTCGCCGGATCGTCCGTGTGGCGATCGCATCGCGGGCCGCAGCTCCGCGGTGGCTCGTTTACCTGCAGGTCGTGCTCGGGGTGGGCGCCTCACTGGTGACCATCGCCCGAACGCTGATCGAGCTGTTCCACCGCGGCTGACCCGTCCACGTCGGAACGGGTCCGCCGAGGACAGCGCCAGCGCGGTCGAGTACGAACTGGACCGCAAAATACCCGACCGTCGGATAGCCGACAGAAAACTATGCCGGCGTCCGTACCTCGAACCCGGTTTTATGGGTTTTCATCCCCGTAAATCCCCTAGCTTCGGGCGATCTCGGCACCCCACACTGATGTGCGTCCGGCACCGCTCCGCCTCTCCTGGGGGTTCGCATGACGAACGACCCGAGTTCCGCCGTGAGTGTCGCAACCATCGTGATGGCCGCCACCGTCGTCGCCGTCGGCTACCGCGTCGGCCGCACCCACGCCGCCTGGCGCGACGTGCGCGCCGCCAAGCGGGACGTCCCGGCCAAGCGCCGCATCGCCTGGGGACACACCAGGGGACTGCTCCTGACGGCCTTCGCCATCGTGGCCATCCTGCTGGCCAGCGCCTACGACGCGGTGCACTGAGGCGGCCCCGGATTCCCGGCTGACCCACCGCTCGACACCAGCACCTCCACTGCCGACCGCGCATGCGCCGCCACGACCGACGAGTCGCGCTCGTACGCCGCGGGGCCCCGGCAGGTCAGCCGATCTGCTGCCACCAGCCGTCCACCGCGGGCGGGTCGTCCACGTCGACCCGCTCGCCGGGACGCGGCACGGCGAGCCGTACGTCGCGCGCCTTCGCCTCCGCCCAGGTGCGGTCGGCGGGCTCCGCCCAGTCGTGCAGCGCCAGGTTGAACGTCGCCCAGTGCACCGGGATCATCAGGCCCCCGCGCACGTCCACATGGGTGGCCACCCCGTCCTCGGGGAACATGTGGATGTCCGGCCACGCGTCGCCGTACGCGCCGACCTGCACGAGCGTCACGTCGAACGGACCGTGCTCCGCGCCGATGTCGGCGAAGCCCGGGAAGTAGCCCGTGTCGCCACTGTAGAAGGCCTTACGGGTCGGCCCGGCGATCACCCAGGACGCCCACAGCGTCTCGTCGCGGGCGAAGCCGCGCCCGGAGAAGTGCCGGGCCGCGGTGGCGACGAACTCGACACCGGCGACGGTCACCCGCTCGTTCCAGTCCAGCTCGACGATCCGGGCGGCGGGGACTCCCCAGCGCTCCAGGTGGGCACCCACCCCGAGCGGCACCAGGAACGGCGCGGCCTGCAGGTCGACGAGGTTGCGGATCGTCTCCATGTCGAGGTGGTCGTAGTGGTCGTGCGAGATCAGCACCGCGTCGATCGGGGGCAGGTCGCGCAGCGGGACCGGCGGCTCGTGCAGGCGCTTGGGCCCGAGCAGCCGCGACGGCGAGCACCTGTCGCTCCATACGGGGTCGAGCAGCACCCGGCGGCCCTCGATCTCCACGAGCGCGGACGAGTGGCCGTACCAGGTGACGAAAAGGCCGTCCGCGGCTCCGCCGGTGTCGGGGCGCAGCACCGGCACGGGACCGGACGGGCGCCGCCGCTCGCGGTCGGTCATCGCGGCCGCGGCCACCCGGGGCATCGAGGCGGCCGTGAGCTCGGTGGCCGGCACGGTGTTGCGGAACTTGCCGTCGGCGAACTGCGGCGAACGGTTGATCCGGTCGCGGCGCGCCCCGCCGGCCCGGGCCCCCATCTGAGCCGGGACGTCCCGGACCGCCCACGCCGCCGCGGCGCCCAGCGCCAGGGCCACCCACATCCCGGTACGCCCGCGGCGCCCGCCTGCCTGCCTCGCCATCCGCACGATCCCCCTTCTCTTCGACCGACTCATCGGCCGCGTCCGGACGGAACCAAGTCTGACGGTCGACGGCCACCGCGCGCCACCGGCGTACTGGGATCTCCGTCACCGCAGGTGGTTGCCGTGGCGACCCTGCGGCGTCGGCGTACGCTCGCGCCCATGGATGATCCGCGCTCCCGGCGCCTGTTCGGCGAGAGCCTCGTCGCCCCGGGCGACCTGGCGGCCAGCCCCTTCCGGGTGGACCGCGACCGGATCGTCAGCTCCCCCTTCTTCGCCCGGCTGGGCGGCGTCACGCAGGTGATCAGCCCCGGCGGGGCGGGCCTGCTGGTGCACAACCGGCTCACCCACAGTCTGAAGGTCGCGCAGGTCGGCCGGGCCGTCGCCGAGCGCCTGACCGCCGACCCCCGGTACGCCGACCTGCTGGAGAAGCTGGGCGGCTGTGACCCGGACGTGGTCGAGGCGGCGGCGCTGGCCCACGACCTCGGCCACCCGCCGTTCGGCCATCTGGGCGAGCGGGTGCTCGACCAGCTCGCCCGGCAGCGGCTGCGACTCCGCGACGGGTTCGAGGGCAACGCGCAGTCGTACCGGATCGTGACCAGCACCGAGATCCGCGGCCAGGCCACGATCGGGCTCAACCTCACGGCCGCGGTGCGCGCCGCGATCCTGAAGTACCCGTGGACCCGGCGCACCCACCCGGAGCCGCACCCGCGCTTCATGGACCCGGCGCCGCGCGGGGCGGCCCCGCCGCCCGACGACGCCGAGGGCGGGTCGCTGAAGTTCGGCGCGTACTCGACGGAGATCGCGGACGTGGTGCAGGCACGGCTGCCGTTCGCGGGCCGGGTGGCCGACTGGCAGCAGACCCCCGAGGCGTCCGTGATGGACACCGCGGACGACATCGCGTACGCCATCCACGATCTGGAGGACGTGCACCGGGTCGGGGTGCTGCAGCAGGGCGCGGTGGCGGCCGAGCTGATGGCCTGGCAGCGCGCGCCCCGGTGGGCGCTGGACGCCGAGGCGCCGGACGAGCGGCGGCCCGGCAGCGCGATCGAGTCGCTGCGCCGCCAGCTGCACCGCAAGGACGGCTGGATGACAGACGACGACGCGTTCGCGGCGGCGGTCGAGCACGTCCGCGCCGAGCTGGTGGACGGGCTGCTGGCGGCGCCGTTCGACGGGTCGCTGGAGGCGGAGGCCCAGGTGGCCGCGTTCTCCGCGTCGTGGACCCGGCGGCTGGTCGAGTCGATCGAGGTGGTCGGGCAGCCCGCCGTGCGCTCCGGGCACGTGGCGCTCGCCCCGGCCCAGTGGCACGAGGTGCAGATCCTCAAGTTCGTGCAGAACCGGTTCGTGCTGGCCCGCCCGGATCTCGCGCTGCATCAGCGCGGCCAGGCCCGGCTGCTGGCGCAGCTGGTCGAGGCGCTGCTGGCCTGGCTCACCGACCCCGACGAGGCGGAACGGCTCCCCCGCCGGATCCGCGACCTGGTCGAGCTGGGCGAGGCGGAGCTGCCCGAGGGCACCCCGGATCGGATCGGCCGGGCCCGCGGCCGCGCGGTGATCGACTTCGTGGCGGCCCTCACGGACGGGCAGGCGGTGGGCCTGATGGAGGCCCTGTCCGGCCGGACCCGCCAGCTCTGGACCGACGCGTTCGTCCTCTGATCTCCACGAGCCTCGGCGTTCGCCATGGGTGAACACTGTCCCTGCAACGCCTGCAACGGTGTAATCATGTAATCAACACCGTTCAGGAGGTCGAGATGCGCTACCGAGCCGCCCCTCCCGGGGCCCGCAGCGAACCACCACCCGCCGACGACGCCGCCGGCTGGATCACCGGCGCGGTGCCCGACGGCTGGTTCACCGAACCGCCCCGGGTCGTCATCGACCGCGACGAGATCATCATCTGGGGCCGGCTGCCCGTACCCGAACTGGCAGCCGACGCCACCGACGCCGACCGCGCCGCCGCCCAGACCGGGCGCATCCACCAGTTCCGCGAGGACACCCGCGACGCCCGCATCCGGATCGCCCAGCAGGTCGAGCACCGGTACGAGCGCAAGGTGGCCTGGGGTGCGCGGTGCGGCGACGCCGAGCACCTGTACACCCACCTCGCCGCGCCCGTGATGACGCGGCTGCGCCAGGCCGAACGCCAGGTGCTGGACACCCTTGTGGACGCCGGTGTCGCCCGGTCCCGCTCGGAGGCGCTGGCCTGGTGTGTCCGGCTGACCGGCCAGCACACGGAGGAGTGGCTGGCGGGTCTGCGCGACGCCATGACCCGGGTGGACGAGCTGCGCCGACAGGGCCCGGACACCGTCTGAAATCCCGTGGGCCCGCGCGCAGCGGATCAATAGAGTGGCGGTGTGCTACGTCAGGTGACCGCCGTCCGCTATGTGACCCCGCTGCGTGAGGGCGGGTCCCTGCCCGGCATCGTGGAGGCCGACGACCTCGGCACGTACGTGCTGAAGTTCCGCGGCGCCGGGCAGGGCCCCAAGGCTCTGGTCGCCGAGGTGATCGCGGGCGAGCTGGCCCGTCGCCTCGGTCTGCCGGTGCCCGAGCTGGTCGTCGCCGGGCTGGACCCAGTGGTCGCCCGCGCCGAGCCCGACGAAGAGGTGCAGGAGCTGCTCAAGGCCAGCGCCGGCGACAACCTCGGCATGGACTACCTGCCGGGCGCGCTCGGGTACGACCCGATGGCGCATCCGGTGGAAGCGGGTCTCGCGTCGCGGGTGCTGTGCTTCGATGCGTTCGTGGAGAATGTGGACCGCAGCTGGCGCAACCCGAACCTGCTGCAGTGGCACGGCGGGCTGTGGCTCATCGACCACGGCGCGACGCTGTACTTCCACCACAACTGGGCGCGGGCCGCGGCGGTGGTGCACCGGGCCTACCCGTGGGTGGACCACGTGCTGCGCCCGTACGCGACCAAGCTGGACGCCGCCGGTGCCGAGCTGGCCGAGCGGCTCAGTCCGGCGCTGCTGGCGGAGGTGCTCGCGCTGGTGCCGGACGAGTGGCTGGCCGAGTTCGACTTCGCCGAGCCCGCCGACGCGCGCGCGGCGTACCTGGAGCATCTGAGTGCCCGCGCCGCCGCGCCCGCCTCCTGGCTGCCCGCGGGAACGGCCCGGTGAAGGCCCCCTACGAGTACGCGATCATCCGCGCCGTCCCCCGGGTCGAGCGCGGTGAGCTGATCAACGTCGGGGTGCTGCTCTACTGCCAGCGGCGCGACTTCCTGGCCGCCCGTACCCATCTGCACGACCAGCGGCTGCTGGCGCTCGATCCGGACGCGGACGCGGCCGGCGTCCGCGCCGCTCTGACCGGGTGGGAGGCGACCTGCTCGGGTGGCGGGGCGGCGGCGGCCATGTCCCGGGGCGAGCGGTTCCGCTGGCTGGTCGCGCCGCGCAGCACGATCCTGCAGGCCGGTCCGGTGCACATGGGCCTGGCCGAGAATCCGGCCGCCGAGCTGGACCGCCTGGTCGACCTGCTCGTCCGGTAGGGCATAGTCGCAGGCACAGAATGCCCCGCTGAGTACATCCCTGCAGGCAGACTGTGCCGATGGACCTGCCGATCAATCCGCCGGTCAGCCCGATGCTGGCCAAGCCCGTCGCCGACATCCCGCCGGGACAGATCTACGAGCCCAAGTGGGACGGCTTCCGCTCGATCATCTTCCGCGACGGCGCGGAGGTGGAGATCGGCAGCCGCAACGAGAAGCCCATGACCCGGTACTTTCCCGAGGTCGTCGAGGCCGTGCTGGCCAACTTCCCGGAGCGGGCGGTGATCGACGGCGAGGTGATCGTGGCCGACACCGGCCGCAACACACTGGACTTCGAGGCGCTGCAGCAGCGCATCCACCCCGCCGCCAGCCGGGTCAAGCTGCTCTCCGAGCAGACCCCGGCGAGCTTCGTCGCGTTCGACCTGCTGGCGCTCGGCGACGAAAACCTCACCGAGCTGCCGTTCGCGCAGCGCCGGGACCGGCTGCGCGAGGCGCTGGGTGCGGCCGAGCCACCCGTGTACGTCACCCCGGCGACCGACGACCTGGACACGGCCCGGCGCTGGTTCGCCGAGTTCGAGGGCGCGGGGCTGGACGGGCTCATCGCGAAGGCGCGGGACCTGACGTACCAGCCGGACAAGCGGGTCATGACCAAGATCAAACATAAGCGTACGGCGGACTGTGTGGTCGCCGGCTACCGCGTGCACAAGTCCGGCGACGACCGGATCGGCTCGCTGCTGCTCGGCCTGTACGACGAGCGCGACATCCTGGTCAGCGTCGGCGTCATCGGCTCCTTCCCGATGGCGGTACGCCAGGAGCTGTTCGTCCAGTTGCAGCCGCTGGTCACCACGTTCGAGGGTCATCCGTGGGACTGGGCCGCGCACCAGCAGGGCGAGCGGACCCCGCGCCGCAACGAGGCCAGCCGGTGGAACGCGGGCAAGGACCTGTCGTTCGTACCGCTTCGCCCGGAACGCGTCGTCGAGGTGCGTTACGACTACATGGAGGGCATCCGGTTCCGGCACACCGCCCAGTTCGAGCGCTGGCGCCCGGATCGGGAGCCGCACACCTGCACGTACGAGCAGCTGGAGCGGCCCGTGCGATTTGATCTTGCGGAGGTGCTGACCAGCCGCTGAGGGGGCGCCGTTTCGGGCGCGCAGCGCGTAGCCTTCTGCGCGGACGACAGCCGGCGCTTGCCCGCCGACGTCGCAACCGACATGACGCGCGACCGAAAGGCCTCCCCTGTGCTCCGCCGTTCCCGCCTGGTGACAGGACTGCTCGCCGCCGCCACCGTCGCCGTGACCGCCGGGTGCACCGTGCCCGTGTTCGCCCCGAACGACTCCGGGGGCGGCGTCGGGTCCGCCGTCGCGGGCGGTCAGGGGAACTGGCGGCAGTGCGACGACGTGCCGCGCAAGCTCGTGGGGCGCGGGGCGGAGGGGATGACCT
Source organism: Krasilnikovia sp. MM14-A1004 (assembly GCF_047159485.1). Taxonomy (GTDB): domain Bacteria; phylum Actinomycetota; class Actinomycetes; order Mycobacteriales; family Micromonosporaceae; genus Actinoplanes. The sequence continues at coordinate 1,385,031 of NZ_AP038773.1, read as the reverse complement.
ACGAGTGCACCACGCTCGCGGTGCCCCGGGACTGGGCCGCGCCGCAGGGCGGGCAGACGTACGACATCTCGCTGATCCGGATCCGGTCGCGCAGCCAGAAGCAGCGCATCGGCTCGCTGCTGGTCAACCCGGGCGGGCCGGGCGGGTCCGGCGTCGACCTCGCCGTGTACCTCTCGTTCGGCGAAGCCTTCAACGGCCTGCCGAGCGCGGTCACCGACCGCTTCGACATCGTGGGCTTCGACCCGCGCGGGGTCAGCCGCTCGACGCCGGTGAAGTGCATCAGCAACACCGACCAGGACGCCTCCTTCGGCGCCGACCCCGACCCGGTCAGCCAGGCCGACTTCGACGAGGTGGTGGCGCTCAACAAGCGCGTGGCCGAACGGTGCGGCAGCAAGCTCGGAGACCAGTTGCCGCTGTTCTCCACCAAGCAGGCGGCCCGGGACATGGACGCGATCCGCACCGCCGTCGGCGACCAGAAGCTGACGTACCTCGGCTTCTCGTACGGCACCCTGCTCGGCGCGACGTACGCGCAGCTGTTCCCGAACAACGTCAGGGCGCTGGTGCTCGACGGGGCGATCGACCCCGAGCAGGACTTCGTGACCGGCTCGGAGTCGCAGGCCAAGGGCTTCGAACGCGCCTTCACCAACTTCGCGAACTGGTGCCGGGCGACCCGGGACAAGTGCCCGATCGGGCCGGACGCGCGGGGCGCGGTGACCGACGCCATGGCCAAGGCGGAGCGTTCCCCGGTCAAGGACGACGACGGCCGGGAGGCCACCGCCGGCTGGATCTTCGTGGCGGTGATCTCGTCGCTGTACAGCGAGGAGAGCTGGCAGAAGCTGGCCGGGGCGGTCGACGACCTGCAGGGCGGCGACCCGCAGGGCATCTTCGAGCTGGCCGACCAGTACGCCGACCGCAAGCCGGACGGCACCTACTCCAACCTGTTCGACGCGAACCTCGCGGTGAACTGCGCCGACACGGCCGCCGCCCCGTCGGTGGCGAAGGTCCGCGAGCTGCAGGCGCAGTGGCGCACGAAGTACCCGCTGTTCGGGGCGCCGCTGGCGATGGGGATGCTGCCGTGCGTGTTCTGGCCCGGCAAGCGGGATCCGTACCCGGCCGGCGAGGCGAAGGGTGCCCCGCCGATCGTGGTGGTGGGCACGACCGGCGACCCGGCCACGCCGTACGAGAACACGGCGGCCCTGGCGAAGATGCTGGGCACCGGGCACGTGCTGACCTGGGAGGGCGAGGGGCACACCGCGTACCCGAGCACGAAGTGCATCACCGGCGCGGTGGATTCCTATCTCATCGACCTGACGGTGCCCCGGGAGGGTCTGCGCTGCCCGGCGAAGTGACAGCGTCCGGCGCCTGCACGCCGTCGCGGGCGGCCATCTCCTCCAGCAGGGCGCGTACCCGGCGCAGGTTGTTCTTCAGTTCCTCCTGCTCCTCGTGGCGGAACGCGTCGGTGTCCACGATCAGGCGGCTGGCGAAGTGCGCGGTGATGAGCGGGATGACCGCCAGCACCATGACGGAGATGAGCAGCCCGGCGATCACCCGGCCGCCCAGGGTGTTCGGGTACTCGTCGCCGTAGCCGACCGTCGTCGCGGTGACCACGGCCCACCAGACCGAGTTACCGAAGGTCTCCCCCTCGACCAGGCTGTAGGCCAGACCGCCCACGAGCAGGAGCAACAGGTACGCCAGAATCAGGGTGCCCGGCGAGTTGGCCAGCCAGACGAGCCCCCGGTAGGCCGCGCGGAACGGCGAGAGCAGCAGTCGCATGGCGACATGGTGCCCGGTGCGGACCGGTAAGGACCTCAGCCCGTCGGACGTGTCAGGATGGCCGGGTGACCCAGGTGATCTTCCGCGGCGCGACCCGCGCCGACGTCCCCGCGATCCTGGCGCTGCTGGACGACGACGAGATCAGCCGCTCGCGGCCGCAGGTGGTGCCGGAGGGCGACGACGCGGCGTGCTGGGCGGCGTTCGAGGCGATCGACGCCGACCCGCGCAACGAGCTGATCGCCGCGGACGACGGCGGGACGGTGATCGGCACCTGCCAGCTGACGTTCATCCCGTCGTTGAGCCGCCGGGGCGCGGAGCGGATGACCATCGAGGCGGTCCGGGTCCGCACCGACCGGCGCGGCGACGGGATCGGGCGGGCCATGATGCTGTGGGCGCTGGACCGGGCCCGCGAACGCGGCTGCGGGCTGGCCCAGCTCACCACGGACAAGCGGCGTACCGACGGGCACCGGTTCTACGAGGCGCTGGGTTTCACGGCGTCGCACGAGGGCATGAAGCTCGCCCTGTAGTCGCACGACCGAGCGCAGCCCGGCCGGCACACTCACTCCCAGTTCGCGGCGTTCTTGCGGCTGGGCTGGACGCGGGGCGGCTCCCCCGGCATCTTCGGGTGGTCCGGCGGGTACGGCATGTCGCCCTGCCCGGCCCTCTCGTCGCGCTGCACCCACTCCAGCAGCGGGGTGATGTCGTGCGCGACGTCGTCGATGCCCGCGTGCGGGTCGCCGACCTCGGCGAACCGCTTCGGCACCGTACGCAGATCGAAGTCGTCGGGCTCCACCTCGGCCAGCTCGTCCCAGGTCACCGGCGCGGAGACCGTGGCCCGGGCGTTGGCCCGCAGCGAGTACGCGCACGCGATGGTGCGGTCGCGGGCCATCTGGTTGAAGTCGAGGAAGACCCTGGTGCCGCGCTCCTCCTTCCACCACGCGGTGGTGATGCGGTCCGGTGCCCGCCGCTCCACCTCCCGGGCCAGCGCGATCGCCGCCCGGCGCACCTCGACGAACGTCCACTGTGGGGCGATGCGGACGTAGACGTGCACGCCGCGCCCGCCGGAGGTCTTCGGGTAGCCCGTCCAGCCGAGGTCGGCAAGCACGCCGCGGACCTCCTGCGCCGTACGCACGACGTCGCCGAAGTCGGTGCCGGGCTGCGGGTCGAGGTCGATGCGCAGCTCGTCGGGGTGGTCCGGGGCGGCGGCCCGCACCGGCCAGGGGTGGAACACGACGGTGCCCATCTGCGCGGCCCAGGCCACGTGGGCGAGGTCGGCGGGGCAGAGCTCGTCGGCGGTCCGGCCGCTCGGGAAGGAGATCGTCGCGGTCTGCACCCAGGGCGGCACGCCGCGGGTGGGTATCCGCTTCTGGAAGAACATCTCCCCGTCGATGCCGTCCGGGAAGCGTTGCAGCGTGGTGGGTCGCTGCCGCAGGGCGCGCGTGATGCCGTCGCCCACCGCCAGGTAGTACTCGAAGACGTCCCGCTTGGTGTATCCGCGCTGCGGGAAGCAGACCTTGTCCGGGCTGGTCAGCCGCACCTGCTGACCGGCGACCTCGACCTCGACGGCGGGCGCCTTCGCTCTCTGGGCCATGCGCCGACCCTATGCCCACGCCTGGCCGCGCCGGCCCGTTCCATCGAGGCGTGTCGGGACTGTCGAGGGGTCCCGGAAACGGCGACGGCCGCCCCGCGCTCGCGGGACGGCCGTCGCCGTGCACTGATCTCTCAGGCGCTGCGGCGCCGCCGCGTGAGGTACAGCGCGGCACCGCCCGCACCGAGGAGCAGTCCGCCGAGCGCGGCGGTCGCGCCCATCGACGGGCCGGTCACCGGCAGATGGCCGGCGCTGACGCCACCTCCGGGGGACGGCGCGTGCGTCGGGCTGACCCCGCTCGGCGGGCTCGTCGCGACGGTCGCCGACGGGGTCGCGCTCGGCGTGGCGCTCGGGGTGCCGTAACCGCCGCCGCCCCGGCTGTGGCTCGCGCTCGGGCTGACGCTCGCGCCGTACCCGTACGAGCAGTCGGTGCGCGGGTCCTCGACACACGGCGAGGCCGACGTGGCGGTCGCCCTGACCGCGACGTCCGGTGCGGCGGTGGCGGGCGCCGCGAAGGCGAAGGCGGCGAGGACGGTCACGCCGGCCGCGGGGATTCCGGCGGCCAACCGGCGGGTCACACTCATGAGGAGTATCCGATCTGTTGCTGGATGGTCCGTTTCTTCGTTCGGGGGGAGTTTAGCCAGACCTGGCGAATTTTGCGCAATTCGCCCCGGAAAGTCGTCAGCACGGTACCCCACCAAACCGGTGACTACGCCACAGGTGGGACAGAGCGCCCACCTTCAGCTCGAACTGCGGGTCGGCGGCGAACATCTCCCCGCTGTACGGGGCGCACAGCTGCACGCTCGCGCCCGTGTCGAGGTAGACAGAGACCACGGTCCGGCCGCCGCGGCGCTCCGCGCGCAGGTCCACCACGCGGCTCCACGGTTCCACCGCATGCATGAACGGCGCGACCGTACGGATGCCGTCGGCGTCCACCACGACCGCCTGCCGGCGCCCCAGCAGCAGGCCGATCGGCGCGGCGGCCAGCGGCGGGCCGATCGTCAGCAGCAGCCACACCCAGCTCGGCGGGGCCGGTACGGCCGCCCACTGCAGGCCGGCGACGGCGGCGACGAGGCCGCCCGCGACGCCGACGACCGACATCACCGCGCCGACGTACAGGCCGTGGCCGAGCGCCTGCTGCCAGGTGGGACGGAATCGAGCCGGCGCACCGGCGAACGCAGCGTCCATGGCCCGTCCAACGACGCGCTGACCAGCGGGGCCGCACCGCCGGTGCGTCGTGCGCGCATCGACGTACGGTGGGTGCATGGCTTCCGACGAGACCACCCTGCCCACCACCGAGGACGAGTGGCGGGTCCGCCTGTCCCCCGCCGAGTTCCGGGTGCTGCGCCAGGCCGGCACGGAGCCGGCGTTCTCCGGCGAGTACGTCGACACCAAGACGGCGGGCATGTACCGCTGCCGTGCCTGCGGCGCCGAGCTCTACCCGAGCGACACCAAGTTCGAGTCGCACTGTGGCTGGCCGTCGTTCGACGACGCGATCCCCGGCGCCATCACGGAGATCGAGGACAACAGCCTCGGCATGGCCCGTACAGAGATCAGGTGTGCCAGGTGCGATTCACACCTGGGCCACGTGTTCCGGGGCGAGGGCTTCACGCCGAAGAACACCCGGCACTGCGTCAACAGCCTGTCGATCCGCCTGGACCCGAGAGACGACGACGCCTGAGGGCCCCCGGCGGCGGTGGCGCGGCCGGGAGCCCTCAGGCGTTCGAGTGACTACTTGACGGCGGCGACCAGCAGGCCGTCCAGCCAGCCGGACGGCAGGTCCACCGGCAGGTGCCGGGCCGTCCCCGCCGCCTGAACCGTGGCCAGGCCCGCCGCGGCGGCCGTGGTCCGGTGGACGACGACCTTGCGACCGGACGCCTTGACCGTGTACGAGACGGTCTTGTGGGTCCACGGGTTCGTCGCGTACACCTTGACGCCGCGGGAGACGTTCTTCACCTTGACGACCTTCACCTGCAGCTTTGTGTTGTTGACCTTCGCCTCGTGCTTGATGATCTTGCGGAGGGACGCCACCTTCACCGTGTGGCCGTGGGCCTTCGCGCGCACCACCTCGGCGCCACCCTTGGCGACCGACCGGACGGCGTCCGACATGTGCAGGTAGGCCACGCCGCGCGTCAGGGTCGCCGCGCTGATCGTGACCGACGCCGCAGGCAGGGTCACGGTCTGCGGTCCGTACGTGAAGGCCTGCGTCATCGTCAGGCCCTCGCCGGCGAGGCGCGCGCTGGTCAGCGACCCGGCCGGGTCGACGTGGAAGGAGTAGTTCACCTGACCGCTCAACGCGCTGAAGGCGTAGTCGGTCGAGCCGTCGTCGTGCACCGTCTTCGTACCCGCGTTGTCGGTGTCGTCGGCGAGCACCGAGGCCGGTCCGCTCTCCTTCACGACGGTGGCGAAGTCCAGCGTGGGATCGGCGGCGAAGGCGTACTTGACCTCGGGACGGCCCATCATCTTCACCGCCGCACGCTGGTCGGCGTCGCTCAGGTTCGCGTAGAGCCCCCGGCCGCCGGCGACATAGGCCACCATCAGATGGCCGTCCATCAGGACCCGGCTGGACGCGGTCTGGTGCGCGGTGTCGAACACCATCGAGCCGGTGAGCGAGAGGAATCCGGTCGAGGTGACCGCGTTCCGCCAGCCGCCCGCGGCGGCGGACGTCGAGGCGGTGGCCACGGTCTTCAGCTCGGCGGCCATCTGGGTGGCGTTGAGGTTGGTCGTGGTGTCGGCGGCGTAGGCGGCTGCCGGCAGCGCGAACACGCCGGCGGCCAGCGACAGGGTGGTCGCCGCGAGGGCGGTCCGGGAGGGACGGAACATCGGGACTCCGAGCAGTGAGGGGTCGTCGAGCAAACGGCGAACCTACCCACACCGGGCACACTGCGGCTCGGCTCCGCGGACACTGTTGGTCACCGTCGCCCGGGCAGATCGGCACCGATCCGGCATTGGGGAGAGACGACCGGCGGACGGCAAGGGCCCGTACGGCCAGGGCGGCCCGGCCGGCTCATCAACCGGACCAGGACTCGCTCATCTCGGGCATCCGCTCCGGGGGCTGGCCGAGCATGGGCGGCGGACCGGGAGGCGGACCGGGCTGCGGGGCGGCGGCCGCGCCGAGGGACTCGCCCAGCTGCCGCAGGTGCTCCACCAGCAGCCGCTCGGACAGGATGCCCCGCACCGCCTCCTGCGCGGCGCGCAGCTCGGCGAACGCCACCTCGTACCGCTCGACGAGCTTGTGCAGCTCCGCGCCCTGGTAGTCACTCATACGGTCAGGCTAGCGAGAAATGAGCATTATTCGGCTTGATATGCCCGAAGCTGCCCCTTCTTGTCCCACCAGCACCAGGCCGTCGCCCCGGCGGTGCTCAGTCCTTCAGCTTCCCGGCGATCGTCACGATGCGCTGGGCCAGGTGATCCAGCGCTGCATAGTCCGACTCCGCCAGCGGGGCGTCGTTACTGCCGCCCGTGACGTGCGACACGCCGTACGGGTTGCCGTCGGCGAACTTGAGCGGGTCGGTGTAGCCGGGCGCGACCACGAGACCGCCGAAGTGGTAGATCGTCTGGTACAGCGCCAGCAGCGTCGACTCCTGGCCGCCGTGCGCCGTCATCGACGCGACGAAGCCCGCGTACGCCTTGTTGGCCAGCAGGCCCTGCGCCCACTGCGGCCCCAGCGTGTCCAGGTACTGCTTGAGCTGGCTGGCCACGTTGCCGTAGCGGGTGGGGGTGCCGAGCAGCACCGCGTCGGCCCACACGATGTCGTCGGCGCTCGCCCGCGGCTCGTCCTTGGTCCGGTCGTAGTGCTGGCTCCAGGCCGCGTTCGAGGCGATCGCCTCCGGCGGCGCCAGCTCCGCCACCTGACGCAGCCGCACCTCGGCGCCCGCCTTCTCCCCGGCCTGGGCGAGCCGTTCCGCCATGCCGTGGATCGTGCCCGTGGCCGAGTAGTAGATGACGGCAAGCTTGACGTTCGCCATGGAACCCCCTCGTGTTGATTGCCTCGTCAACCAATCAACGACGGGATGCCCCGGCGGGACCCGCGGATAACGTCAGAGTTTGAGTTCGCTGCCGTGCGGGCCGACCCAGTCCGCGTGGTCGTCGTCCAGCCAGACGCCGTCCGTGGCCAGGTAACGGAACCGGTAGTGACCGGGGTCCAGCCGCAGGCTGATCGTGCGGGTGCCGTCGCGGCGGATCTTGAGCTCGTGCGCGCCCGGTTCCCAGTCGTTGAACGTGCCGACCACGCTGACCGTGCCGGCGGGTTCGTCCGCGGGCAGGCAGAAGGTCACCCGGGTCTTGTTCCCGAAGAGTTTGCTCCGCTTGATCATGAGAACCTCCCACGCCGTTTGGGGTTCACCCCATGGGTACAACGCGCGCGGGCGCAATGGTGTGACGACGCGCCGCCTAGGATCGCGGAATGCGCACCCAGGCCCACGTCGCACTCTTCCGCGACCTCGACGTCACCACCCTGTACGCGATCCTGCGGCTGCGCGCGGACGTGTTCGTGGTCGAGCAGAAGTGCGCCTACGGCGACCTGGACGGCCGGGACACCGAGCCCGCGACCCGCCACGTGTGGTTCGCCGACGGCGAGGACATCCGCGCCTACCTGCGGATCCTCGACGACGACGGGGTCGCGCGGATCGGCCGCGTGGTGGTCGCTCCCGCCGCGCGCGGCACCGGCGTCGCCAGTGACCTCATGACGCAGGCGCTGACGATCATCGGCGAGCGGCCGAGCGTCCTGGGGGCGCAAGCCCACCTGGCCGGTTTTTACGGCAAGTTCGGCTACGAGCAGATCGGTCCGCAATACCTGGAGGACGGCATACCGCACATTCCGATGCGACGCGCGGCGTAACGGCTACGGCTACGGCAGGGCCGCGACGATCTCGGCCACGCTGCGCCGCCGTCCGGTGTAGAACGGCACCTCCTCGCGCACGTGCCGGCGGGCGCCGGAGGCCCGCAGGTCGCGCATGAGATCCACGATCCGGTGCAGCTCGTCCGCCTCGAACGCCAGCATCCACTCGTAGTCGCCCAGCGCGAACGAGGCCACCGTGTTCGCCCGTACGTCCGGGTAGCCGCGCGCCATCCGGCCGTGCTCGGCCAGCATCGCCCGGCGCTCCTCGTCGGGCAGCAGGTACCACTCGTACGAGCGCACGAACGGGTAGACGCAGACGTACGCGCGGGCCTGCTCCCCCGCCAGGAACGCCGGCAGGTGGCTCTTGTTGAACTCGGCCGGGCGGTGCAGCGCCATCTGCGACCACACCGGCTGCAGGTGACGGCCCAGCGCGGTACGGCGCAGCAGCCCGTACGCCTCCTGCAGGGCGTCGGAGGAGCCGGAGTGCCACCACACCAGGATGTCCGCGTCGGCGCGCAGCCCGGCCACGTCGTACGTGCCGCGGACCGTCACGTCCTTGCCCGCCAGCTGTTCGAACAGGCCGTCCACCTCGGCGGCCAGGTCGTCGCGCAGCGCCGGCAGCGGCGACGCGGCCCGGAACACCGACCACATCGTGTACCGGATCGTGTCGTTCAGCTCGCGCACCCGCGCGGCGTTGGTCTGCTCGCTCATCTGTCCTCCAGGGATTTCAGGACGTCCTCGGCGGCGGTCTCGCCGCCCGCCACACAGGCCGGAATGCCGACACCGTCGAACGCGGCACCGGCCAGCGCGATGCCGGGCGGCAGCGCGGCACGGGCGGCCGCGACCCGGTCGAGATGGCCGGGAGCGTACTGCGGCAGCGCCCCGCCCCAGCGCTGCAGCCACGACGCGACAGGCGTCGGCAGCGCCCCGCCGAGCAGCTCGCCCAGCTCGGCGCGGGCCAGCGCGATCAGGTGCTCGTCGTCGCGCTGCAGCCGGTCCGCCTCGCCCGCGCGCCCGAGCGAGGCCCGCACGATCACCGGGCCGCCGTCGGAATCCAGGTGCCCCCATTTGCGGGTGACGAACGTCGCGGCCTTCACCAGCGTGCACTCCGTCGGCGGGACCAGGAAACCGGACAGCTCCGGCAGTGGCGTGCCGGGCGGCAGCGCCAGCGCGACCAGCGCCACGCTCGCGTAGTCGAGGACCCCCACGGCGTCGGCCGCGGCGGGGGCGATCGTTGCCAGCAGCCGGGACGCGGGCCGGGCCGGGACCGCCAGCACCACCGCGTCCACCTCGTCGACCTGCGGCGCGGGCACCGGGCCGCACACGAGCCGCCAGCCGCGCCCGGTGCGGCGCAGCTCGCGTACCGGCTGGCCCAGGCTGAACTCGGCGCCGCTGGCCCCCGCGGCCGCGGCGACCAGGCGGCTCAGACCCCCCGCAACCGTGGCGAACACCGGCCGGCCGGGCACCCGCACCGTGGCGGCCTGCGCGGCGCGGACCGCCCCGGCCAGGGTGGATTCGGTGCGGGCGGCGCGCGCCAGGGCGGGCATCGTGACCGCCAGCGACAGCTCGTCGGCGCGGCCCGCGTACACCCCGCCGAGCATCGGGTCGACCAGGTGGTCGGCGACCTCGTCGCCGTACCGGGCGCGGACCAGGGCGCCCACCGCGACGTCGGCGGCCGGGCCGAGCAGCGGGCGGCCCTCGTCGGGGTCGGCGTCCGCGGCCGGGCGCGCGACCGCGCCCAGCAGGCCGAGATCTCCGGGTACGCCCATCAGCGTGCCGCCGGGCACCGGCTCCAGCCGCCCGTGCAGGGCCAGGGCGGCCGGGATGCCGCTGGGGTGCACCAGTTCGGCGCCCAGCCCGAGGCGGCGGGCCAGCCGTACCGCGGCCGATTCGGTGCCGTCGGGCGCGCCGGTCAGGAAGGACTCGGCGCCCCGCTCGACGGTGGCACCGGCCAGCTCGCCGGTGCGCAGCTTGCCGCCGAGCGCGCCGGACCCCTCGTACACGATGATCTCGGTGTCCTGCGGCGACCGGTCCCGCAGCCGGACGGCCGCGGCGAGCCCGGCGATGCCGCCGCCGATGACCGCAACCCGCTTCCGCACGCCGTCAACACTGTCAGGTCGCGCGGCCCCGCGCTCAGCGGGGTCGGCCGATGTGAGCGGCCAGTCAGCGGGCCGACGCGGTGTGCACGAGCTCGACCAGGCGGGTCAGGACGTCCGGGTCGGTGTCCGGCAGCACGCCGTGGCCCAGGTTGAAGACGTGGCCGGGTGCGGCCCGGCCCTCCGCCAGCACCCGGCGGGCCTGCTCCTCGACCACCTGCCACGGCGCGAACAGCGTGGCCGGGTCCAGGTTGCCCTGCACCGCGCGGCCCCCCACGGTGGCCGCGGCCCGGTCCAGCGGGGTACGCCAGTCCACGCCGACCACGTCCGCACCGGCCTCACCCATCGCCGGGAGCAGCAGCGCCGTGCCGACCCCGAAGTGGATCCGCGGCACGCCCGCGTCCGCGAGCCCGCCCAGGACGGCGGCGGAGTGCGGCAGGACGTAGCGGCGGTAGTCGGCCTCGGACAGCGCGCCCGCCCACGAGTCGAACAGCTGGACCGCGCTCACCCCTGCATCGATCTGGACCCGCAGGAAAGCGAGGGTGATCTCGGCCAGGCGCGCGCACAGGTCGTGCCAGAGCTGCGGGGCGCCGTACATCATGGCTTTGGTTCTGGTGTACGTGCGCGACGGTCCGCCCTCGACGAGGTAGCTGGCCAGGGTGAACGGCGCGCCCGCGAAGCCGATCAGCGGGGTGGCGGCCAGCTCCTTCACGAGCAGCCGGACCGCCTCGTCCACGAAACTCACGTCGGCCACGGTGATCGGCCGCAGGCGGTCCACGTCCTCGCGGGTCCGGATCGGGTCGGCGATCACGGGGCCGGTGCCCGCCACGATGTCCAGGTCGATTCCGGCCGCCGCCAGCGGGACCACGATGTCGCTGAACAGGATCGCGGCGTCGACGCCGTGGCGGCGTACCGGTTGCAGGGTGATCTCGGTGACCAGCTCCGGGCGGCGGCAGGACTCCAGCATCCCCACCCCCTCGCGGATCCTGCGGTACTCCGGCAGCGAGCGGCCGGCCTGCCGCATGAACCAGACGGGGGTGTGCGGTACGTCGAGGCCACGGCAGGCGCGCACGAACGCGGACCCGGCCGGGCCCTGCGGGGAGGTAGTGGTCACCCGCGCCATGGTGCCATGCGGGGCGGGCGCCACCGGACCGCGTGTGTGCGGGCACACCACGGCAACGGCGAATGAGTGAACCTCGTGCGCGGCGTGCCGTACGGCGGTGATGGGCGGTGATCGGCATAGGCTCCCTCCATGGCGCCCACCCCCACCGCACCCGAGGCGTTCACCCGCGCCGTCGACGGGTTACGCGCCGCCGCCCCCCGCGCCGAGATCCTGCTCGAGGAGATCGACCCGCCGCAGCGTCTCGCGCCGTACGGGTTCGCGCTGAGCGCGACAGTGCTGCGCGACGGCGACGAGGTGGCCGACGGGCGGCTGATCCTGCTGCACGACCCGGCGGGGCACGACGCGTGGCGCGGCAACCTGCGACTGGTCACCCTCATCACGGCGGAGCTGGAGTCGGATCTGGCCGGCGACCCGCTGCTGCCCGCCGTGGCCTGGACCTGGCTCACGGACGGCCTGGAGCAGCACGGGGCCGGGTACACGGCGATCGGCGGGACGATCACGCAGACCGCCTCCACCCGGTTCGGCGAGCTGGCCGGGCCGGCGCCCACCGCGGACCTGGAGATCCGCGCCTCGTGGACGCCGACCTCCGACGATCTGGGCGCCCACCTGTACGGCTGGTGCGGGATGCTGGCCTCCACCGCGGGCCTGCCCCCGCCGGGGGTGACCGCTCTGGCGCAGCGGGACGGCCGCGGGATCCTGCGTTAGCAGACGTCGAAGGTGTCGCAGGCCGTCTTGATCGGGACGGCCAGCCCGATGCCCTCGGCGTCGCGCGCCTTCGCGGTCGCCAGCCCGACCACCCGGTCGGACGAGTCCACCACCGGGCCGCCGGAGTTGCCGGGGTTGATCGGGGCGTCGAACTGGATCACCGGTCCGTCCTTGTCGTCCGGCCGGAACGCGCTGACCACGCCGGTGGTCACGGTGTCCTCCAGCCCGAGCGGCGCTCCGGCGACCAGGATCTGCTGGCCGGGGCGGACCTCGTCGGTCGCCGCCGCAAGTCCGCTGATCTTGCGCTCGGCGCGGAGCAGGGCGATGTCCTTGCCGCGGTCGACCTTGACGATGGTCGCCTCCATCTCGGTACGGCCCCGCTCCAGGAAGACCTTGCGCCCACCCTTTGTGAAGATCGACTCCACCACGTGGAAGTTGGTCAGCAGGTTCGCCTTGCCGGAGCCGGCCTTGTCACCGATCGCGAACGCCGTACCGGTGAACTCGCCGGCCCGGACCCGGAACACGCTGGGCAGCACGTTCGCCGAGGTGGCCTCCGGGTTGAACACGCCCGCCACCTGCTTCTCCAGCCGGTCGGCGCGTTCGGTCTCGTGCTGCAGGGCGGTGGCCAGCTGGTCGGTGTTGCCGCCGAGGCGCTTGTCGAGCCGGTCCAGGCGCCAGGCCTGCCAGCCGGACACCCCGATGAGCACGAGCACCAGCGCCAGGGCCAGCAGCCGCCCGCGGCCGCGGCCGCTATCGGCGGCGGACCCTTCCCGATGCGCCTGTCGCCCGGTGGGCGGGATCAGCGGCTCCTCCGAGCCTGAACGGGCGGGTCGCGGGTGCCCGATGCGCGGCGCGGGCCGGGTGGGTCCCTCGCCGTACCCGTGCTGCGGCTGCGGTGCTCCGTCGAACGGGGTGGCGCCCTCGGGCCACGAGTCGAAGAAGGCGGACTCGGGCCAGCCGTCGTCGCCGGTCGACGCGGGCCGCGGCATCTGCCACTCGCCGGAGGGATGGTCGGGCAGGCTGAGCAGCGGATCCACCGGGCCGCGACGCCGGCTGGGCACGCCGAACTGGTCGTAGCTGGTCATGGCGGCCTCCCGGGCGGTTCGATGGTCCGGCCGGTAGTACGGATGCGGGGGCCAGTCCGTTCGGGCCCGGCACCATCGGATTTTGCCCGGATGTCGATCGAGCGGCGGCGCGCCGGGACCCGGCTGCACATGCCGAGGGGGGCACACCCGTACGGTTACGGAGTGACCGACGAAACATTCCGTCGGGACGCGCCGGACCAAGCAGTTGACGGACCGCACGATGTGCCGCCCGACCCTTCGTACGGCGGTCCCGCCCCCACGGACGCCGACCCCACGGACGCCGCCCCCACGGCGCCCGCCGCAGTGCCCCTGATCGCGCCCCGTGAGGGCACCCCGAGACCGGTGGCGACCGCCGAGGAACTGGCCGAGGTGGTCGCGCGGATGAGCGCGGGCACCGGCCCGGTGGCGGTCGACGCCGAACGCGCCTCGGGCTACCGCTACACGCAGCGCGCGTACCTCGTGCAGTTGCGCCGGGCCGGTGCCGGCACGGTGCTGCTGGACCCGCTGCCACTGGAGGACATGAGCACGCTGGACGCCGCGCTGGCCGGCACCGAGTGGGTCTTGCACGCCGCCAGCCAGGACCTGGCCTGCCTGTCCGAGATCGGCATGAAGCCGCGGCAGCTGTTCGACACGGAGCTGGCCGCGCGGCTGGCCGGGTTCGAACGGGTGGGCCTGGCCGCGCTGACCGAGTCGCTGCTGGGCTACTCGCTGGAGAAGCACCACTCGGCGGCGGACTGGTCGACCCGGCCGCTGCCCGAGTCGTGGCTGACGTACGCGGCACTCGACGTGGAGCTGCTCACCGACCTGCGCGACCTGCTGGCCGCCGAGCTGGAGCAGCAGGGCAAGGCGGCCTGGGCGGCCGAGGAGTTCGCGGCCCTGGTGGCCGGTGCCGACCGCCCGCCCAGGGTGCGGCCCGACCCGTGGCGGCGCACCTCCGGCATCCACCGGGTACGCGGTGCCCGCGCCCAGTCCCGCGTGCGCGCCCTCTGGTACGCCCGGGACACGGTGGCCGCCCGCAAGGACTCCGCGCCGGGCCGGGTGCTGCCGGACTCCGCGATCATCGCCGCCGCCGAGCTGGACCCGAAGGACGAGCGGACCCTGCTGACCCTGCCCGGTTTCGGCGGCCGGTCGGTGCGCCGGCTGGCCCGGATCTGGCTGGACGCCCTGGACGAGGCCCGCGCGCTGCCGGACGACGCGCTGCCGGTGAACCAGCCGGTTGAGGGCCCGCCGCCCCCGCACCGCTGGGCGGAGCGGGACCCGGTCGCCGCGGCCCGGCTGGCGCGCTGCCGGCAGGTCGTGATCGGCACCGCGGAGGCGCACACCCTGCCGCCGGAAAACCTGATCAGCCCCGACTTCATCCGCCGGCTGGCCTGGTCGCCACCGCCGGACATCACTCCCGGTACGGTTGCCGAGACGCTGCGTGGTTTCGGCGCCCGTCCGTGGCAGATCGCGTTGATCGTCGACGGCGTCGCGGCGGTGCTTCCCGACTCCGCCGCGGCATGATCATCGACTCCTTGCGGCGGGACTGTAGGCAGTCCTAGTTACCGGCGAGTAGCATCACCGACGACACCCCCAGGGTTCACGCCCGCAAGGAGGCTTGCTGTGCCCCGTGAAGTACGCGAGGTCGTCTTCGTCGACGGCGTCCGCACCCCGTTCGGCAAGGCGGGCGGCATGTACGCCGAGACCCGCGCCGACGACCTGGTCATCCGCTGCATCCGAGAGCTGATGAAGCGCAACCCCCAGCTCCCGCCGGAGCGGGTCGACGAGGTGGCCATCGCGGCCACCACGCAGACCGGCGACCAGGGCCTGACCATCGGCCGGACCGCCGCGCTGCTGTCCGGCCTGCCCAAGACCGTGCCCGGCTACGCCATCGACCGGATGTGCGCGGGCGCCATGACCGCCGTGACCAACGTCGCGGGCGGCATCGCCATGGGGGCGTACGACGTCGCCATCGCGGGTGGCGTCGAGCACATGGGCCGGCACCCGATGGGCGAGGGCGTCGACCCGAACCCGCGGATCCTCGCCGAGAAGCTGGTCGACCCGTCGGCGCTGGTCATGGGCGCCACCGCGGAGAACCTGCACGACCGGCTGCCGAACATCACCAAGGAGCGGGTCGACGCGTACGGCCTCGCCTCCCAGGAGAAGACGGCAAAGGCGTACGCCAACGGCAAGCTCCAGCCCGACCTCGTGCCGGTCGCGCTGCGCAGCTCCGAGGAGGGCTGGGGCCTGGCCACGGTCGACGAGGCGCCCCGTGCGACGTCGCTGGAGAAGCTGGCCACGCTGAAGACCCCGTTCCGTCCGCACGGCCGGGTCACCGCCGGTAACGCGGCAGGGCTCAACGACGGCGCCACCGCCGCGCTGCTGGCCAGCGAGGACACCGCCCGCGAGCTGGGCCTGCCGATCGCCATGCGGCTCGTCTCGTACGGCTTCGTCGGCGTCGAGCCCGAGATCATGGGGTACGGCCCGATCCCGTCGACCGAGAAGGCCCTGCGCATCGCCGGGCTGACCATCGACGACATCGGCCTGTTCGAGCTGAACGAGGCGTTCGCGGTGCAGGTGCTCGCGTTCCTCGACCACTACGGCATCGCCGACGACGACCCGCGGGTCAACCCGTGGGGCGGCGCCATCGCCATCGGTCACCCGCTCGCCTCCTCCGGCGTACGGCTGATGACCCAGCTGGCGCGGCACTTCGCCGAGCACCCCGAGGTCCGCTACGGCCTCACCGCGATGTGCATCGGCATCGGCATGGGCGGCACCGTGATCTGGGAGAACCCGAACTGGGAGGGCGACAAGTGACCACGCTGCCGGACTACCCCAACGAGGTCGTCACCAGGGCCCTCGTACGCCTGGTCAAGGTGCCGGGGCTGGACAAGCCCGCCGCCGTGATCACGCTCGACAACGGGTTCGACTACAAGAAGCCGAACAGCTTCGGCCCCGGTGGGCTCGCGTCGCTGGACGAGGCGATCACCAAGGCCACCGAGGCGCAGCCTGCGTTCATCGCGCTGACCGGCAAGCCGTACATCTTCTGTGTGGGTGCGGACATCACCGGGATGCCGTTCATCACCCAGCGGGAGCAGGCCAGGGCGCTCGGCGAGCTGGGCCACCAAGTGTTCGCCCGGCTGAAGAACTCCGAGATCCCGACGTTCGCGTTCATCAACGGCGCGGCGCTCGGCGGCGGCCTGGAGGTGGCGCTGCACTGCCACTACCGGACGGTCTCCGGCGGCGCGGCGGCGCTGGGTCTCCCCGAGGTCGCGATCGGCCTGGTCCCCGGCTGGGGCGGCAGCCAGCTGCTGCCGAACCTGATCGGCGTGCCGGGTGCGGCGCAGGTCATCCTGCAGAACCCGCTCACCCAGAAGGTGCTCAAGCCGAAGCAGGCCGCCGAGATGGGCGTCGCGGACGCGCTGTTCGAGCCGGCCGACTTCCTGGAGGACTCGCTCGCCTGGGCGGCCGGCGTGGTCAAGGGTGAGGTCACCGTGACCCGCCCCGAGGTCGACCGCGACATGTGGGACGGCGTGCTGTTCTTCGCCAAGCAGCAGCTCGACGAGAAGCTGCACGGCGCCGTTCCGTCCGCCAACAAGGCCCTGGAGCTGCTCGGCCTGGCCAAGGAGGCGTCGTTCGAGGACGGCACCGCGGCCGAGACCGAGATCCTCGCCGACCTGATCATGGGCGACGAGGCCCGCGCCAGCCTGTACGCGTTCGACCTGGTCCAGCGCCGGGCGAAGCGCCCGGTCGGCGTGCCGGACAAGGAGCTGGCCCGCAAGGTCACCAAGGTCGGCATCGTGGGCGCGGGCCTGATGGCCTCCCAGCTCGCGCTGCTGTTCGCCCGCCGCCTGCAGGTGCCGGTCGTGCTGACCGACCTCGACCAGGCCCGCGTCGACAAGGGCGTGGCGTACGTCCACGGCCAGATCGACAAGCTGGTCGGCAAGCGCCGGATGGACGAGGGCACCGCGGCCAAGCTGCGCGGCCTGGTCAGCGGCTCGGTCGACAAGAGCGTCTTCGCCGACGCCGACTTCGTGATCGAGGCGGTCTTCGAGAACCTCGACCTGAAGAAGCAGATCTGGGCCGAGATCGAGAAGATCGTGACCCCGGAGGCGGTGCTCGCGACGAACACCTCCTCGCTGTCGGTGTCCGCGATGGCGGCCGACCTGGAGCACCCCGAGCGGGTCGTCGGCTTCCACTTCTTCAACCCGGTCGCGGTGCTGCCGCTGCTGGAGATCATCAAGGGCGAGCGGACCGACGACGCCACCCTGTCCACCGCGTTCGCGGTCGGCAAGGAGCTGCGCAAGAGCTGCGTGCTGGTCAAGGACGCCCCGGCGTTCGTGGTCAACCGGCTGCTCACCCGCTTCACCAGCGAGGTCTTCTCGGCGATCGACGAGGGCACCCCGCTGGACGTGGTCAACACCGCGCTCGACCCGCTGGGCCTGCCGATGCGGCCGATCGCGCTGCTGCAGCTCGTCGGCCCCGCGGTCGCGCACCACGTGGGCGAGACGCTGCACGGCGCGTTCCCGGACCGCTTCGGGGACAGCCCCAACCTGCGGCGCATCGCCGAGGCGGGCATCCCGCTGATGGTCGACGACGAGATCAACCCCGAGGTGGTCAAGCTCCTCGAGGTCGGTTCCGCGCCGTCCACCGCCGATGAGGTACGCCAGAAGGCTCTCGACGCGCTCGCCCGGGAGATCCGTCTCATGCTGGACGAGGGTGTCGTCGCCGAGGCCCAGGACATCGACCTGTGCATGATCCTGGGTGCCGGGTGGCCGTTCCACCTGGGCGGCGTCACGCCGTACCTGGACCGCAGCGGCACCTCGGAGCGGGTGACCGGCAAGCGGTTCCTGCCGCAGGGCGTGGCCAACGTGCCCGCCTGATCCACAGGCTGTCGGATGACGGACGCCCCCGTGATTTAGTCGCGGGGGCGTCATGCCGTCTTGGTCCTGGTCGATAGGCTCCGTGCGCCCCGTATCAACTCTGGAGTTCACATGACGCAGCCGCCCTACCCGGGCCAGCCCGGTCCCGACCCGACCGGCGGATATCAGCCTCCGGCAGCCCCGGGCCAGCCCGCATATCCGCCGCCCGGCCAGGGCGGTTACCCGCCCGCCGATCAGGGCGGTTACCCGCCGCCCGGCCAGGGTGGTTACCCGCCCGCCGACCAGGGCGGATACCCGCCGCCCGGCCAGGGTGGTTACCCGCCCGCAGACCAGGGCGGATACCCGCCGCCGGGTCAGGCCGCCTACCCGCCGCCGGGGCAGCCCGGCTTCCCGCCGCCCGGACAGCCGGGGATGGCGCCGCAGTTCGGTGCCCCGGCGCCGAAGAAGAAGTCCTCCGCGCTGAAGATCGTGCTGATCTCGGCCGCGGTGATCCTGGTGCTCTGCGTCGGCGGCATCGCCGCGGCGTTCTTCGCCGGCAAGGACAAGGTCACCGAGATCGTCGAGGCGTCGAAGATCACCGTGACCGAGCCGCAGACCCTGGCCGGCCGGGAGAAGGTGACCGACCCGTCGCTGGCCGGCAGCGTCGACGCGCTCGACAGCGAGATGAGCAAGATCGCCGGCACCACCAGCTCGGTCGGTGCCATGTACGGAGACCCCACCAAGCAGGACCTCGTCATGATCGCCGCGGCCTCCACCCTGCAGGGCTCGGAGCAGGGCCGCTTCGACGAGTTCACCAAGGGCATGAGCCAGGGCGGATTCTCCGTCGAGGGGCTCAAGGACACCGACCCCGGCCCGCTCGGCGGCATCGCCAAGTGCGGTGACACGTCCGCCGCCGGCGTGCCCACGGCCGTCTGCGTCTGGTCCGACAAGGGCAGCGTCGGCATGGTCGCGATGCTGTTCAAGAAGTCGGCCGACCTGGAGAAGGAATTCGTCACCATGCGCGGCCAGATCGAGCAGAAGCAGTCCTGATCGCACCGGGGTGCGGGCGCCAGACCGGGCACCCGCACCCCGGCATCGCGCCTCGCCATCGAGCAGCGTGACGCGACTCCCATGAATGGAACGGGAAAGGGGACGGCGTCCAGCGCCGCCGCCCGATAGGCTCCCCGATCTGTAGCCCGATCGATGGAGCCCTGATGTCGCAGCCGCCCACGCCGCCCTTCTCGGGTCAGCCGTACCCTGAGCAGCCGTACCCGGGCCAGCCGTACCCCGCGCAGCCGCCGCATCAGGGCCAGGCGCCCTACCCGGGGCAGCCGTACCCCGTCTACCAGGGCCAGCCGAACCCGGACGTGCCGACCTCCGTGCCGCCGCAGCCCGGCTTCCCCTCCTCCGCTCCCCCGTACGTGGGACAGCCCGGATTCGGCGGCCCGGAATTCGCCCAACCGGGTTACCCCGCGCCGCAGCCGCCGACGAAGTCGCGGGCGCTACCCATCGTGCTCGTCTCGCTGGCGGTCATCCTCGTGCTCTGCGTCGGTGGCGGCACCGCGGTCTTCCTCGCCGCCCGCAACAACGCGGACAAGTTCACAGAGGCGCCGATCACGACGGGCCCCGCCATCGAGCCGTCCGTCGACAGTTCCACGGAGCCGACAGACGATCCGACCACGCCGCAGGTCACGGTCTCGATCACCGAGCCGAGGACGCTCGGCGGCCGTCCGAAGTTGACGGACAAGCAGTTCGCCGGGGCGACGAAGGACCTGAAGAAGGCGCTCAGCGACATACCCGGCGCGACCCGTACGGTCGGGGTGCTCTACGGCACCCCCGCCAAGCGGGACGTGGTGGTGCTGGTGGCCGCCCAGGCCCCGATGGCGGACCCGAAGCACGAACTGGACGGCATGTTCTTCGGCGCCGGCGTCAGCGGCGTGAAGATCTCCGGCATCATCGACGTCAGCCCCGGCCCGCTCGGCGGCGCGGCCCGATGCGGCAAGGCCGCGTCGTCCGACGTCACCATGGCCATCTGCGGCTGGGCGGACAGCGGCAGTACGGGCCTGATCATCTGGTACTTCAAGTCGGTCAGTAGGGCGAAGGCCGAATTCCCCAAGCTGCGGGCGGAAGTCGAGAAGAAGTCGAGCTGACTCGCCGTAGCACGGCATCACATTTCCGTATCGCTCCCGACACGAACGAGACGCTGAGCTGGGAGCGGTTTTGCGTCCCGAAACATCGAGCGGTCAGGATGGTCGCCGGGCCCGGCCAGGGTCCAGCGACCATTCCGACTGGCAGAGGAGCGTCCGGTGCCACTCCCGCAACTTCGCCGTGTCCGCTGGGCAGTGCGAGCCACCCTTCTCCTGGGCGTCGCGGCCTCCGTGGTCGCGAACATCCTGCACGCCCTGGAGAACCCGATCAGCCAGGCCATCGCCGCGTGGCCGCCGCTGGCACTGCTGCTGACGGTGGAGCTGATCTCGCGGGTTCCGGTGCACCGGCGGTCGCTGGCCTTCACCCGGCTGGTCGCGACGGCCACCATCGCGGGCATCGCCGCCTGGGTGTCGTACTGGCACATGGCCGGGGTCGCCGCCCGGTACGGCGAGACCGGCGCGTCGCCGTACCTGTTGCCGCTCTCCGTGGACGGCCTGATCGTGGTGGCCAGCATTTGCCTGGTCGAGCTGGGCGGCCGGATCGCCGCCCTGCAGGCCGACCGGGACGGCGCCGCGGCCGTTCCGGGTAGCGGACCCACCGTGCCAGTCGTGGGCCCCGCCGCTCCCCTGGCGCGGCCGATCACGCTGACCGTGCCGAACACCACCCCGGCCACCCGGCCCGCCGCCGAGGCGATGCCCGCTGCTGTCCGGCCCGCCACCTCAGCCGCGCCCACCTCAGCCGCCCCTACGGCGACCAGTACCGCCCGGCCCGCCGCCGCGACGGCGACCAGTGCCGCCCGGCCCAGCGCAGACGCAGCGCCGGGCGCCGCCCGGTCCGCCGTGGATTCCGCAGTCGATTCCGCAGTGGACCCAGCCGACGACCGCGCCGACGAGGCGTCGCCGGCCGCCACCGCGGCCGCCGTGGCGGTCGCCTTCTCGCATGCCGCAGCAGCTGACACCACGCCCGAGGTGGCGCCGTCCGTGCGCGCCGACGCCAAGCCACGGCACAGCACCGCGGATGCGCTCGCCGAGGTCGCCGCCGCGCTGCCGCGCGCATCGGACGCCGGGTTCACCCCCACGGTGACCCGCGGCAGCGGACGCCCGTCCAGCTCTCCCGGCCCGAAGACCAAGGGGCCCGCCTCGCGGGCGAAGAAGGCCGGCGGCGCGTCGACCCGCCCGGGCGCCAGCCCCCGCCGCAGCCCCCAGGAGAACGCCGCCCTCGCCGCACGCCTGCGCGCGGAACGGCCCGAGCTGACCGACGCCGAGGTCGCCGCGGAACTGGGCATCAGCGTCGAGCGCTGGCGGCGGATCCAACGCGAGACCGCCAAGGACATCGAAACCGCCAAGGACGACGCCCGCCGCCTGGGCCTGGCCGCCTGACCGCCGCTGGTACCCGATCTTGAAGAGTTCGGGTCAGCTCCGAACCCGAACTCTT
The DNA here is from genome assembly GCF_047159485.1 of Krasilnikovia sp. MM14-A1004. Taxonomy (GTDB): domain Bacteria; phylum Actinomycetota; class Actinomycetes; order Mycobacteriales; family Micromonosporaceae; genus Actinoplanes. Next base: position 1,363,398 of record NZ_AP038773.1, on the reverse strand, counting down.
CAAGATCGGCGCACCCATGGCGGCGCGACTAGGACGGGGCGATGCCGAGGTTGCCGGTACGGGGGACGGCCGCCGACGCCGCCACGACCGGCGTCGAATCCGCGCCCGGCAGGCTGACCGTGACCTCCAGCCCCCCGCCGGGATTCGCCACCGCGGAGACCGTGCCGCCGTGCGCGTCGCAGACGGCGCGGACGATCGACAGGCCCAGCCCCGAGCCACGGGAGCCGGTGCGCTCCCAGCCGCCCCGGCGGAACGGCTCGAACAGGCCCGGTACGTCCGCGGGCTCCACCTCGTAGCCGGTGTTGCCCACGATCAGCCGCGCCTGCCCGTCCACGGTCTCGGTGCGCAGCCACAGCTTGCCGAGCAGGTGGTTGTAGCGGATCGCGTTCTCGATGAGATTCCCGGCGAGACGGTCCAGCAGGCTGGGATCGCCGACCACGGGCGCGGGCTTCAGGTCCGTGGTGACCTCCAGCTTCAACCGTTCCGCCTCCGCGCGTACGGCCGACAGCGCGTTGCAGACGCTGGTCGCCAGGTCGGCGGGCACCTTCCGGACCAGCCGCCGTCCCGACTGCGCCTCGCTGCGGGCCAGGACGAGCAGCGCGTCCACCAGGCCGTTGGCGCGCTCGGAGGCGTTGCGGACCACCTTGGCCATGCGCCGGTACTCGGCCACGTCGGCCTCGTCGTCGCTGAGCGTCACGTCGATCTCGGTACGCATCACCGCCAACGGGGTGCGCAGTTCATGCGACGCGTTGGCCACGAACCGTTTCTGCGCCTCGAACGCCCCGCCCAGCCGGTCCAGCATCGCGTCGAAGGTGCGCGCCAGCTCGGCCACCTCGTCGTCGGCGCCCTCGTACCCGATGCGCTGGTCCAGGGTCTCCTCGCCGAGGCGGCGGGCGGTGGCGGTGACGTTGTGCAGGGGACGCAGCGCCCGCCCGGCGACGGCGTATGCCCCCGCGACCCCGATCAGGCCGATCGCGAACAGGGCGACGAGGCCCTTGGCCAGCAGTTCCGCCGACGCGCTCTCGACCAGTTCGGTCTGCCAGGCGCGGGCGTCGCGAGTGCTGCCGTCCGACATCACCACCTGGGTGCCCTCGCGCAGCTCGTCCGCCGGGTGCAGGGCGTCGCCGACCAGGAGCCAGGCCAGCAGCACGAGTACGGCGCCCGCGCCGATGAGCAGGATGCCGTTGAGCAGGGTGAGCCGCAGTCGCAGGGTGGGGCGCAGCCGCATCCGGTCGCGGTTGCGGCCCAGGTACACCGTCACGGCGTGCCACCGGCGGGCGCGACGGTGACGGGATCGGGCACCCGGTATCCGGCGCCGACCACGGTTTCGATCAGCGGCGGCTCACCGACCTTCTTACGCAGCGTCATCATGGTCACCCGTACGGTGGTGGTGAAGGGGTCGGTGTTCGCGTCCCAGACACGTTCCAGCAGCTGCTCGCTGGACACCACCCCGCCGCGCGCCTTGAGCAGCTCCTCCAGGACGCCGAACTCCTTGTTCGTGAGGTCCAGGGTGGCGCCGCCGCGGGTGACCACCCGGCGGGCCGGGTCCAGCACCAGGTCGCCCACGGTCAGCACCGGCGGGGCGGCCGGGGTGGCCCGCCGTCCGAGCGCCTGCACCCGGGCGACCAGCTCGTCGAAAGCGAACGGCTTGGAGAGGTAGTCGTCGGCGCCCAGTTGCAGCCCCTCGACCCGGTCGGCGACCGTGCCGCTGGCGGTCAGCATCAGCACGCGGGTCAGTGCGCCCGAGGCGACCAGCGCGGCGCAGATCTCGTCGCCGTGCATGCCGGGCAGGTCCCGGTCGAGCACGACGACGTCGTAGCGGGTCACGTACGCCATCTCGTGGCCGGACAGCCCGTCGTAGGCGACGTCCACCGCCATGCCCTTGCGGCGCAGCCCTCGCACGATCGCGTCGGCGAGGTTCCGCTCGTCTTCCACCACCAGCACGCGCACCCGGGTCCTCCGTACGTCCTCCACGGCCGCGCCCAGCCTGCTGGCCGGCGCGTGAAACAGCCGTAAGGGGAAGGCTACTGCCCTCGGGCCCGGCCACCCCTCAGGCCGAGTACGCCCACACCTCGACGCCCGCCGAAGCCCGGCAGGCGACGAACCGCGTGTCGGCCGCACAGTCGGTGAGCGCCGTCCGGGACTCACCGAGCGGCTGCACCACCCGCCGCCCCGGCAGCAGCACCCCGAACGCGGTGCCCTGCCCTGCCTCGCGGCGGGCCAGCACCAGCGGGGCGGGCGCGGGCCCGGTGGCGAACGCCTGCCACGCGCTCAGGTCCACCACGGGCATCCCGGAGGCCGGGTCGACCGCGCGCAGCGGGCGGCTGCGCCCACTCTGGACCTCCACCGCGTACCCCGCGCCGGTCTGCAGGTCGACGTCGCCGGTGGTGCGCCAGCGCGGCCGGCCCGTACCCGGATCGAGCACCACCAGGCGGGAGTGCGCCTTTTCGCAGGCCAGGCCGGTGCAGGTGGCGGAGTTCCCGGCGTCGGCGGGTTCGGTGCGCCGCCACCGCGGCGCCAGCGTGTCCATCGCGAACGCGGTGACCACCGTGCCGTCGTCGCCGGCGGCCTGGCGGACCAGCAGCAGGTCGCCGACCACGTCACCCCAGGACATGGCGCCGGGGATCCGGGGCAGGGACTGTTCGCGCAGCACCGCGCCGGAGTCGGCGGCCCGCAGCGAGAGCCGTCCGGAGGCCATCACCACCACGCCGGCGACCCGGCCCCGCGTCCGGGCGGGGTAGATCGAGCCGGGGAACCGCGCCGACCAGCGGGCGCGTCCGGTCGTCAGGTCGACGCCGCGCAGCTCGGTCACCTCGGGTGGCTCTGTGTGCGGTTGCCCGGACGAGGAGAAGTACAGGGCGCCGGGAGCGCCGGAGGATTCGTCGTACTCGGTGCCGGGCCGGAACTGCTCGGCCTGCACCAGGCCGATGTCGTCGGTGAGCGGCAGGACCGGCACGGGCGAGATCCACCGCACCGCGCCGGTGCGGGCGTCCAGGACGGTGGTGGCCTGCCCGGCGCGCAGCAGCACGTGGTCGCCGGCGATCTGCACCGAGCTGCCGCCCTGCAGCGTCCCGCCCGGCGCGTCGTCGGCCGTGGTGGCGGTCCGCCACAGCCGCCGCAGCGGCCGCATCGTCCACGCCGAGGTGATCCGGCGCCCGTCGACCACGTCGAAGGTGTACAACCGCCCGCCTGCCACCTGGAAGTCGGCGGCCGACGCCAGCGGCACCACACCGGCGCGCCGCCAGAAGACGGCGGCGGCGGGGACCGCCCCGGCCAGGGCCAGCGCCAGCACGGCGGCGAGGGCGAGGCCGAGGCGGCGGTGGCGGCGGAGGGCCGGGCGGGCGGGGGCGGGCGGAGCGGCCGGATCGGTGCTCAGCTCGATCAGCGCCACACTCACCCCTTCTGCCGGTACGCCCACACGATCAGCTCGCCCGCCGTGGAGCGGCAGACCAGCCGGGCGGGCGCTGCCTGGCAGTCGCCGGTGCCGGCCGGCAGGACGGCCAGCAGGCGGGGTCGTGCGTCGCCGGGGGCGGCGACGGCGACCATGGTACGGGCTCCGGCCTGCTCAGCGTGGGTGACGACGACCCGCTGTCCGCCGCCCGTGCCGGTCAGCGGGCGCCAGCCGTGCAGGTCGGCCAGCACCCGCCCGGTCGCCGGGTCGATCAGGCCCACGGTCTCGATGGTCCCCTCGGGTGCCGCGTACGCCAGCATCACCGCACCGCGCTGCTCCACGCCGCGCCAGTCCGGCCGGTACCACCGTTGGGTGCCGTCGACGGGGTCGAGGGCTCGCACCCCGTCCGGCCCCACGAGGCAGGTCAGCGAGCCGCATGCCCGGATCTCGAACGCGTCCCCGGCCGGGCGGGTCCACCGCCGCGTCAGCGTCACGGCGTCGTACGCGGAGACCACGTTTCCCGCCGTACCCGGGTGGCGCAGCAGCACCAGCCCGCCGACGACGGCCGGGTTGTCGGGCCCGTAGTCGGCGGGCGGCAGCGTGGCCGCGGTGAGCCGGGTCCCGGTGGTCAGGTCGTGCACGGCGGCCGTGCGGTCGTCGTGCACGAGCAGCATCCGCGGCGGCACGTCCCCGAGCGCCGGCACGCCCAGCAGCACAGCGGTGGACGGGATCTGCACCCGCCAGCGGGTCGCGCCGGTGACCACGTCGAGCGCGTCGATGGAGCCCTCGACCCGCCGGCCCGGTCCGGACAGGCTGCGCACCCCGGCGACCGCCAGCAGCGCGCCGGACCCGGCCAGGGTGACCACGTTTCCCGTACGGCGCCACCGGGCGTCGCCGTCGGCCAGCGCCACCGCCGTGGTGCCGGGATCGCCGACACCGGTGAGCCCGGCGCTCCAGGGCCGCAGCAGGACGAGCCCGCTGGCCATGCGCAGCCGGTAGGTGGGTGCGGCGGGCTCGGTGCGCCAGCGCAGCCGCCCCGAGGAGAGGTCGTACATGCTGAGGCCGCCGAGGTTCTGGGCCAGCAGTTGCCCGGCGTCCGTGACCAGGTACGAGTCGGCGGGACCGACGGGCAGGTTCAGCAGGGGTGACAGGACCGGTGGTGGCGGTGCGGCGGACGCGGTGGCGCACCACAGCACGAGCAGGGCCGTGATGAGGGGCCCGAGCCAGGCCGGCACGGTCGAGCGCGTCGGCGCGGCGTACGTCTCGGGCTCACCGCGCGCCAGGCCGAGGTCGATGACGACCGCGCCGCCGAAGGTCTCCGCCCCCATCACCCAAAGATAACGACCAGATAACGGCCGGCCCGGGTTCCCGGCTCACCTGGCACATTCCGCGCAAACCCGGGGCCACATCCGCAACTTGCACGTGGCCCGGCCGCCGTGGGCGCGGCCGGGCGTCGTCGATGAATCGGGCTGAGATCGCGTCTCAGGAGGTCGGCTGGATCTCCGTCGCGCGTTCCTGCAGGCCCGAGATGTGGCCGGTGACGTCGCGCGCGATGTCCTGCGCGGTGAGCCCCAGGGCCGTGAGGATCTCGGCGCGGCTGCCGTGCGGGTGGAAGCCCGGCGGCACCCCGAAGTCACGCAGCGGCACGTCGACACCCGCGTCGCGCAGCAGGCTCGCCACCGCGTCGCCGACGCCGCCGGCGCGGATGCCGTCCTCCAGCGTCACCACCAGGCGGTGCTCCGCGGCCAGTCCGGCCAGCTCGATCGGTACGGGGCGCACCCAGCGCGGGTCGACGACCGTGACCGCGTACCCCTGGCCCGCCACCCGCTCGGCCACCTCCATGCCCAGCTGGGCGAACGCGCCGACCGCGACGAGCAGCACGTCGCCGCGGGAGCGGTCCTCGCGCAGCACGTCGACCTGGCCGACGCGGCGCAGCGCGGGCAGTTCGGGGGCCACCGAACCGGTCGGGAACCGGACGATCGTCGGGCCGTCGTCGACCGCAACCGCCTCGCGCAGCTCCTCGCGCAGGGTGGCGGCGTCGCGGGGCGCCGCGATGCGCAGCCCCGGCACGACCCCGAACACGCTCATGTCCCAGATGCCGTAGTGGCTGGGGCCGTCGGGCCCGGTGATCCCGGCCCGGTCGAGCACGAAGGTCACCGGCAGCCGGTGCATGGCCACGTCCAGCAGCACCTGGTCGAAGGCCCGGTTGAGGAACGTGGCGTACACCGCGACGACCGGGTGCAGGCCGCCCATGGCCAGGCCGGCCGCCGAGGTGGCGGCGTGCTGCTCGGCGATGCCGACGTCGTACACCCGCTCCGGGTATTTCTTGGCCAGGGTGGCGATGCCGGTGGGCTCGGCCATCGCGGCGGTGATGCCGACGATCTCCGGGCGCTCGTCGGCGATCGCGACGAGTTCCTCGGCGAAGACGTGGGTCCACTTCACCGACGGGGCGGCGGTCAGCGCGCCGGTCCGCGGGTCGAACGCGCCGGGGCCGTGCAGGCAGTCGGCCTCGTCCTCCTCGGCCGGGCGGTAGCCGTAGCCCTTGCGGGTCACGGCGTGCACGATCACCGGGGCATTGAAGCCCTTCGCCTTGCGCAGCGCCGACTCCATGGCGTGGATGTCGTGGCCGTCGACCGGGCCGACGTACTTGAGACCGAGGTCCTCGAACATGGGCTGCGGGCTGACCGCGTCCTTGATGCCGCGCTTGACCGCGTGCAGCACCTCGTACATCGGCTTGCCGACCATCGGTGTCGAGCCGAGGGCGTCCTTGACCAGGTCGAGGACGCGCTCGTAGCCGGGGTTGAGCCGCAGCGTGGACAGATGCTCGGCGAGCCCGCCGATCGTGGGCGCGTACGAGCGGCCGTTGTCGTTGACCACGATGACCAGGCGGTTCCCGCTGGCGGCGATGTTGTTGATCGCCTCCCAGCACATGCCGCCGGTGAGCGCCCCGTCGCCGACCACGGCCACCACGTGCCGGTCCTCGCCGCGCAGCGTGAACGCCTTGGCCAGGCCGTCGGCGTACGACAGGGCTGTGGAGGCGTGCGAGTTCTCGATCAGATCGTGGTCGCTCTCCGCCTGGCTGGGGTAGCCGGACAGCCCGCCGCGCTGGCGCAGCAGATCGAAGCCGCCCTGCCGGCCGGTGACGATCTTGTGCACGTACGCCTGGTGGCCCGTGTCGAAGAGGATCTTGTCGCGGGGCGAGTCGAAGACACGGTGCATCGCGAGGGTCATCTCGACGACGCCCAGGTTCGGCCCGAGATGCCCGCCGGTACGGGACACCTTCGCCACCAGGAAGTCACGGATCTCGGCCGCGAGCAGGGTCAACTGCTCGGTGCTGAGTCGCCGCAGGTCCCCGGGGCCGGTGATGCCCGCGATGAGTCCGGCGTTCGGCGGAAGTGTCTCGCTCATGAGGGGTCAGTGTATCCACGGCCGGCAGCCGCGCATGCATCTTGCACGGACGTAGACCGAACCCACACCGAACCTACACAACCGCTCGCGGCCGGGGTGAAGCCAGTCACAGGAACCGGTATGAAGATAACCATGACCATCGATGCCGTACCGGATCAGCCCGCGCCCCGCCGCCGCGACCGCAGCCACGTGCTGTACGTCTCCGTCGTGGTCGGCATGGTCCTCGGCGTGGCCGTGGGGCTGCTCTGGCCCGACGTCGGCGTCGCGCTGCGCCCGCTCGGCACCGGATTCGTGAACCTGATCAAGATGATGATCGCTCCGGTGATCTTCTGCACGATCGTGCTGGGGGTCGGCTCGATCCGCCGGGCCGCCCGGGTCGGCAAGGTGGGCGGGCTCGCCCTGCTGTACTTCATGATCATGTCGACGGTCGCGCTGACGATCGGGCTGATCGTCGGCAACCTCCTGCACCCCGGCACGGGTCTGCACCTCAGCGACAAGCTGGCCGCCGCGGGCCAGGCGCAGGCCGCGGACCACGCCGCGTCCGGGGTCGACTTCGTGCTCGGCATCATTCCGACCACGCTCTTCTCCGCCCTGACCGGCTCGCAGGTGCTGCAGACCCTGCTGGTGTCGCTGCTGATCGGCTTCGCGGTGCAGTCCCTGGGGCCGGGCGGCGAGCCGGTCGTCCGCGCCATCACGGTGCTGCAGCGCCTGGTCTTCCGGGTCCTCGCGATGATCATGTGGCTGGCGCCGATCGGCGCGTTCGGCGCGATGGCCGCCGTGGTCGGGGCGACCGGAATCGACGCGCTCAAGAGCCTGGCCAGCCTGATGGCCGCGTTCTACGCCACCTGCCTGCTGTTCGTGTTCGTGGTGCTCGGGCCGCTGCTGTGGCTGGTCTCGCGGGTGTCGATCTTCCGGCTGCTGCGCTACCTGGCCCGCGAGTTCCTGCTCATCCTGGCCACCTCGTCGTCGGAGTCCGCGCTGCCCCGACTCATCGCGAAGATGGGACATCTCGGGGTGAGCCGCCCGGTCGTCGGGATCGTGGTGCCGACCGGGTACTCGTTCAACCTCGACGGCACCGCGATCTACCTCACGATGGCGTCGCTGTTCATCGCGGACGCGCTGGACAAGCCGCTGACCGTGACCCAGCAGATCGGGCTGCTGCTCTTCATGATCATCGCGTCGAAGGGCGCGGCCGGGGTCACCGGCGCGGGCCTGGCGACCCTCGCGGGCGGCCTGCAGAGCCACCGTCCCGACCTGGTGCCCGGCGTCGGGCTCATCGTCGGGATCGACCGGCTCATGTCCGAGGCCCGGGCGCTGACGAACTTCGCCGGCAACGCGGTCGCCACGGTGCTCGTCGGCACCTGGACGCACGAGTTCGACAGGGCACAGGCGCAGGCCGTCCTTGCCGGTGAACGCCCCTTCGACGAGCAGAACTACACGGACGACACCGCCGCCGCCGACGGCCGCGGCGAAGACTCCACCAACCGCGACGGTACGCCGGGAGCCCAGCACACCCGCCGATCCCGCGGCGGTGAGCGGCTAGCCCGGTAGCAGCAGCGCCACGCACTCGACGTGCTGCGTCATCGGAAAGCAGTCGTACGCCCGCAGCCGCGCCAGCCGCCACCCGGCCTCGGCGAAGGTGGCCACGTCCCGAGCCAGCGCCACGGGGTCACAGGCGACGTACGCGACCGCCCGCGGCCGCGCGGCCGCCACCGCCCGCACCACCCTGGCGCCGGCGCCGGTCCGTGGCGGATCCAGCACCACCAGGTCCACCGGGGCGGTCACCCGGCGCCGGGCCAGCGCCACGTCCACCTTCGCGGTGACGACCTCCACGCCGCTGAGATCGGCCAGGTTCGCGCGGGCCGCCGCCACCCCCGTCGGCGACGACTCGACCACGGTCGTCCGCGCCCCGGTGCGTTCGGCCAGCGCCGCGGCGAACAGGCCCGCGCCGCCGTACAGATCCCAGGAGATCTCGCCCGGCGCCGGGCTCAGCAGGTCCAGCACCGCCGCGACCAGGGTGTCCGCCGCGGCCGGGTGGATCTGCCAGAAGCCCTCGGCGGGCACCTGCCAGTCCCGGCCCGCCGCGACCTCCCGCACCACCGCCGGACCGGTGCGCGACATACGGCCACCACCGGAGGCAACACCGCCCGGGACGTCGGTGTCCGGGACGTCGGCGCCAGGGCCGTCCGCGGCCGGGTCGTCGGTGGCCGGGTCGTCGGGGGGCAGGGGGGCGCCCTCCGCCCGCCGCACGGCCACGCTCACGTCGCCGCCGGTGGAGGCCACCACCTCCACCGCGGAAGCGTCGGGCCAGCGGCGGGTGGTGACGTCGAGGTCCTGCAGCCGGGGGTGGGCGATACGGCAGCGGTCGATCGGCACCACCTGGTGCGAGCGGTGCTGCAGCAGACCGGCCCGCCCGGCCGCGTCGACCGCGTAGCGCACCCGGGTGCGCCAGCCGAGCGGCCCGCCCGGCAGCGGTTCCACCCGCACGCCGAGCGCGTCGACGACGTCCTCGGGCAGACGGCCGATCCGGGTGAGGGCCTCGCGCACGACGGCCGCCTTCCAGTCCCGCTGCGCCTGCTCCGCGACGTGCTGGAGATCACATCCGCCGCAGGCGCCCGGCCGGGCCCACGGGCACGGCGGGTCGACCCGGTCGGGCGAGGGCTCGTGCACGAGCACGGCGTCGGCTCGCAGATAGCCGCGGTGCAGCTCGGTCACCTCGGCCGTGACCAGCTCACCGGGCAGCGCGTGCCGCACGAACACCACGCGACCGTGCGGGCCGCCGAGCCGGGCGACGCAGTGCCCACCGTGCGCGGGCGCGCCCACCCGCACCTCGATCCGGTCGCCCTCGACGATGTCGTCGCCGGGCAGATCGCGGCCGGGCAGGGTCACTGCCGCTCTTCGGTGGACGGGTCGCCGACCGCGGCGACCGGGTGGCCGGCCGGGACCGCGGGCGACGTCGGCGCCTCGGCGCTGCCGAAGCGCGGGCCGCGCGCCGGGGCCCGGGTCAGGTCCCGGTCCAGCCGCTCCAGGTCCTTGTCCTGGCTGGAGGCCAGCTGCCACGGCACGCTGGTCACCATCACGCCCGGCTCGAACAGCAGACGGCCCTTGATCCGCAGGGCGCTCTGGTTGTGCAGCAGGTGCTCCCACCAGCGGCCCACGACGTACTCCGGCACGAAGACCGTGACCACGTCGCGCGGCGACTTGCGCCGGACGCTCTTGACGAAGTCGATGATCGGCCGGGTGATCTCCCGGTACGGCGAGTCCACCACGGTCAGCGACACGGGCAGCTGCCGCCGCTCCCATTCCTCCTGTAGGCCCCTGGTGTCCTTGTCGTCCACGTTGACCGTCACGGCGGTCAACGTGTCCGGACGGGTGGCCTGCGCGTACGCCAGCGCCCGCAGCGTCGGCATGTGCACCTTGCTGACCAGCACGACCGCGTGGTTGCGCGACGGCAGGACGGGCCGTTCCTCGGTCGGCTGCAGTTCCCGCGACACCCGCGTGTAGTGCTTGTGGATGCCGAGCATGATCACGTAGATCACCAGCATCGCGGCGATGGCGATCCAGGCGCCGAGCAGGAACTTGGTGATCAGCACGATGATCAGCACCGTGCCGGTCATGAACATCCCGAACGTGTTGATGACCCGGGACCGGTGCATCCGGTGGCGCACGTTCGGGTCACGCTGGGTGCGCAGCAGCCGGTTCCAGTGCCGGATCATGCCCGCCTGCGACAGCGTGAACGACACGAACACGCCGACGATGTAGAGCTGGATCAGCCGGGTCACCTCGGCCTGGAACGCCACGACCAGGGTGGCGGCCGCGATGGCCAGGAAGACGATGCCGTTGGAGAACGCCAGCCGGTCACCGCGGGTGTGCAGCTGCCGGGGCAGGTAGCGATCCTGGGCGAGGATCGAGCCGAGCACCGGGAAACCGTTGAACGCCGTGTTCGCGGCCAGGAACAGGATCAGCGCGGTCACCGCGCCGACCAGGTAGAGCAGGAACGAGCCGTTGCCGAAGACCGCCTCGCCGAGCTGCGTGGTGACGGTCTTCTGCACGTAGCCGGGCGGGCCGGACAGGATCTGCGACGCGTCCTCGACGTACTGCAGTCCGGTGGCCCGGGCCAGCAGCACGATCCCGACCAGCATGACGATCGCGATGGAGCCCAGCAGCAGCAGCGTGGTGGCCGCGTTGCGGCTCTTCGGCGGCTTGAACGCGGGCACGCCGTTGGAGATGGCCTCGACACCGGTCAGCGCGGCACATCCCGACGAGAACGTCCGCAGCAGCAGGAACACGAATGCGAAGCTGTCCAGGTGGCTCTCCTCGGCCGAGATGACCAGCGTCGCGCTGGGCGCCTTCAGGTCCTGACCCAGCACGAAGATCCGGACCAGCCCGGTGAGGATCATCCCGACGATGATGATGATGAACGCGTACGTCGGGATGGCGAAGGCCGTCCCCGACTCCCGCAGCCCGCGCAGGTTCATGGAGGTGAGCAGGCCGATCGCCAGCAGCGCGATGCCGACCTTGTGTTCGGCCACGAACGGCACGACAGAGCCGAGGTTGCTCACCCCGGCGGCCGTGGACACCGCCACGGTGAGGATGTAGTCGACCAGCAACGCGCTCGCCACGGCGACGCCGTACCGGGGGCCGAGGTTGACCGTGGCCACCTCGTAGTCGCCACCGCCGGACGGGTAGGCGTGCACGTTCTGGCGGTAGCTGGCGACCACGGTGACCATCACCACCGCGACGGCGAGGGTCACCCAGGGCGAGAGCGCGTAGGCGCTCGCGCCCGCGATGGACAGCGTCAGCAGGATCTCGTCGGGCGCGTAGGCCACGCTGGAGAGCGCGTCGGAGGCGAACACCGGCAGCGCGATCCGCTTGGGCAGCAGCGTGTGCTGCAGCCGGTCGGAGCGGAACGGCCGGCCCACCAGCAGCCGCTTGACGAGAGAAGTCGGTCTTGCCACAAGCGCCAAGCGTACGGGCGCCATGCGTACGCCGTATGCCGCCCCGTCGTCCGCGCGGCAACGCCGCATGGCACGCTCTGGTCTGTACGAACTCAGCGGGAAGGTGCCAACAGTGCACGTGGTGATCATGGGGTGCGGCCGGCTCGGCTCCACCCTCGCCCACAACCTCGACGCGCGCGGACACTCCGTGGCCATCATCGATCAGAACGCCGACGCGTTCCGGCGGCTCAGCGGTGACTTCAAGGGCATCACGGTGACCGGCATCGGCTTCGACCGTGACGTGCTGACGGCGGCGGGCATCGAGCGCGCCGACGCGTTCGCGGCCGTGTCCAGCGGCGACAACTCGAACATCATCTCGGCCCGCCTGGCCCGCGAGACGTACGGCGTGCCCCGGGTGGTGGCCCGGATCTACGACGCCCGCCGCGCCCAGGTGTACGAGCGGCTCGGCATCCCGACGGTGGCGACCATCCGGTGGGCCGCCGACCGGATGGTGCGCCATCTGGTGCCCGAGGGCACGGTCGAGGTGTTCCGTGACCCCACCAGCGCGGTATCCATCGTCGAGGCGCCGCTGCACCGGGACTGGATCGGCAAGACGGTCAAGGCGCTGGAGGAGGCGACCGGGGCGCGGGTGGCGTACCTGATGCGGTTCGGCATCGGCTCGCTGGCCAACCCGTCGATGGTGCTGCAGGACGGTGACCAGGTGTTCGTGCTGGTCACCGACGATACGGTCGGCGACGTGCTGAAGATCGCGTCCGGCGCCGGGGTGGGAGGGCACTGATGCGCATCGCGATCGCCGGGGCCGGCAACGTGGGCCGGTCCATCGCGCAGGAGCTGATCGGCAACGGCCACCAGGTCATGCTGATCGAGCGCCAGCCCCGCCAGCTGCGCCCGGAACGGGTCCCCGAGGCGGAGTGGGTCCTCGCCGACGCCTGCGAGCTGACCAGCATGGAGGAGGCCGAGGTGGCCAACTGCGACGTGGTCGTCGCGGCCACCGGTGACGACAAGGCCAACCTGGTGGTGTCGTTGCTGGCCAAGACCGAGTTCGCCGTCAACCGGGTGGTGGCCCGGGTGAACCGCGCCGAGAACGAGTGGCTGTTCACCGAGCAGTGGGGCGTCGACGTGGCGGTCAGCAAGCCGCGCCTGATGGCCGCGCTGGTCGAGGAGGCCGTCACGGTCGGCGACCTGGTCCGGCTCATGACGTTCCGGCAGGGCGAGGCGAACCTGGTGGAGATCACCCTGCCCGCGCACGCCCCGTACGTGGGGCAGCCGGTGCGGTCCGTGCCGATGCCGCGCGACGCCGCGCTGGTGGCGGTGCTGCGCGGTAAGCGGGTGCTGGTGCCCACCCCGGACGACCCGCTGGAGGCGGGCGACGAGCTGATCTTCGTGTGTACGACAGAGGTGGAGGACGCGGTCCGCGCGGTGGTGCTGGGCACCGACGCCGCGCCCCGCGGCGAGTAACGGATCAGGCGGTGGCCTGCGCCGCGCGTTCCGCCCGGGTCGCGCGGCGCACGGCCCACACCGTCAGCGCCAGCATGCCGGCATAGATGGGCCAGCTCAGGAAGATCCGGGCCACGCCGAGCAGGTCGGGGCGGTCCAGCCAGTAGAGCACTGCCTGCACGCCGCCCCGGACGATCAGCGAGACCGCCCAGGCGACCGTGAGCCACTGGAACGTGCCGAGCAGGCGCTTGTTCTCCAACCAGTCGTGCTTGCCCTTGTTGGCCATCACGGCCCACACGTACCCGATGATCGGGCGGCGGAACGCCGTCGAGAGCAGCAGCAGCGCGGCCTGGCCCAGCGTGATCAGGATGCCCGGCAGGTAGAAGTCCTTGGCGTGCCCGGAGCGGGCCGCGAGATACGCGCCCAGCGCGATGCCGACCAGGCCGTTGATCGCGTGCCGGATCGGTTCGCGGCGGGCCAGCCGGTAGATCGCGATGGCCACCGCGGTGCCCACCGCGCCGCCGATCGCGATGTACAGCCCGGTGCGGGAGTCCTCCGGCAGGCCGACCGCGTCGAGCCCCACGATGAAGTTGAGCAGCACGAACGCCAGCACCGGCACGCTGGACTCGATCAGGCCGCGCATCCCGCCGAGCTGCTCGGCGATCTGCTCCGACATGGTCGGCAGCGGCTCCTCGCCCTCGGCGGGCGGCTCCGCGGGCGTTTCCGCGGCGGGCTCTGCATGGTCCGCGCCGGGGAGCAGGCTCAGCTCCTCGGCGACTTCCTCGGTGACAGGGTGCAGGTTGAGCGCCTCCACGACCTCCTCGGCAACGCGATCTTCCACCCCTTCGCGCGGTGCGGCGTGACGGGGTTCGCTGCCGGGTGTCACCGGGGCGCCTCCAGCTCGTAGAACGGGTTGTAGATCACCTTGCGCTCGTCGCGGATGGCGATCCGGCCGCGCGCGGTCAGCTGCCGGCCCGGCTCGATCCCGGCGATGGCGCGCCGCCCCAGGAAGACCAGCGTGACCACGTCACTGCCGTCGTAAAGGTCGGCCTCCAGCGTCGGGAGGTTGGTGCGCGGAGTGTACGCCACGGTGCGCAGTCGCCCCGACACGGACACGATCTGCCCGCGGCGGCACTGGTCGGCCAGCACGGCCCCGCACTTGGCGGAGTCGCGCTGCAGCTCCTGTGCGTCGAGCTCCGCCTCGGAGGCGGTCAAGCGCTCGAAGAACCGGCGTAGGCCGCCGGTCGTGCGTTCGTTGGTCGCCATGGCCCGACGTGTCACCTCTCCTCGACGACCCGGTGGGACGGCACAGTGTGGGCCCGAGGCCCGCGTCCACCGTACGCCGGAACCGCCACGGGTGACCTCCGTCACCACAGCACGGCCTAACCGAGCGCACCGAGCGCAGCGAGGGCCACGAGGGCAGGCCCAGACAGCACGGCCTGACCGAGCGCACCGAGCGCAGCGAGGGCCACGAGGGCAGGCCCAGACAGCACGGCCTGCCCGACCGGGGGCCGCGACGATATGCCCCACCGGCACGGCGAATCAAGGGGTGGGGTCGGCCCCGTCCGCGAGGTGCTGCTGGGCGTGCTCGGCCATCTCCTGCGGCAGCCGCAGCGGCAGCGCCTCACGGACCGGCCGCGCCTCGGCGTCCCGGACCACGACCAGCCCCTCCAGGCACTGCCCCAGGGCGCCCTCCAGGCTGGGGTCGGTGGCGACCGGGCCCTGGTACAGCCCGCGCACCATCCAGCGCGGCCCGTCCACGCCCACGAACCGCACGTCGGCGGGGCCCTGCGGGGTCTCCACCCGGGCCAGCAGCTCCGTGCCGTACGGCCCGTCGACCTCCTGCGGCCGGACGCCGTCGGCGGCCATCGCCTCGGCGATCTCCGCGCGCACCTCGTTCCAGATGCCCTCGGTACGCGGCGCCGCGAACACCCCGAGCTGCAGCGCGCTCTCGCCCACCACGAGGACGACCTGCTCGACGCCGCCCTCCGGGTTCGCCTGGACCCGCACCTCGACCCCGTCCACCGCCGGGATCTGCAGGCTGCCCAGGTCGAGCCGCTGCACCCCCTCGGGGGCGTACGCGGCGTCCCACGGGCCGCGCTCGGGCGCGGCCCCCTCGGACTCGGCCGACATGCTCTGGGCGAGCGCCGCCGAGCGCGGCGCGTCCGCGCGGCGCACGTGCTTGGGGCCCCCCTTGCTGCGGGAGAACATCTGCCTTGCCACCTTCCGTTCCAAGCCTGCCGGACCCGTCCGGGTCCGGTTCACCGACGCTGCTGCCTCACCGGCGTTGCTGCGCGGGCAGGGCCGCATGCCCGCCGGTCGAGCCGTGCCCGCCCGCGCCGCGCGCGGTCTCTGGCAACTCCTCGACGGCGCGGAACACGGCGCGTTCCACCCGCTGGACGATCAGTTGAGCGATCCGGTCGCCGCGCGAGATCCGCGCGGTGCGGGCCGGGTCGTGGTTGACGAGATTCACCATGATCTCGCCGCGGTAGCCGGCGTCGACCGTACCGGGCGCATTGAGCACGGTCACGCCGAGGCGGGTCGCGAGCCCCGACCGCGGATGCACCAGGCCCACGTGCCCGTCCGGCAGCGCCAGCGCCACCCCGGTACGCACGAGGGCACGCTCGCCGGGGGCCAGCGTGACGTCGACGGCGGCGCAGAGGTCGGCGCCCGCGTCGCCCGGGTGTGCGTACGCCGGCAGCGGCAGGTCGGGGTCGAGCCGGAGGACCGGCACGTCCACAGCTTCGGTCACGTCGTTCATCCTGTCTCGTACGGCCTGCCTCGTGCGGCTCGGGTGGCCCGTCGCGGGCGCCACAACCCTGCCCCATCCTGCCGTGCCGGGCCGGGCAGGCGCGCCGTACCCTCACCAGCGTGACACCCGAGCCTGCCGCAAGCACGGCGACGTCGCGACCCCGGTACGCCGAGCGGCTCACCGTGCCGTGGTGGGCGTGGCCGCCCGCCCTGGCGGTGGCGGCGATCCTGGCGGCCGAGATCTGGCTCGGCGGACCGGGCCTGCGGGCCTGGGTGCCGTTCGTCGTGGTGCTGCCGCTGTGCGCGGCGCTGCTGGTCTGGCTCGGGCGGCTGCGGGTCGCGGTCACCGACGCGGAGTTCCAGGTCGACGACGCCCGGCTGCCGCTGGCGGTGATCGCGGACGTGGTGGCGCTGGACGCGGACGGCAAGCGGGAGGCGCTGGGCGTCGGTGCGCATCCGCTGGCGTTCGTGGTGCAGCGGCCGTGGGTCGGTGGTGCCGTGCAGGTGCTGCTGGACGATCCGGGCGATCCGACGCCGTTCTGGGTGGTCAGCACCCGCCGCCCGGTCGAGCTCGCGAGTGCCCTGCTGGCCGCCACCGAAGGCGCGAAGCGCCGGTAACGGGCCTAGGAGCGAGGCGGTTCGCCGCGGCGCAGGTCCCGCTGCACCTTCTCGCCCAGGGCGCGGGTGGCCCGGCGGTTCAGGTACGCGCCGACGGCCGCGCCCGTGAGCATCGGGCCGAAGGTGGTGAGGTTGCGCCCGAACCGGCGCAGCAGGGTGGTCTGCAGGTCCTTGCGGGCGGCCGTGCCGAGCACGGTGCCGACGCCGGCGCCGGTGGTCAGCGGGTTGACGCCGCGCTGCTGCGACCAGGCCTGCATGAGCCCGCCGGCGCGCTGGGCGGGACTGCCGGTGATGGGGCGGCCGTACACCTCGTGGAGTTCGCCGACGAGCTTCAGCTCGACGGCGACGACCGCGACGGTCTCGGCGGCCAGCAGGACCGGCGCGGACAGCAGGGTGGGTGTGGCCACCCATTCGATGGAGGCCAGGCCGCCGCCGGTGGCGCCGACCCCGGCGGTGGCCCGGGCGGCGTTGCGGATGAGGCGTTCGGCGAGGGCCTCGTCGTCCAGGCCGGGCAGGTGCCGTCGGAGGGTGGCCAGATCACGTACGGGGATGTGCGGGGCGATGTCGGCGACCGCGTCCGTCATCCAGCGCAGGACGGCGCGCGGGTGCCAGATGCGGCCCGGCATGCGCC
Organism: Krasilnikovia sp. MM14-A1004; assembly: GCF_047159485.1. Lineage (GTDB taxonomy): Bacteria > Actinomycetota > Actinomycetes > Mycobacteriales > Micromonosporaceae > Actinoplanes. Next base: position 1,346,204 of record NZ_AP038773.1, on the reverse strand, counting down.
GGACGTCGTGCACGAGCCGGCCGATCAACCGGCGCCGGTGGCCCGGTTCGAGGTCCCCGTCGGCGATCGCGGCCACGGCGTCGCCGATCTCGGGGGTGGCCTGCGTGGGGGCAGGCGGCTCGGAACCGGCGGCCGCCGGGTGCTCGGGCTCGGTCATCGTCGTCCTCAGGGATCGGTACGACGCCCGACCGCCTTCCGGGCGGCCGGGTGGTGGGCGGTGCGGGTGGCCGTCAGGCGCACTCGCGGCAGATCAGTTCCCCGTTACGCTCCACCGCCAACTGGCTGCGGTGGTGCACGAGGAAGCAGCGAGCGCAGCGGAACTCGTCGGTCTGCATCGGCAGCACCTTGACGGTGAGCTCCTCGTCGGCGAGGTCGGCGCCGGGCAGCTCGAAGCTCTCCGCCACCTCCACCTCGTCGACGTCCACTGCGCCGGACTGAGAGTCGGCGCGGCGGGCCTTGAGTTCCTCGAGGCTGTCCTCGCCGAGGTCGACCTCATCGCGACGCGGAGCGTCGTAGTCGGTGGCCATCGGTCTTCACTCTCCTGTATCGATGTGTCGCTTGGCGTTAGTAACGCCCGCGACGTCGTTCTGGTTCCCGGTTCCCGTGGTCGAATTTGCGCTGCTCTCGCGAACAGTGGGAGCGACCGCGGCCGAGGCGCCCCCGCCCCTCGCGAAACTGCCCCGGCGAGCGCGGTACGTTACCGCTCTCGCGACGGGCTTGTACGCGCATGGACGGACAATTGTTCCCGATGTGACTGAGGCGACATCAAAGTAGGGGTACGCGGCCGTGGATCATCGTCGGCGCGCCGGAGCCATTCCCTGTTTCCCCGCTCCTGGAAGTCAGACGCTAACCTCACCGCAGAGCCGTCCGCCGCCGGACGGCGATCGAGCCATGTGTCGTACCACCTAACGGGAGCCTGCCCCATGAGCTTTGCGCGCGTCCGAGCGCTCGTCGTGATCGGCGCCCTCGCCGCCGCGGCGATCGTCTTCGTCATCGTCGCGCTCGTGCGCGACACCCAGGGCGGCGCGGTGGCCGGCGACAAGTGCCCGCCGGGATCCGTGATGGCGAACCTGGCATTGCCGAATGATCCTAGCGAAGTAACCATAAAGGTACTCAACGGGACATCAACGGCGGGTCTGGCCGAGAATGTCACGAACGACTTCAAGAACCGGAAGTTCACGGTTCTGAAGCCGGACGAGGACAAGAAGCGGGTCACCGACGTCGCCGTGCTGCGGTATGGACCGGACGCGGTGGGCGCGGTGCAGTTGCTGCGGGCGTACTTCCTCGATCAGGCCGAGCTGGAGTACAACGCGAAGCGCAAGGGTGCGGTGATCGACATCGTGGTCGGCAGCGGCTTCCGGCAGCTGGCCACCTCGACCGAGGTCAACCAGTCCCTGATCGAGGTGGGACAGCCCGAGGCTCCGCCGGGTTCCTGCCCGGCGCCGGCCAAGAAGAAGTGACCGCCCGGCCCCGGCTCAGGGGCCGCCGAGGTCGGGCAGCCTGATCAGGGACCGCCGGCCGCGTCCAGCTTGACCAGCGCGTCGTGCAGCGGGTCGAACAGCGCGGGCGGTGCCGCGACGAGCATCCGCTCACCCGGCGGCGCGCCGTGCAGCCCCGACACGCACAGCCCCGCCTCGGTCGCGACCAGGCCACCGGCGGCGTGGTCCCACGGATTCAGCCCCTTCTCGAAGTACGCGTCCACGGCGCCCTCCGCGGCCAGACACAGGTCGAGCGCGGCCGCACCGAAGCGCCGGATGTCACGCACCCGGGTGATCAGCCCGGCCAGCACCGCGCCCTGATGCGCCCGGCGCGCCGCGTCGTACCCGAAGCCCGTGGCGACCAGCGCCTGCTGCAGCGTGGTCCGCACCGACCCGCTCAGCCGGCGACCGTCGCGCCAGGCGCCCCCGCCGCGGGTCGCGGTCCACTCGTCGCCGGTGGCGGCGTTGAGGACGACCCCGGCCAGTACCACGCCGTCCACCTCGGCCGCCAGCGAGACCGCGTACTGCGGCAGGCCGTACAGATAGTTCACCGTGCCGTCGATCGGGTCGAGGATCCAGCGGACCGCGCCCGGGGCGGGCACTGCCGAGTCGCCGTACTCCTCGCCAAGCACCCCGTCACCCGGCCGCTCGCGCCGCAGCGCCTCGACGACCTGCCGCTCCACCGCCCGGTCCGCGGCCGTCACGACGTCGGTGTCGGTGCTCTTGGTCTGCACGTCCGTGATCGCGTCGGCCCGCATCCGGCGGGCGGTCGCGGCGGCGTCACGCGCCACTCGGACGGCGATCGCGAGGAGGTCGTCGGCGATCGATGCCGCCGGTTGTTGTGCCACGTTTGCCCGCCCTTTCCGCCGTCATCATTCTCGGCCACCCGCCCGGCGGCGCCCGGCCGACCCCCGCCGCAGGGTCCCTGGCGTGCTGCGGCGGAAACTTCCCGGACGACGGCGCTACAATTCACCCCTGCCCACGCTTTCACGGACAGTCGCCCGCCGGCCGGTCTGCGTCACGGGGGTCCCCACACCACACTGGCCAGCCCCGTTGCCGTGCTGCGCCGGGCATACGGCCGCGCTCAACCTCATCGCCTCCGGAAGGTCATTCGTGACAGAAGCCCACCAGACCGGTGCCGACGTTCGCTCCCTCACCGAGGCTCTCATCGCGCATGCGCAGGGCGCGGGCGGGCAGATCACGTCGGCCGAGGTCGTGCAGACGGTCGAGTCCGCAGAGGTGACACCGGCTCAGGCCAAGAAGATTCTGCGCGCCCTCGTGGACGCCGGCGTCACGGTCGTGGTCGACGGCTCCGCGAGCACCAAGCGCCGGGTCGCCGCCGCCCGCGCCGCCACACCGGCGTCGAAGGCGACCACCGCCAAGGCCACTCGCGCCCCGGCCAAGAAGGCCGCCGCGCCCGCACCGAAGCAGGCCGCCACCGAGGAGGGTGCCGCCGCGCCGGCCCCGGCCAAGAAGGCTCCCGCGCGCAAGGCCGCCGAGGGCGCCGCTCCGGCCCGCAAGACGGCCGCCGCGCGCAAGGCGGCCGACGCCGCCCCGAAGACCGGCCCGGCCCCCGCGAAGGCGACCAAGGCCACGAAGGCCACCAAGGCCGCCGCCCCCGGCGAGGAAGAGCCGGTCGAGGGCGAGGAGATCGATCCCGAGGAGCTGGCCGCCGAGATCGAGGACGTCGTGGTCGAGGAGCCGGCCGCGATGGTGCAGGCCGCCGCCTCCGACGCGGCGAGTTCCGCCACCGACGGCGACTTCGAGTGGGACGACGAGGAGTCCGAGGCGCTCAAGCAGGCGCGTCGCGACGCCGAGCTGACCGCATCGGCCGACTCCGTCCGGGCGTACCTGAAGCAGATCGGCAAGGTCCCCCTGCTGAACGCGGAGCAGGAGGTCGAGCTCGCCAAGCGGATCGAGGCGGGCCTGTACGCCGCCGAGCGGCTGCGGGCGTACGAGGAGGGCGAGGAGAAGCTCGACCGTACGTTCGAGCGCGACCTGCGCTGGATCGCCCGTGACGGCGAGCGGGCCAAGAATCACCTGCTCGAGGCGAACCTGCGGCTCGTCGTCTCGCTGGCCAAGCGGTACACCGGGCGTGGCATGGCCTTCCTCGACCTGATCCAGGAGGGCAACCTCGGCCTGATCCGCGCGGTCGAGAAGTTCGACTACACCAAGGGCTACAAGTTCTCCACGTACGCCACCTGGTGGATCCGCCAGGCCATCACCCGCGCCATGGCCGACCAGGCCCGCACCATCCGCATCCCGGTGCACATGGTCGAAGTGATCAACAAGCTCGGCCGCATACAGCGTGAGCTGCTCCAGGACCTGGGCCGCGAGCCCACCCCGGAAGAGCTGGCCAAGGAAATGGACATCACGCCGGAGAAGGTGCTGGAGATCCAGCAGTACGCGCGCGAGCCCATCTCCCTCGACCAGACGATCGGCGACGAGGGCGACAGCCAGCTCGGCGACTTCATCGAGGACTCCGAGGCCGTGGTGGCGGTCGACGCGGTGTCGTTCTCGCTGCTGCAGGACCAGCTCCAGCAGGTGCTGCAGACCCTGTCCGAGCGGGAAGCGGGAGTGGTTCGGCTACGTTTCGGCCTGACGGACGGTCAGCCGCGTACGCTGGATGAGATCGGCCAGGTGTACGGCGTCACCCGCGAGCGGATCCGGCAGATCGAGTCGAAGACGATGTCGAAATTGCGACACCCGTCGCGTTCGCAGGTCTTGCGGGACTACCTGGACTAGATCCTTTTCAACTGTGCGTGCCTCATCGGTTACCGCTGGTACATCGTCGGGTAGTGACCAGACCGTTGTGCAGAAGTGATCGTTGACGTGGCACCCTTGGGGCACGGCACACTGTCCGGACAACATGTGACCTGGGTCCCCCCAGGCCACGGCGGGAAGGCCGCAACGCTCGAGGATGTTGCACGATGGGTGACCTGTAGCCGAGGAACATGTTCATCGGTGACGACCAGAGGAGGAAGGCGATGACCCCGACTCTCACGCCGCCGTCGGAGACGATGGCAGGACCAGCAGCCGATGAACGCTGCGACCGGTGCAACGCTGCCGGAAAACTTCGTCTGACCCTCGCCGGGGGTGGTGAGCTGGTCTTCTGTGGCCACCACGCCAACCGCTACGCCGAGGATCTGGTGAAGATCGCGGTGCAGTACGCCGCCGAGCCGGAATTCGCCTGGCGCGGTGCGGACATGATGTCCAGCTCCAACTGATCTATCCCCCAGATAGCGACACAGGGCGCCCACGGTGTGGGGCGCCCTTTCGCTATCTCAGGCCGGTTTCGCTTTCTGGCCTCCGGGCGTTCGCTTTCCTGCCGTCGTGCCCGCGGGCTCAGAGGGTCTGGATCGTGGCGATCCGCTCCTCCAGCTGCTCGATGGTGGCCTGAGCGCTGGGCGGGCCGCCGCAGATCCGGCGCAGCTCCGCGTGGATCTTGCCGTGCGGCAGGCCCGTCCGGTGGTGGTGCGCCGCGACGAGGGTGTTGAGCTGACGGCGCAGGCCGACCCGGCGCTCCCCCGCGCTGAGCACCACCGGTTCGCGCGGCTGCGGTACCGCCGGGGCGTCCTTCGCCCGCCGCTTCTGCTCGGCCAGCTGCTCGGACTGCCGCCGGTTCAGCAGCAGCGCCACCTGGTCGGGGCTCAGCAGGCCGGGCAGGCCGAGGTACTCCTCCTCCTCGGGGGTGCCCGTCCGGGCTCCGGTGCCGAACGATGCCCCGTCGAAGATCACCTGATCGAGTTCGGCGGTGGCGGACAGCGCCTCGAACTGCTTCTCCAGCTCTCCCGCGGCGTCCTCCGCGCGCTGCGCGCGTTCGAGGAGGGCGTCGTCCAGGCCGTCCGGGTCCTTGGGGGCGCCGAGGATGTGGTCGCGCTCGACCTCCATCTCGCTGGCCAGCCCGAGCAGGTGCGGCACGCTGGGCAGGAACACCGTGGCGGTCTCACCCTGGCGCCGGGCCCGGACGAACCGGCCGATCGCCTGGGCGAAATACAGCGGGGTGGAGGCGCTGGTCGCGTACACGCCGACGGCCAGGCGGGGGATGTCGACGCCCTCGGACACCATCCGCACCGCCACGAGCCAGCGCTGCTCCGAATCCGCGAAGGTGGCGATCCGCCCCGAGGCCCCCTGGTCGTCGGAGAGCACCACGGAGGGCTTCTCGCCCGTGATGGTCTCCAGCAGCTTCGCGTACGCCCGGGCGGTCTGCTGGTCGCTCGCGATGACCAGGCCACCGGCGTCGGTCATGCCGTGCTCGCGCAGCCGGGACAGCCGGGCGTCGGCCGCGCGCAGCACCTGGGGCATCCAGTCGCCACGGTGATCCAGCGCGGTGCGCCACGCCTGGGCGACCAGGTCCTTGGTCATCGGCTCGCCGAGGCGGGCGGCCAGCTCGTCGCCCGCGCTGGTGCGCCACCGGGTCTCCCCCGAGTACGCCAGGAAGATCACCGGCCGGACGACCCCGTCGCGCAGCGCGTCGGCGTACCCGTACGTCGAGTCGGAGTGGGAGCGCTGCAGGCCGTCGTCGCCGCGCTCGTAGGTCACGAAGGGGATCGGGTTGTCGTCGGAGCGGAACGGCGTACCCGTGAGCATGAGCCGCCGCTCGGCGGGCTCGAACGCGTCCTTGACCCCGTCGCCCCAGGTCCGCGAGTCGCCGGCGTGGTGGATCTCGTCGAGGATGACCATCGTGCGGCGGGTCATGGTGCGCCGCCGGTGCACCGCGGGCGCCATGCCGACCTGCGCATACGTGAGAACCGCGCCGTGGAAGTCGCGGGCGGAGTGCACGTCCGCGTTGCGGAACGCCGCGTCGAGCTGGATGCCGACGCGGGCCGCCGCGCTCGCCCACTGCGTCTTCAGATGCTCCGTGGGGCAGACCACGGTGACCGCCTCGACCGTGCCGTCGTTCAACAGCTCGGCGGCGATCCGCAGCGCGAAGGTGGTCTTGCCCGCGCCCGGCGTGGCGACCGCGGTGAAGTCGGGGGTCCGGCGCCGCAGATACTCCACCAGGGCCTTGCGCTGCCATGCCCGCAGCGGCGGGAACGTCTCCAGATCCGGCAGGGGCGGGCTCAAGCTGCGGTGGTCCTCTCCACTCATGAAAACGCCCCCGGGCGGCACGGCGGCGGAGGCGGCTTCAGCATAGCGGCGACCACCGACACCGGCGGCCACGGCTCCGGGCCACCACGAGCGGCACCGGCACCGCGACCGGCCGTCACCGGGTCGGGCCGGCGGCCAGTAGGTCCGCGGCGCCGAGCCGGCTACGGCAGGGATGGTGGCGCGGCGACCGGGGCGGACCAGCGGCGGTACAGGGCGACCAGCCGTACCCCGATCATGCCGAGCGCTGCCGCCGACAGGGTCAGCAGGTTCGCGCCGCCGAAGCGGACCAGCAGGGTCACCGCGATGGCGCCGCCCAGCGCGACGATGGCGTAGATCTCCCGCTGGAGCACCACGGGGATCTCGGCGGTCAGCAGATCCCGGGCGAGGCCCCCGCCGATGGCGGTGAGCATGCCGATCAGGCAGGCGCCGACCGCCGGTACGTGCGCATCCAGGGCCTTGAGGGTGCCCGTGACCGTGAACAGCCCCAGCCCGGCCGCGTCCAGCACTAGGACGGTGTGGCGTACCCGATACAGCTGGGGATGCAGCCAGAACACGGCCACCGAGGCCGCCACGGCGGTGACCGCGTACCGCCAGTCGGCGAACGCCAGCGGGGGGACCGCGCCGATCACCAGGTCACGGAGGATCCCGCCACCGAGGGCGGCGGTGAAGCCGACGAACGCGACACCGAACAGGTCGAGGCGCTTGCCCACCGCGGCGGAGCCGCCCGAGGCGGCGAACACGGCCACGCCGATGAGGTCCGCGACGAGCAGGCCATAGCTGCCCGTCACGACACCGCGCCGAAAGCGAGCGCGATCAGTTCTTCATCGCCTCGTAGATCTCCTTGCACTGCGGGCACACCGGCGAGCCGGGCTTCGGCGACTTGGTCACCGGGAACGTTTCCCCGCACAGCGCGATCACGAAGGTGCCCATGACCGCACTCTCGGCGATCTTCTCTTTGCGCACGTAGTGGAACATTTCCGGCCCAGTGTCGGCATCCTTCGTTTCCGGGCGCTCCAAGATCTGCGTGCTCACGGCATCTGCCCTTCCAGAGTCCTGCCAGTCGTCTATCTGCCACCGCGTGCCCCCCGGTCACCGCGGAAGGTGCTCCAACCCGCAAGTCTGACACCAGTACCCAGGGTCGGTCCAACGACAACGCAGCAGCGTGGCCCCGTACCGTAGCGATCGTGACCGACTTCTCGATTCAGTACGGGGACCACGTCAGCCGGGCGCGCCGCGACGGTCGCCCGGTGGTGGCCCTGGAGAGCACGATCGTCTCGCACGGCCTGCCCCGCCCGGACAACCTGCGGGTGGCCCGCGAGATCGAGCAGACCGTACGGGACAACGGCGCGGTGCCCGCCACCATCGGCATGGTCGGCGGCCGGTTGATCGTGGGTCTGGAGGACGCCCAGATCGAACACCTGGCCGGGGCGGACGGCGTCGCCAAGCTCTCCGTACGCGACCTGGCCCTGGCCGCCGCGACCGGGGCCGACGGCGCCACCACGGTCGCCGCCACCAGCGCGGTCGCCGCCGCGGCCGGCATCGGCGTGTTCGCGACGGGCGGCCTGGGCGGGGTCCACCGGGAGGCGAACGTCACCTTCGACGAGTCGGCCGACCTCACCGCGCTGTCGCACACCCCGATCGTGGTGGTCTGCGCAGGGGTGAAATCGATCCTGGACGTGGGCGCGACCCTGGAGCGCCTGGAAACCCTGGGCGTGGCCGTCGCGGGCTACGGCACGCACCGCTTTCCGGGCTTCTTCGTCACCGACGGGGGCTTCGACGTCGACTGGCGGCTGGACACCCCGGAGCAGGTCGCCGCCGCCGTGGCCGCCCGGGAGGCCCAGGGCGTCAGCTCGGGCGCGCTGGTGCTCGGGCACCCGCTGCCCACCGACGAGCAGCTCGACCCGGAACTGCACGACCGCACCCTCGCGGAGGGCCTGGCTCTCATGGCACGGGAGGGGGTCACCGGCAAGGCCGTCACGCCGTTCCTGTTGGCCCACTTCCACGACAGCACAGAGGGCCGCAGCCTGGCGGTCAACGTACGCATCATCCTGCGCAACGCGGCCCTCGCCGCCCGGATCGCGGCCGCCGCGGCACCGGCCCCCGCACCGCTCGGCTTCAGTATCCCCGCGTGAGCGAGCGCACCGAGCGCAGCCAGGGCCACGAGCGCAGCGAGGGCACGCCGGGCAAGCCGGGTGTGATCGTGGTCGGTGACCTGGTCACCGATGTGCTCGTGGTGCACGACAGGGCGATCGAGGCCGGGACGGACACCGACGCGGCGATCACCCTGACCGGCGGCGGCCAGGCCGCCAACACGGCCGCCTGGCTGGCTCACGCAGGCTGCGCGGTCACCCTGGTCGCGGCGGTCGGCGAGGACCCGGCCGGGCGGGAGCGGGTCGCCGAGCTGACCGTGCGCGGGGTGCGCTGCGCCGTGCGCGCCCACAAGGGCGCCGCCACGGGCAGTGTCGTGGTGCTCGCCACCGCGCAGGAGCGCACCATGCTGGCCGACCGCGGCGCGGCGCTGCTGCTGGACCCGGATGATGTCGCCGAGGCTGTCGCCGCCACGCCGGCCGCGACCCACCTGCATCTGTCCGGGTATCCGCTGCTCGATGCCCGCTCCCGGCCGGGCGGGCTGGCCGCCCTGGCCGCGGCCCGCACGCGGGGCCTGACCACGAGCGTCGACGCCGCCTCCGCGGGCCCGCTGCGGCGGGCCGGGGCCGCGGCCTTCCTCGATTGGGTACGCGGGACCGACCTGTTGCTGTGCAACGCCGACGAGGCGGCGGTGCTGGCCGGTCCCGGCACGGCACAGGAGCAGGCCGGGGCCTTGACCGGGGTGGCCCGCAACGTGGTGGTCAAGAGCGGCGGCGCGGGGGCCGTCTGGGCGTCGCGGGACGGCATGCCCGAGATGGTGCCGGCGCCTCGCGTGCCGGTGGTGGATCCGACCGGGGCGGGTGACGCGTTCGCGGCTGGACTTCTGGTCGCGTGGTGTGCCGGTGGGGACCCACGAGCCGCTCTCGCGGCCGGGGCCGCGCTCGGCGCCGAGGCCGTCTGCCGGGTCGGCGCCCGCCCCTGAGCCCACACCGGTGCACGGCTGGGCCCGGAGGGCTCGCCGCGGCGACGCCGGACCGCGGCCTCGCAGGGGTGGGGCGGGGCTGGTAGAGATCCGGCTGTCGGGCAGGAGTGGGCCGAGGCCGGTGGTGACCCGCACCAAGGGGTCCGTAGTTCAGTCGTCGGCGTCGATCGTGCGTTGCTCGTTCTGCTCCGCCGAGTAGCGGTCGAGGGCGGGTTGAGGACGTGACCGGTTGCGCGCCTCGTACCGCTCGGCCTTGGTCTTGGGCGGGCGGTCGTTGGCGATGAGTACGGCAGCCCAGGGCAGGAAGACCATCCCGGCCGCGCACAGGATGAGCCACAGCGGGAGCAGTGGCACCTTGGCACTGATCAGGACGGCTCCCAGGATGAGGCAACCCGCCCGGAGACCCATCATGGTCACGTAGCGGATCTGCCGGCTGCGGAGCTGGTCACTCTGGCTGAGGGCCGCATCGGTGATCAACACCGGCCGGTCCGGCTGCTTTTTCACGGGTGACTCCGATCGACTCTTCATACTCGCACCGGACCCACCCGGCTGCACAGCATCGACGGGGGCTCAGTCGGCCCGCTTCGCCGCGGCCTTCATCTCCTTCTTGTAGGCGCGCACCCGGGTCAGCGAGTCGTCGTCCACGATGTCCGCCACCGACCGGTAGGAACCCTGTTCGCCGTACGCCCCGGCGGCCTCGCGCCAGCCGTCCGGCTGCACGCCGTACTGCTTGCCGAGCAGGGCCGTGAAGATCTGCGCCTTCTGCTTGCCGAACCCGGGCAGCGAGCCCACGCGGCGCAGCAGCTCCGCGCCGTCCCGGACGTCGGCCCACAGGTTCGCGGCGTCGCCGTCGTACTCGGCCACCAGCACCCGGCACACGTCCTGCACCCGCGTCGCCATGGCCTTGGGGAAGCGGTGCAGCGCGGGCGGCGTCGCGAAGATCTCGATGAGCGCGTCACCGTCGAACTCCGCCAGCTCCCGCGCGGTGGGCGCGTGGCCGAGCCGCTGCGCAAGGACGTACGGCGAGCTGAACGCCTTCTCCAGCGGCACCTGCTGATCGAGCACCATGCCGACCAGCAGCGCCAGCGGATCGGTGGACAGCAGCTTGTTGGCCTCGGCGTCGATCGGCAGCGTGATCGTCATGCCGTCCATCGTCGCAGGTCCGGCGTTTCCCGCGGCGGCCGCCTCACGGGGCGGGAGCCGGGCACCCGCGGCGCGCCGCCGATCAGGTCCGGTCCCCGGCGCGATGTCGGCGACAATGACCCGCGACTCGCGCCGCGATGATCCGGCGGCGCGACGGAGAGGAGTCGCTGATGCGGGCGCTGGTGCAGACCGTGAGCCGGGCGAGCGTCACCGTGGACGGTGCGGTCGTGGGCGAGATCACGGACGGGTTGCTGGTCCTGCTCGGCGTCACCCACGACGACACGGACGCGACCGCGCAGACCATGGCCCGCAAGGTGTACGAGCTGCGCCTGCTCGACGACGAGGCATCGGCCGCCGACGTGGGCGCCCCGCTGCTGGTGGTCAGCCAGTTCACCCTGTACGGCGACGCCCGCAAGGGACGCCGCCCGACCTGGGCGGCCGCCGCCCCCGCCGAGGTGGCGGAACCGCTGGTGACCACGTTCGTGGAGGCGCTGCGCGCCCGCGGCGCGACCGTGGCCACCGGCCGGTTCCGGGCCCACATGCTCGTGGAGAGCGTGAACGTGGGCCCGCGTACCGTCCTGCTGGAGCTGTAGGGCTAGAAGAACAGCCCGCGGCGCTGGGCGGACTGGCGCAGCCAGCCGTCGAGCTGTCCGGCCCAGTCGACCTGGTCGACGGTGTGGTAGTCGACGTCGAAGCGGCCGAACGCGTCGTGGCCCTCGGTGAACATGCCGCCGCGCTTGTCGAGTTCGAGGACGACCTGCAGGTTGTGCGGGGTGGCCACGAACGTGACCTCGAGCTGGTTGATGCCGCCGGCGTACGCCGCGGGCGGGTAGAACTCGATCTCCTGGTAGAACGGCAGCGTCTGGTGCACCCCGTAGATCGAGCCGCGCTCGACGTCGGCCTTGCTGAAGCGGAAACCCAACCGCTGCAGCGCTTCGAGGATCCGTTCCTGCGCCGGCAGCGGGTGCACGGCGACCGCGTCGAGGTCGCCCTTGTCGACGGCCCGGGCCACCTCGAGCTCGGTGGCCAGGCCCATCGTCATGCCGTGCAGGTGCTGGCCGTACAGATCGGTGATCGGGGTCTCCCATGGCACGTCGAAACGGAACGGCAGGTCGTGGCGCTGGCCCGGGTCAAGCTTGAAGGCACCGGTGAGGCGCTGCTTGTGGAACTCCTGGTTGGTGTTGTACTCGCTGTCGCCGCTCTCGACCTCGACGCGGGTGACGAGCGCCAGCGACACGTACTCGATGTCCACCGAGTGTTCGCCGCCGATCACCTGAACGTGACCTTCGAGGTAGCCTCCGGGCCGACAGTTGGGGTTGGCGAGCACCGTTTCCACGGACGGGCCACCGACGCCGAGTGCCCGCATCATCCGTTTGAAGACCACGGACCTTCCCTTCGTGTGTCGTTCCGGAACACATTATCGGCCTCTTACCAACGGGTCCTCGTTCCCCATATGTCCCGCCAATTCGGGCGGCCTGTCGGGTTCACGACCTCAGGGTTCTCCCGGATTCATGCCACCCGGACGCTTGCCTCACCTCGGCTTAACGCCTGCCGCGCCAAGCTTTGATCACCGGCACGAATGCGGGCTGGGAATGCACCGAGTTCACGCGGGGAGGGGACTGAAAGTGGTCCTGCAGATGAAGGCGATGGAGTCCATGGCGGAAGAAGCCGCTGACGGCATCATGACAGACAGTGTCGAGGCCCTGGCCGACCTTGACGCCACCGACGAGCGCGGCGTCTCCGCCGACCTCGTCCGGGCGTACCTCAACGGCATCGGTCGGACCCGCCTGCTCACCGCGGTCGAGGAGGTGACCCTCTCCAAGCGGATCGAGGCCGGCCTCTACGCCGAGGAGAAGCTCCCCACCGCCGACGCAGACGTCGCCGGACTGCTGGAGATCATCGTCGCCGAGGGCAAGGCCGCGAAGAACCACCTGCTCGAGGCCAACCTGCGGCTCGTCGTCAGCATCGCGAAGCGCTACACGGGGCGGGGTATGGCGTTCCTCGACCTGATCCAGGAGGGCAACCTCGGCCTGATCCGCGCGGTCGAGAAGTTCGACTACACCAAGGGCTACAAGTTCTCCACGTACGCCACCTGGTGGATCCGCCAGGCCATCACCCGCGCCATGGCCGACCAGGCCCGCACCATCCGCATCCCCGTACACATGGTCGAGCAGGTCAACCGCATGGTCCGCGCGCGCCGCGACCTCGCGACCTCGCTCGGCCGCGAGCCCAGCATCGCCGAGATCGCCAAGGCCATGGGCGTACCGGAGTTCCAGGTCATCGAGCTGATCTCGTACGACCGGGAGCCGGTCAGCCTGGACCAGGCGGTCGGCGAGGACGGCGAGAGCGCCCTCGGCGACTTCGTCGCGGCGGTCGACCCGCGCGGCGAGCCGGGTGACGGCCTGGCCCAGGGCGAGCTGCGCAACGAGGTCGAGATCGTGCTCTCCACGCTGTCGGAGCGGGAGTCGGCGGTGATCCGGCTGCGCTTCGGCCTCGACGACGGCCGCCAGCGCACCCTCGACGAGGTGGGCCGCGAGTTCGGCCTGAGCCGTGAGCGCATCCGCCAGATCGAGAAGGTGACGATGCTCAAGCTGCGCTCCCCCGAGCGCGCCGGTCGCCTGGAGGCGTACGCCAGCTGAGCGCCAGCGGTCAGAGGTGGCGTGGGCCGGAGTCCGGGCGGGCGCCGGCCGTGCCCACCTCGACCGTGGCGTGCAGCACGTCGAGGCCGTCGGGACGGGCAAGGACCGGGTTCAGCGACAGCGCACGGATTCCCGGATGTTCGTCGGCCAGGCGCCCGGCCCGCAGCAGCAGGTCGATCAGCGCGTCCCGGTCGACCGGGGCCGAGCCGCGGTAGCCGTGCAACAGCGGGGCCGCCCGCGGCTCGTCGACGAGCGCGGCGGCGGCCGAGTCGGTCAGTGGCGCGGCCCGCCACGCCAGGTCCCCCAGCAGCTCACTGGCCACCCCGCCGAGCCCGAAACCGACCACCGGGCCGAACGCGGAATCCTCTGCCACCTCCACCCGGCACGCCACCCCGGGTGCGACCATCGACTGCACCAGCACCACAGGGCCGAACGCCGCCTCCAGTTCCCCGTACGCGGCGCGGACGGCGGCCGTGTCGGCCAGGTTGAGACGTACCGCGCCGAGGTCGATGCGGTGGCGCAGGGAACCACGGGCCGCCTTCAGCGCCACGGGATAGCCGCACTGCTCCGCGGCGGTCAGCGCGCCGGGCAACGATCCGGCGGCCGTGGAGGGGACCAGCCGGACGCCGTACGCGGCCAGCAGCTCGGTGATCGGGCCCTGCACCTGCGCCGCGGAGGGATCCACTCCGGACAGTTCCGGATACCGGCCGGGCGGGCGGCGCAGCCAGTCGGCGTACGAGGCGACCCGGCCCAGCGCCCGCACCGCCTCCTCGATCGACGGGTACGACGGCACCCGCGACGGCAACTGTCCGAGCAGGAACGTCGCCACGGTCGGCTTCTCCCCCGCCAGCGCGACCGTGGACAGGGCGACCGCGAAGTCCGCGTCGGAGTCGGGCAGCTGGCCCGGCAGCGGCGGCGCGAACACCACGACCAGCGCGTCCACCCCCTCGTCGGCCTCGGCGTCGGCCAGCGCCGCGGCGAACTCGTGGGCGCCGGCCTGCGGACCCAGGTCGCACGGATACCCGTCGGCGACCACGAGACCGTTGGGACGGCAGGCGGCGACCGCGAGACCGGACAGCGCGGACGAGTTGCCGACCACGGCGACGCGCCGGCCCGCGGGCAGCGGCTGGTGTGCCAGCAGCACCCCGACGTCGAACAGCTCCCGCACGGTGTCGACGCGGATCACCCCGGAGCGGGCGAACAGCGCGGTGACCGCGTGCGCGTCCGGACCGGGCATGTCCTCGGCCAGTCCGGGCGGCCGGGTCGCCGATGCCACCGCCACGATCGGCTTGATCCGGCTCATCCGGCGCGCGAGCCGGGCGAACTTGCGCGGGTTGCCGAACGTCTCCAGGTAGAGCAGCACGACGTCGGTGCGCGGGTCGTCCTGCCAGTACTGCAACAGGTCGTTGCCGGAGACGTCGGCGCGGTTGCCGGCCGACACGAAGCTGGACAGCCCGAGCCCGCGCCGGTCCGCCTCGGTGAGCAGGGCCACCCCGAGCGCGCCGGACTGGCTGAAGAAGCCGACCCGCCCGGCGGCCGGCAGCGTCGGCGCGAGCGTGGCGTTCAGCCGTACCGTCGGGTCGGTGTTGGCGATGCCCAGGCAGTTCGGGCCCACCACCCGCATCCCGGCCGCCCGGGCCTGTTCCAGCAGCGCACGCTGCGCGTCCGCGCCGTCCGGTCCGGTCTCGGCGAAGCCCGCGGACACCACCACCAGGGCGCCCGCGCCGGCGGCGGCCGCGTCCGCCACGGCCTGCGAAACCCGTTCCGGGGGTACGGCGATGAGCGCCACGTCGACCGTCTCGCCCGCGTCGGCCGCCGACCGGTACGCCCGCCGCCCCGCGACCCGCTCGGCGCTCGGGTGCACCGGCACGACCGCACCGGTGAACCCGCCGTCGCGCAGGTCCGCCAGCAGCGCCGCGCCGACGCCGAGGCCGCTGGTGCTGGCCCCGTACACGGCGACGCCGCGCGGGCTGAGCAGCCGGGCGATCGACCTCGCCTCGGTGCGCTGCTCCCGGTTCTCCTGCACCTGGCGGGACAGTTCCGTGGGGGCGATCGGGAATTCGAGGTGCACCACGCCGTCGGCGTAGCGGCGCTGGATCTGGTAGCCGAAGTCGCTGAAGACGCGCAGCATGCCGCCGTTCTGCGGGAGCACCTCGGCGACGAACCGGCGGATGCCGTGGGCCCGGGCCGCCTCGGCCAGGTACTCCAGCAGCACCGACCCGATACCCCGGCCCTGGTACGCGTCCTCCACCACGAACGCCACCTCGGCGTCGGGCGAGTCCGGGCCCATCCGCTCGTAGCGGCCGACCGCCAGGATGCGCGGGCCGCTGACCGCCACGTACGCCTCGCGGTCGCGGTGGTCCACGGTGACGAAGCGTTCCAGGTCCCGCTCGGGGATCCGCGGGTACGGCGAGAAGTAGCGCAGATACCTGGTGCGTTCGCTCATCCGGGAGTGCAGCTCGACGATCGCCTCGGCGTCGGCCGGGCTGATCGGGCGCAAGTGGACGGCGCTGCCGTCGGAGAGCAGGACGTCGGCACCGGTGTCGAGGATCATGTCAGTCCCTCGGGTCGTACGGGTCGAGGCCGTGTAGCGGGAACACCGCCGTACGGGTCGCCAGGATCGCCCGGTCGACCGCGTCGGTGGCGGTGCCGGGCTGCCAGCGCTCGTCCGGCGGGTCGACGCCGTCGGTGAACGTGACGGGGATGTCGGCACGGGGGCGGCGCTGCGCGGCGAGTTTGCGCCAGGCGGGCGGGGTGGCCGTGCCCGGCGCCAGCGGCTGCCCGGTGGCCACGGCCAGCAGGTGGGTCCAGGCCCGGGGCACCACCTCGACCAGCGCGTACCCGCCGCCGCCGGTCGCCACCCAGCGCCCGCCGCAGACCTCGTCCGCGAGGTCGCGCAGCGCCAGGTAGGTGGCGCGCTGGCCGTCGACGGACAGACGCAGGTCGGCCAGCGGGTCGAGCCGGTGGGCGTCCGCGCCGCACTGGGTGAACAGCACCTGCGGCGCGAACGCCCGGACGACGGACGGGACGACCGCGTGGAACGCGCGCAGCCAGCCGCCGTCGCCCGTGCCGGGCGGCAGGGCCACGTTCACCGCGGTGCCCTCGGCGCCCGCGCCGCCCGTCTCGTCGGGAAAGCCCGTGCCGGGGAACAGCGCCAGCGGGGTCTCGTGCAGGCTGACCGTGAGCACGCGCGGGTCGTCGTAGAAGACGGCCTGCACCCCGTCGCCGTGGTGCACGTCGACGTCGACGTACGCGATCCGCTCGGCGCCGAGGTCGAGCAGGTGCGCGATGGCCACCGCGGGGTCGTTGTAGACGCAGAAGCCGGCGGCGCGGGCGGGCATGGCGTGGTGCAGACCACCGGCCACGTTGACCGCGCGCGTGCTGGAGCCGTACCAGACGGCCTCGGCCGCGGCGATCGAAGCGCCGCAGATCCGCGCGCTGGCCTCGTGCATCCCGTCGAAGACGGGGTTGTCGGGGGTGTTGAGACCCCAGCCGGCGAAGAACGGGTCGCGCGGCGCCTGCCGGACCGCGTCCAGGTAGTCGGGACGGTGCACGCGGGTCAGCGCCGCCTCGGTGGCGGGTTCGGCCGGGACCACCCGCACGCCGGGCCGGTCGAGGATGCCCAGCTCCCGGGCGAGCGCGATGGTCAACTCGACCCGGACCGGGTTCATCGGGTGCTCGCCCATGTCGTACGCGAGCAGCGCCGGGTCCCAGACCACCGTCGTGGGCACGCCGTCCGCCATGGCGTCATCGTCGCACGCCCCGGTGATCCACCGGCCCGCCGCGCCCCGCTGGGGCCCCGGCTCGCCGCGAGGGCCGCTGTCGGCCGGAGGGTAATATCGCCGTGGGAGGACTCCACCGTGAATGATCTGGTCGACACCACCGAGATGTACCTGCGGACCATCCTGGAGCTCGAGGAGGAGGGGGTTCCCCCGCTGCGGGCCCGCATCGCCGAGCGGCTGCACCAGAGCGGGCCCACGGTCAGCCAGACGGTCGCGCGGATGGAGCGCGACGGCCTGCTCACGGTGGAGGGCGACCGGCACCTGCAGCTCACCGACCTGGGCCGGACCCACGCGGTCTCTGTCATGCGCAAGCACCGCCTCGCGGAGCTGCTGCTGGTCAACGTCATCGGCATGCCCTACGAGGAGGCTCACGAGGAGGCCTGCCGCTGGGAGCACGTGATGAGCGACGCGGTGGAGAAGAAGGTCTACGAGCTGCTCAACAAGCCCACCCGCTCGCCGTACGGAAATCCCATTCCGGGCCTGGAGGCGTTCGGCACCGCCGGGGCGACGGAACGCGCGGAGGCCGCGAGCCTGGGCGCTGAGCGCAATCTCGCGTTCCCCGGCCTCTCCGGCGACGTGGTGGTGCGGCGCATCTGCGAGAGCGTGCAGACCAACGCGGGGGTGCTGCGGCAGTTGCACGCGGCCGGGATCGACCCGGGCGCGACAGTGACCGTGGCGCAGGAACGGGACGCGGTCACGATCGACCGTTCGGGCGACAAGATCCGGCTGCCGCGCGAGGTGGCGTCGCGGGTGTTCGTCGCGGCGCACTGAGGCGCGGGTTCAGCCCTTCGTGGTGTTCATCGCCTTGGCCAGCGACACCAGCTTCGTCGACATCTGATCCACCTGAGCCTGCTTCGCGCCCTTCGCGAAGGTGAACTTCAGGGTCTGCAGCTGCGCGGCCTCGCTGAGCCAGGTGACCTCGACGCCGGGCCCGTGCCCGCCGGAGGCACCGGACAGCAGCCGGTATCCGGCCTTGCCGAGCCCCTTCACCCGGGTCGCCTTGGCGGGCATCAGGTCCTGCAGGAACAGCGTCGCGTCCGCCTTGGTGCTCTCGACCACGGACAGCGCGAGGGTGGGGTAGTCGCCGTTCTCTGTCTGCACCACGCAGGTGGAGGTGTCGTCGACCTGGTCGGATCCCGCCACGGTGAAGGTGACGCCGATCGCGTCCCGGATGAAGCCGTAGTCCCACAGGATGCACGCGCCGCCCGCGGAGGCGGCCGGCTGCTCGACGACCTGCACCGGGGGCAGGCTCGCGTTCGCCTCACCGCCGGAGCACCCCGTGAGGGTGAGCAGGGTGGCGGCGGCGCCGAGCGCGGCGAGACGCGAACGCACGTGGGTCCTCCCGATGGAATCGGGGCACACCGTACTTCGCGCCGGGCGGCGAGGGAATACCGGGTCAGGCACCATCGACGTACGGGCAGTGACGGCAGCCGCGCCCGCAGCAGGTGCCGCGGTCGGCGAGAAACCCGGCGGTGAGCACGAACAGGCCGGTGTCCGGGTCGAGGTAGCCGGGGCGGCCGTCGGCGAGGGCGTCGGCGTGCGCGGCGAGGATCTCCGGGCGGCGCGGGTGGTCGGGCGCGAGCCGGGACGGATGCGGCTCGGTGAGGGGCCGCGGCGCCAGGGGTCTGCTCTCGTGCGCCACGCGTGCGACGCTACCAACTTGACATCACTTGTCAAGCGGTCGACGATGGGGCCGTGCCCACTCGCGGGGAACTGGTCGAGCAGATCGTGCACCTGCTCGACGTACGGCTGCTCGACCCCCTCGACATCCTGCTCGACGGCGACGACGCGGTCGCGGCGCTGCGCCACCTCGTCCGGATCCGGGCGGGCCGGTGGGCGGACGCGATGCGCGGGGACGACGACGAGGCCGCCGTACGGGCCGCCGTACGGCTCGTCGCGACCCTGTATCCCGACGACCGGGCGTTCGACCCGCCACTCGACTGGTGGCGCACCCCGCTGGGGCAGACCGTGGCCCGCCGGGCCGGCCACCCGGCCGCCGAGCGGGTCTCGTACGCGACGGCCGGGGCGATGCTGGGCATCAGCCGCCAGGGAGTGCACGACCTGATCAAGCGGGGCCGACTACCCCGTCATCCGGACGGCGGGGTGCCCGCCACGGCCGTCCGGGACCGCCTGCGCGCGCGGGACGCCGGACGCAACGAAGGGGAAGCACATGATCAATGACCGTCTCGTCGACGCCGGCGAGCTGCCCATCGCCGTACGCGACTTCGGTGGCGACGCGCCGCCATTGGTGCTGCTGCACGGCGCCGGCGGCAACCTCGCGACGCTGACCACGGTGGCGCGGGCCCTGCGGCCCCGGCACCGGGTCGTGACCATGGACCTGCGCGGGCACGGCCGCTCGGGGGACGGACCGTGGTCGTGGGAGGCGGCGCTGGGCGACATCGCGGCGGTGGCCGTACACCTGGGTCTGGAGCGCCCGGCGGTGGTCGGCCATTCCCTCGGCGGCATGCTGGCCGCCCTGTGGGGCCAGCGGCATCCCGAGGCGCCCGGCGTGGTGAGCCTGGACGGCTGCCCGCCGCCGAGCCGCCCGGACCGGCTGCCCGGCCTCGACCCGGAGAAGGCCGCCG
This sequence comes from Krasilnikovia sp. MM14-A1004, assembly GCF_047159485.1. Classification (GTDB taxonomy): domain Bacteria; phylum Actinomycetota; class Actinomycetes; order Mycobacteriales; family Micromonosporaceae; genus Actinoplanes. Next base: position 1,326,416 of record NZ_AP038773.1, on the reverse strand, counting down.
GCGAGCTGGCCCGGCTGACGCAGGTGTTCGACGCGATGCACGCCGGAATGGGCCGCACGATCCCGGCCGAGGAACTGCCCGACCTGGTGGAACGCGAACAGATGGCGGCGCGCGACATGGGCGCCAACGAGAAGGTGTGGATCGAGGGATTCCGGCGCAACCTGGCGCATGTCGACGGCGAGACGACGACGCGTCCCTCGGCCGCGACCGCCGGGCAGCTGCGCGAGCTGATGACCGGGCTCGACCTGACCCCGGTGTACGCCGCGATGCCCTGCCCGCTGCTGACCGTCCTGCCGACCCGGAGCCTGCCCGAGGAGGAACCCTTCGCCGACCTGTACGCCGCCCACCGCCGCTTCCTCACCGATCAGGTAACGGCGGCCGCCCGGGCCAACCCACGGGTGCGATACCTGCAGCTGCACGACGCCTCGCACGCGATGGTGATCGAGCAGCCCGAGCCCCTCGCCCAGCTGATCGGGGACTTCCTGGCCTCGGCCGGGTAGCGCCCGGTCAGACCTCGGCGTGGTCCGGCTCCACGACCAGCGGGCGGGCGGCGCGGGAGGCGTACAGGCCGAGGGCGATGGCGGCCAGCACCACCAGCAGCGCGTGCAGGATGCCGACGTGCTGGGCCAGGAAGCCGATGAGCGGCGGGCCGGAGAGGAACGCGGCGTACCCGATGGAGCCCGCCACGGAGACCCGGATCGCCGCGCGGGCGGGGTCGTCGGCGGCGGCGCTCATGCCCACCGGGAAGCCCAGCGAGGCACCGACGCCCCAGAACAGCGCGCCGACCAGGGCGAACGGCACCGCGACGCCGGACACCACGGACAGCACGCCGATCAGCGCCAACCCCGCGGTGGCCCGCAGCACCGGCACCCGGCCCCAGCGTTGCAGGGCGTGGACGCCGAACATCCGGCCCATGGTCATCGCGGCCACGAACATGCCGAAGCCGATGGCGCCGAGGGTCTCGCTCGTGCCGTACCCGTCGACCAGGCTGATCGCCAGCCAGTCGTTCGCGGAGCCCTCGGTGAAGCCGAAGCCCAGCATGATCAGGCCGATGAGCAGGGTGCGGGGCTCGCGCCAGGTCTGCCGGATCCCGGCCGGGCGGCGCTGCGACGCGGGCACGGCGGCGTGCGGCAGGAAGCGCCGCACGATGATCAGCTGCGCGGCCGTGGCCAGCACCGCCGTGACCCACAGCTGGGTCGACACCGGCACCCCGATCGTCGCGGCCAGGGCGCCGACCCCGGCGCCCGCCACGGTGCCGAGGCTGAAGCCGGCATGAAAGCGGGGCATGATCGTACGGCCCAGGCGCCGCTCGACATCGGCGCCCTCGACGTTCATGGCGACGTCCCAGGTGCTGTTGCCGGCCCCCGCGAACATCAGGCCCACGCCGGCCAGGGGCACCCAGCCCAGCGCGGCGCCCGCCCCGAGCAGGACGAGCCCGAGTACCACGGAGAGGCTGCCGAGCAGCACCGCGCGGGCCGGGCCGACGCGGTGCACGAGCGGGCCGGCCAGCGGGATCGAGGCGATCGCGGCGGCGGAGAGGCAGAGCAGCAGCAGGCCGAATCCGGCCGGGCTGAGGTGCAGATCGTTGCGGACCGCAGGGGCGCGGGCCAGCCAGCCCGCGAACGCGAGACCGTTGACAGCGAAGGTGGCGCCGACGGCGACCTTCGCGATCTCTACCCGATTCCGGTCACGCACGTCAGAGCTCACCCCCTCAACTTACTCGTTAAAGTAATGATCGCCCAGCGTCATCCGGCGCCAGCTCGCCGAGTGGATCGAGTTCGATGCGCCGCGCGACCGTCCCCGTCACATGGTCGCTGAGGAGGCGGCTCACCGCAGCGGGGCTGCGTGTTCGCAGTAGCAGAGTGGCGGGTGCGCCCAGCGAGGTGGCGGCTCACCGCAGCGGGGTGGCCGGCCCGGCGGCCGACCACCCCGCTCAACGGCGTCTCACGCCGTCAGTGTGTTGATCCTCAGGAGCAGCCGGAGGTGGAGCCGCAGCCCTCGCAGACGTAGCAGCTGCCCGCCGGGCGCATCTTGGTGCCGCAGGTGAAGCAGAGCGGCGCGTCCGCGGACGTGCCGAGCACGACCTCCAGCAGTTCCGTCGACGAGCCGACCGACGCCGGTGCCTCCTCCGCGGCGACCGGGGCGGGCGCCGACGGGGTGGCGGCCGCGCCGACCGGCGCGGACACCGGGGCGGAGGCGGCCATGCCGGCCAGGTCCATGTCGGCGGCGGCAGCGGCCTCCGCCTGGATCTGGGCGGCCCGCTCCTTGGCGGTGAAGATGCCCAGCTCGGCACGGGTGTCGTACGGCAGGAAGTCGAGCGCCAGCCGCCGGAAGATGTAGTCCATCACCGACGCCGCCATGCGGATGTCCGGGTCGTCGGTCATGCCCGCCGGCTCGAAACGCATGTTGGTGAACTTGCTGACGAACGTCTCCAGCGGGACGCCGTACTGCAGGCCGATCGAGATGGCCACCGAGAAGGCGTCCATCACCCCGGCCAGCGTCGAGCCCTGCTTGGACATCTTCAGGAAGACCTCGCCCAGGCCGTCGTCCGGGTACGACGACGCGGTCAGGTAGCCCTCCGCGCCACCCACCGAGAAGGACACCGTCTCGGACGGGCGCTTCTTGGGCAGGCGCTTGCGGACGGGGCGGTACTCGATGACCTTCTCGACCGCCTTCTCCACCACGGCGGGCACCTCGGCGGCCGCGGCCTTCGGCTTGGCCGCCGACAGCGGCTGGCCCACCTTGCAGTTGTCGCGGTAGATGGCCAGCGCCTTGAGGCCCAGCTTCCAGCCCTGGAAGTGGATGTGCTCGATGTCCTCGACGGTCGCCGACTCCGGCATGTTGACCGTCTTGGAGATCGCGCCGGAGATGAACGGCTGCACGGCCGCCATCATCCGCACGTGGCCCATCGGGGCGATCGACCGCTCGCCCATGGCGCAGTCGAACACCGGGTAGTGCTCCGGCTTGAGGCCGGGGGCGTCGACGACGTTGCCGTGGTCGGCAATGTGCTCGACGATCGCCTCTACCTGCTCCTCGGGGTAGCCGATGCTGCGCAGGGCGCGCGGCACCGTCTGGTTGACGATCTGCATCGAACCGCCGCCGACGAGCTTCTTGAACTTGACCAGGGCCAGGTCGGGCTCGATGCCGGTGGTGTCGCAGTCCATCATCAGGCCGATGGTGCCGGTGGGCGCCAGCACGGACGCCTGGGCGTTGCGCCAGCCGTTCTTCTCCCCGATCTTGTTGCCGCTCTGCCACTGCTTGGTCGCCTCGCGGACGATGGCGGTGGCCACGGCGCCCTGCGGGCGGATGGCGTCGTTCGCGGCGGCGTGCTTGCGCATGACCCGCGTGTGCGCGTCGGCGTTGCGGGCGTACCCGTCGTACGCGCCGACCACACCGGCCAGCTCCGCGGAACGGCGGTACGCCGTGCCGGTCATCAGCGAGGTGATGGCGGCGGCCAGCCCGCGGCCACCCTCCGAGTCGTACGGCAGGCCCGACGCCATGAGCAGCGCGCCCAAATTGGCGTACCCGATACCGAGCTGGCGGTAGGCGCGGGTGGTCTCGCCGATCTTCACGGTCGGGAAGTCGGCGAAGCAGATGGAGATGTCCATCGCGGTGATCACGAACTCGACACTCTGGACGAACTTCTCCACCTCGAAGCCGCCGTCGGCGGTCAGGAACTTCATGAGGTTGAGCGACGCCAGGTTGCACGACGAGTCGTCCAGCGACATGTACTCCGAGCACGGGTTGGACGCCGTGATCCGGCCCGTCTCCGGGTTGGTGTGCCAGTCGTTGATGGTGTCGTCGTACTGCAGGCCGGGGTCGGCGCACTCCCAGGCGGCGTGGGCGATGTCGCGGAACAGCTTGCGGGCGTCGATGCTCTCGATGGCCTCGCCGTTGAGCCGGCCACGCAGCTCGAACTGGCCGCCCTCGTCCACGGCGCGCATGAACTCGTCGCTGACCCGTACCGAGTTGTTGGCGTTCTGGTACTGGACGCTGACGATGTCGGAGCCGCCCAGGTCCATGTCGAAGCCCGCGTCGCGCAGCGCGCGGATCTTGTTCTCCTCGCGCGCCTTCGTCCAGACGAACTCCTCGATGTCCGGGTGGTCGACGTCGAGGATGACCATCTTCGCGGCCCGCCGGGTCGCGCCGCCGGACTTGATCGTGCCCGCGCTGGCGTCCGCGCCGCGCATGAAGCTGACCGGGCCGCTGGCGGTGCCGCCGGAGGTCAGCAGCTCCTTGCTGGAACGGATCCGGGACAGGTTGACCCCGGAGCCGGAGCCGCCCTTGAAGATCAGCCCCTCCTCCTTGTACCAGTCCAGGATGGAGTCCATCGAGTCGTCGACCGACAGGATGAAGCAGGCGCTGACCTGCTGCGGCGAGGAGGTGCCGACGTTGAACCAGACCGGCGAGTTGAAGCTGAACACCTGGTGCAGCAGCATCCAGGTCAGCTCGTGGTCGAAGATCTCGGCGTCACCGGGGGTGGCGAAGTAGCCGTGCTCCTCGCCCGCCTTGCGGTAGGTCCGCACGACACGATCGATGAGCTGCTTCAGGGACCACTCGCGCTCCGGGGTGCCGACCGCGCCCCGGAAGTACTTGGTGGTGACGATGTTCGCGGCGTTGACGCTCCAGAAGCCGGGGTACTCCACCCCGCGCTGCTCGAAGTTGATCGAGCCGTCGCGCCAGTTCGTCATGACGACGTCGCGACGCTCCCACTCGACCTCGTCGTACGGGTGGACGCCCTCTTTCGTCCACACCCGCCGGAGCCGCAAACTGCTGACCGCAGTCCCCCCGCTGCTGGCGCGCGTGCGCTGCCTTCCCGCTGCCATGCCGTCACCGGCCATGTGGTGTTCCCCCTTGTCGTGCCCCGCGGCTGCCCGCCGCGACGCGCTGTGCGTTTCGTTCTTCAGGTCTGCGTGCGGCCGGACGGCGGCCGCATGTCCTGCTCAGTGCGGCCGGGCGACGGCCGTGTCACTGATCTTGGGTGGCCGGCCGGCGGGCCGGGACGCGACGGCGTGCCGGGCCGCGGAGTCGCACTCCGTGGGGGCCTCGCGCAGAGCGTGGATCTCCTTCTCGAACTCGTCGAGCGAGTCGAACGCCTTGTAGACGCTGGCGAACCGCAGGTAGGCGACCTGATCCAGCTCCCGCATCGGGCCGAGGATGGCCAGCCCGACATCGTGGCTGGGCACCTCGGCGGCGCCCTTGGCGCGGATGGTCTCCTCGACCTTCTGAGCCAGCAGGGCGATGGCGTCCTCGTCCACGGGACGACCCTGGCACGCCTTGCGCACCCCACTCATGATTTTCGTACGGCTGAAGGGTTCCGTGACGCCGCTGCGCTTGACCACCGCCAGCACCGCCTCCTCGACCGTCGTGAACCGCTTGCCGCATTCGGGGCAGGACCGGCGTCGACGGATCAGCTGGCCGTCCTCGGCCTCGCGCGAGTCGACCACGCGTGAGTCCGCATGCCGGCAGTACGGGCACCGCACCGCTGTCCTCCTGTCGCCGGGTATGGTCACCTGTCCCCGGGCACGCCGAACAGCAGCACGGCCATGATCAAGTCCGGCGCGCGCTGTGTCTGAGCGTGCGGAGAAGCGGGGGCCCCGACCCCAACTTGTGGATGACTTACACCCTTGTAACTACTAGATGTTGGGGTCGACGTTAGGCCGATGCCGAGGCCGACGCAAGTTCAACGGCGGGTCGCCGCGCCGATATTTCCCGTGCCGTACGACCGGTGCGCCGCCGGTTACGCGCCGCATCACCGGCGTCCCGTTTTCATCCCGTCCGGGGCAGTTCGCGGGGCTCGCCGTGATCTACGACATAGGCCGGAGCGGCGGGCCGGACCGGCGCGGCGGCGTGGGACGCCGTGGTGAACAACACCACGCTCGCCAGGGAGGCCAGCGCCAGGAAGAACAGGAACACGACGAGCTCACCGCGACGGGTCAGCCGCAACGGGGGCCGGTGCACGCCGGCCGGCACCGCACCCCGCGGCCGCGGATAACCGCTGATCACCGCACCGCGGGCCACCGCCGCACCGTGCGACACCATGCCGCTGGACACCATGCCGCTCGACACCATGCCGCTGGACACCGTGCCGCCCGTCGCCACGCTGCTCGGCGCCATGCCACCGCCCCCTCCTCGTACGGGCGTTCGATCGAACGCCCGTACGATGGTGTACCAGAACAGGCGTACGGAAGTCACGCACGGATGGGCGACACGCCGCAAACGACGTCGTACAGATGTTTGAATATGTCGGACCGCGCCGATACGGTTCTGCCACAAGAGGGGTCAGCCGGACGAACACCCATCCCCACGGGCGTTCCCGGCTCCGCGACGCACCACGTGCCGACAGGCACTGGCCGACAGGAGGGCGGACGGACGTGTCGACCGACGACCGGACCAGCCGGCAGCATCAACCGGGCAGGAAGCCCGAGCCCACCAACGCCTCGGCGGCCATCCGCCGTCGCACGCCGAGCCGGGCCCGCGGCGGCGAGCCGCAGCTGCGCGCCGTGACGCCGGTCAGCCAGTTCCCGGAGCAGGTCACCACCGAGTTGACCGCGCGCCAGCGGCGCATCCTCGAATTCATCCGCGACTGGGTGGAGCGGTACGGCTACCCGCCGAGCGTGCGCGAGATCGGCGAGGCGGTCGGGCTGGTGTCGCCCTCCAGCGTGGCGTATCAGCTGAAGGCGTTGGAGAACAAGGGATTCCTCCGGCGCGACCCGAACCGGCCACGGGCGGTCGACGTGCGTACCCCGAGCGAGCTGACCGACGACGACGCCCTGCGTTCGGCCCGGCCCGCCCCGGCCTACGTGCCGTTGGTCGGGCGCATCGCCGCGGGTGGTCCGATCCTGGCCGAGCAGGCGGTAGAGGATTTCTTCCCGCTGCCGCGTGAGCTGGTCGGCGAGGGTGACGTGTTCATGCTGGAGGTCAAGGGCGATTCGATGATCGACGCCGCGATCTGCAACGGCGACTGGGTCGTCGTGCGGCAGCAGCCAACCGCCAACGCGGGCGACATCGTGGCCGCGATGATCGACGGCGAGGCGACCGTCAAGAGCTACCGCCAGCGGGACGGTCATGTGTGGCTGATGCCGGCGAACCCGGCGTTCGACCCGATCCCCGGCGACGACGCGACCATCATGGGGCGCGTCGTCGCAGTGCTCCGCCGGGTCTGACGGTACGGCGGCGTCCCCGGCGGGTCAGCGTCCGTAGCCGGGCGGGTCGTACTGGCGGCCCGTGCCGGGCGGTCGGTCGTCGTCCGACGGGCGGCCGTCGGCGCCGAACCAGCCGTTCGGCAGCGGGTTGTCGCCGGGGCGGCTGCCCGGCGGTGGCGCCGCCGGGGGTGCGCCGTAGACACCGCCGCCGCCGGGGCGGGCGGGCTGACCGCCGCCCTGCCCGGGGCGGCCGGGCTGGCCGGCACCCTGCCCGGGGCGGGCGGGCTGAGCGGCACCCGGTCCGGGGCGTCCGGGAGGTGGAGCGGGCCGGCCCCCAGCGGGCGGCATCGGACGTCCGCCGGGCGGCACGGGCCGACCGGCGGGCGGGCGGGCGCCGGGCTGCTGTCCGCCGGGCTGTGGTCCGCCGGGCTGGGCCCCGCCGGGTTGTCCGGGACGGCCCGGCGCCGCGCCCGGGTGGCCGCCCGGCGTGGCCCCGCCCGACGGTCCCCCGGAGTAGACACCGCCGCGCGGTGGAGCCGACGGGTGGGACTTTGCGCCGTACACGCCGCCGGCGGGTGGTCCGCTCCGGTTGGCGCCGTACACCGGTCCGACGCCGGGGGGCCGGGCACCCATCGGTGCCGCGGCCGGTCCGCCGACCGACAGCAGCTCCGTCTCGGCGTCGATGGGCTTCGGCGCGGTCACGGTGGCCGGCGAGACCGGCTCGAGCGCCGACTTCTTGCGGGACCGCATGATGCCGGTGACGCCGAGCCCGACGAGCAGGGCGCCGAGCACCCCGACGCCACCCACCATGTACGTGAGGTCCTTCAGACTGAGGTCGGAGTACCAGGCGGGGCTCGCGTTGTCCTGGGACGCTTTCGCCTTCGCCTCCCCGGTGGCGACCTCGGTGGCCGGGGTGTACCGCAGCAGGTAGTTCGCCGTGTCCCCGCTGACCTGCCCCATGTCGGACACGGTGACGTACGCCTTGCCGTCCGGGGTGTACGTGATCGACTCACCGAACGGTTCGTTCGGCAGCGGCGTCTGGCGCGGGGTGCCCTTCAGCGCGGACACCACGTCGCCGCCCTTGACGTCCCATTCGAAGGCGTCCGCGTAGGTGCGGATGACGACCTTGGTGCCATCGGGGGAGACCGCGGCGCCGGTGGCAACCACCCGACCGATCGGTCCGAGCGGGTTGGCCGTGGTGGAGGAAGGCAGGGTGACCTCACCCACCCGCCGCAGCGCCACGCCGTCGGTGCTGTCGGCCTTGAGCGCGGCGGCGGGCTTGTACAGGCCGGACTTGCCCGCGTCCTTGGTCACCACGACCGGGATGCCGTCGCCGTCGACGAACAGCCCCTCCGCGTCGTGTGCGCCGTCGGGGTACCTCAGCCGGTACAGCGTGGGGCTCTTCGCGCCGGTCGCGGGCATCTTCCAGAGCGCGATGGTGGCGCGCTTCTTGTCGTTGTCGCCGATGTCGCCGATCCACAGCGTCTTGCGGTCGCGGGAGAGCGCCATGTCCTCGGTGTCGAGGGGACCCTTGCCCGAGTAGGGCACGGCGTTGGTGACCTTGCAGGCCTGGTCGAGGTAGAAGACCTTCTTCTCGCTCTCCCGCTCCGAGCTGTCGTTGACCGTGATGAAGCCGTTCGTCGTCGCGATCAGGCCGGACAGCTCGGTGAGACGGGTGTCCTCGATCTTGCAGAGCTTCTTGGCGGGCACCGCCTTCACGTCCGCGGCGACCGGGGCGGGCACGGCGTGGGCGCTGCCGGCACCCACCATGACCAGGCCACCAGCCACTAGGATCGAGAACACGAGACGCCGCATCGGACCAGTGTCGCATGCGGCGCCCCGTGCTGGCGTTACGCGTGGATCAGGCCGGGCACTCACGTCTGGCGCGTCCGTTATGCCCGATTGCTGCCAAGTCCGGACACTCAGGCCCGGTACGATGCCAACTCGGCCGCCAGCTGCTCGTCCACCCGGACCCGGAGTTCCGTGCCCGCCTCTGTGTGTTCGGTGCCCAGCACCTGGCCGTGGCGGTGGATCCGGGCCACCAGATCCCCCCGGTCGTACGGCAGCACGACGCGCAGGTCCACCGCGGGCCGCGGCAACCGCTGAGCGATCGCCGCCCGCAGGTCCTCGATCCCCACCCCGGTACGCGCCGAGGCGAACACCGCGTCCGGCCAGATCCGCTTGAGGCGCAGCAGCGTCTCCTCGTCCGCGGCGTCGACCTTGTTGACCACCAGCAGCTCGGGGATCCGGTCGGCGCCCACCTCGCTGAGCACCTCACGGACCGCGACCACCTGACCCTCCGGGTCCGGGTCGGCGCCGTCGACGACGTGCACCACCAGGTCCGCGTACGAGACCTCCTCCAGCGTCGAGCGGAACGCCTCGACGATCTGGTGGGGCAGATGCCGAACGAAGCCCACCGTGTCGGAGAGCGTGTAGACCCGCCCATCCTCGGCGGCCGCCCGGCGGGTGGTCGGGTCCAGCGTGGCGAACAGCGCGTTCTCCACCAGCACCCCGGCCTGGGTCAGCCGGTTGAGCAGGCTGGACTTGCCCGCGTTCGTGTAGCCCGCGATCGCCACGGCGGGCACCCCCGCCTGGGAACGGCGCGAGCGCTTTGTCTGCCGTACGGTGCGCATGGCTTTGATCTCGCGGCGCAGCTTCGCGATGCGGTGGTTGATCCGGCGCCGGTCGGTCTCCAGCTTCGTCTCACCGGGACCGCGCAGGCCCACGCCACCGCCCGCGCCGCCGCCCCGGCCGGAGCCGCCGGACTGGCGGGACAGCGTCTCGCCCCAGCCGCGCAGACGCGGCAGCAGGTACTGCAGCTGGGCCAGCTCGACCTGGGCCTTACCCTCGCGGCTCTTGGCGTGCTGGGCGAAGATGTCCAGGATCAGCGCGGTCCGGTCGACGACCTTGACCTTTGTCTGCTGCTCCAGGTTGCGCAGCTGCGACGGGGACAGCTCACCGTCGCAGATCACGGTGTCCGCGCCGGTCGACACGACGATGTCGCGCAACTCGTCGACCTTGCCGCGGCCGATGAAGGTGGCCGCGTCGGGACGGCTGCGCCGCTGGATGAGGCCCTCCAGCACCTGCGAGCCGGCGGTCTCGGCGAGCGCGGCCAGCTCGGTCAGCGAGTTGTCCGCGTCGGCGGCGCTGCCCTCTGTCCAGACGCCCACCAGGACGACCCGTTCCAGGCGCAGTTGCCGGTACTCGACCTCGGTGATGTCGGTGAGCTCGGTGGAAAGGCCGGCCACCCGCCGCAGCGAATGCCGTTCCTCCAGCTCCAGCTCGCCCGTGGTGACGTCGGGTTCGAAAAGCTCGGTTCGCAAAAGGGTGACCTCCTCGGCCCGATGGTGGCATGCCGCCCGTGGAGACGCATCCACATATCGGGGCCGGGCGTTATCGATTGGTGTATGACTCCCCGGTAACCACCGGCTTCGTTGGCAGTATTCCGCAAGCGCGACAATGCCAGGATGTACCCGCCAACGCCGGAGGGAAAGCTGTGTTGACCACCCGCCTGCCCAGCGCAGGATTCTCGATCACGATCCGCATCGCCGTGACCGCCGACGCCTCCTCGATCGGCCGGCTCACCACCTGTGTCGGCGAGGCCGGCGCGATCGTGACGGCGCTGGACGTGGTGGACTCCGACCCCACCCGCGTACTGGTCGACCTCACCTGCGACACCGCCGACTCCGGCCACGCCGATCAGGTGGTCAAGACGCTGGAGGACCTGGACGGGGTCGACGTCCGCAAGGTCTCCGACCGCACGTTCCTGCTGCACCTCGGCGGCAAGATCGAGGTGTCGTCGAAGGTGGCGCTGCGTAACCGCGACGAGCTGTCCCGGGCGTACACCCCGGGCGTGGCGCGGGTGTGCATGGCCATCGCGGAGAACCCGGCCGACGCGCGGCGGCTCACCATCAAGCGCAACACCGTCGCGGTGGTCAGCGACGGCTCCGCCGTGCTGGGCCTGGGCAACATCGGACCGGCCGCCGCGATGCCGGTGATGGAGGGCAAGGCGGCGCTCTTCAAGCGGTTCGGCGGCGTGGACGCCTGGCCGGTGGTACTGGACACCCAGGACACCGACGAGATCGTGCAGATCGTCAAGGCGATCGCCCCCGCGTACGGGGGGATCAATCTGGAGGACATCGCGGCGCCGCGGTGCTTCGAGATCGAGATGCGGCTGCGCGAGGCGCTGGACATCCCGGTCTTCCACGACGACCAGCACGGCACCGCCATCTGCGTACTGGCCGCTCTCACCAATGCGCTGCGCGTCGTGGGCAAGCGGCTCGCGGACGTCAAGGTGGTCGTCTCCGGGGCCGGGGCCGCGGGTACGGCGATCATGAAGCTGCTGCTGCGTCAGGGCGTCGGGGACATCATCGCGTACGACCGGCTGGGTGCCCTGCACCGCGGCATGCCCGACCTGACGCCGACCTGGCAGTGGCTGGCCGAGCACACCAACCGCGACGGCTACTCCGGCGACCTGCCCGGGGCGATCGCGGGCGCGGACGTGTTCATCGGGGTCAGCGCCCCGAATCTGCTCACCGGGGACGACATCGCGAAGATGGCCGACAAGTCGATCGTGTTCGCACTGGCGAACCCCGACCCCGAGGTGGACCCGCGGGCCGCCCGGCGGCACGCGGCGGTGGTCGCGACCGGCCGCTCCGACCAGCCGAACCAGATCAACAACGTGCTGGCGTTCCCGGGTGTGTTCCGGGGCATGCTCGACGTCAGTGCCGAGGAGTTCACGGAGGAGATGGCGCTGGCCGCGGCCATGGCGATCGCGAACGTCGTCGGCGACGACAAGCTGAACCCCACGGTGATCATCCCGAGCGTGTTCGACGCGCGGGTCACCCCGGCGGTGGCGGCCGCGATCCGCGCCACGGTCAAGGGACACCCGGTCCCGACCGGGCCGGGCGCGGTGCCACCCGAGGAACTCGACGAGGCACCCGCGGAGACCTTCTGACCCCGGCAGGCTCCACGGCAACGACCGGGCAGTCTCGGGGCCGAACGCCGAGGCGCCGCAAATCGAACATGCGAGTGACGCGAAACGTCTTGATCACCGGGGCGCGCCAGTCGGGCAAGAGCACCCTCGTCCGTGTGGTGGCCGGCGACCGGCTCACCGAGCGCCGCGACCTGGACCGCGAACCGGACCGGGCCGCGGCGCTCAGCGATCCGGTGGGCTTCGTCGACTCGCCCGACCTGTTGGCCATCGACGAGATCCAGCGAGTTCCCGAGCTGTTGCTGGCGATCAAGTCGTCCGTCGACGAGGACCCTCGACCCGGGCGCGATCTGCTCACGGGCTCGTCTCGGCTGTTCGGCATGGTTGCCGCACCGGACGCACTGCCCGGCCGGATGGAAACGATCGAGCTGCGGCCGTTCTCCCAGGGCGAGATCGACGGTACGCCCGACAGCTTCATCGACGCGGTTTTCAGCGCTGGTCCCGAACTGCGGCACACGGGCACCGCTACGCTCCCGTTCGCGGAACGGCTACGGGCAATGCCGGTCAGCGCGCTCTGGCACGTGCCCGCACCGGACTGAGCGGGATGGCTCACCCCTGGAACGTGCCGGCCGCCCAGCCGGTCAGTTCGCCCACGCGGTCGGTGATCAGGCCGGCGATCCCGACCGCCACCAGGACGGCCCAGTCGGCCGGGTCGTTGGCCGTCCACGGCATGACCGCCACGCCGACGTCGGCCAGGGCGGCCACGGTGCCCGGCTCGGCGATCACGTCGGCGACGGACGGGTTGCAGAACACCGCGCCCAGTTCCTTGGCGACCGTGACCTGGTCGGGATCGAACGGCTCACGCAGCAGTCCGCGGCGCACGTCGGGCGCGGCCTCACCGGCGCGGCGCACGACCTCCTTGTCGAAACTCTGCACGACAGTACGGGCCGACAGGTCCCGCTCGGCGACCAGATCGAGGATCGCGCGGACCTGTTCCAGCGACGCGGGCGGCTTGATCTCCAGCAGCAGCTCCACGGCACCGTCGGGCCCGGCCATGGACGGGTGCAGCAGGTCGAGGGCCTGCGCCAGGGTCGGCACGGGGGTGCCCGCGTAAGCCGGGGAGAACCAGGATCCGGCGTCCAGGGCGGTCAGCTCGGCGGCGGTCAGCTCCCAGACGAAGCCGGTGCCGTTCGTGGTGCGGTCGACCGTCCGGTCGTGGATCACCACGGGCACCCCGTCCGCGCTGGTCCGCACGTCGAACTCGATGAAGGTGGCGCCGGCCAGCACCCCGGCGGCGAGGGCGGGCAGAGTGTTCTCCGGAGCGACGGCGGAGTAACCGCGATGGGCCACCCGATGCAGCACCGCGCCCGCGGCCCCTTCCAGGCGCTGGTCGGCCACTCCCATCAGGGCCGGGCCGCCGGGTCGGCGGGAACGCCCTGGTCCGCCGGAGCGTCAGCCGCGGTGCCCAGGGCCGCGGGGTCGACCTCGCCCGAAGCGACCAGCACGGCCGGACCGGCCAGCCACCAGCGGCCCTGCTCGTCCGCCGTGACCGTCAACCGGCCGCCGGGCAGGTCCACGGCCACCACACCGAGGTCCAGACCGGCCTCCCGCAACGCCATCGCGCCGACGGCCAGCGCGCCCGAGCCGCACGACTGGGTCTCGCCGGAGCCGCGCTCGTACACCCGCATGCGCACGTGCAGGTCGGTGCCCGGCAGCGGCTCGGCCGCCGTGACGAACTCGACGTTGGTGCCGCCGGGGAAGACGCCCGGGTCGAACGCCGGGGCCACGGTCAGGTCCAGGCCGTCCAAGGGCACACCGTCGTGCAGCCCGCAGACCAGGTGGGGGTTGCCGCAGTCCACGGCCATCCCGGGCACGGTCAGCGCGCCCACGGACGCGGTGCTCGCCGCGTACACCCGCGGGGTGGTCATGTGGACGCTGATCTCGGCCGGGCCGACCAGCGCGCGCACGACGCCGGCCCGGGTGGCCACCGGCAGGCCCGCCGGGCCCGGCGTGGCCAGGCCGCTGGTCACCAGGTAGCGGGTGAAGACGCGGACGCCGTTGCCACACATCTCGGCGAACGAGCCGTCGGCGTTCCAGTAGTCCATGAACCAGTCGGCGTCGGCGGCCATCCCGGCGGCCTCGGGGTGCTTGGCGGTGCGCACGACGCGCAGCACGCCGTCCCCGCCGATCCCGCGGTGCCTGTCGCACAGCGCGGCGACCAGCTCGGGCGTCAGGCCCTGCACGCCGTCCGGGTCGGGCAGGATCACGAAGTCGTTGCCCGTGCCGTGGCCTTTGGTGAACAACACGCGGTCCATCATCGCGCAACCGCGGCGAGGGCGGCCATGGCGGCCTCGCCGAGGGTGTCCGACGCCGCGTCGAGCCAGTGCACGCGCGGGTCGCGGCGGAACCAGGAGCGCTGGCGGCGGACGAAGCGCCGCGTCGCTGCGATGGTCTCCTGCTGGGCCTGCTCCTCGGAGAACGCCCCGTCGAGCTGGGCCAGTGCCTGCTGGTAGCCGAGCGCCCGGCTGGCCGTACGGCCCTCGCGCAGGCCCCGGCCGGCCAGGTCGCGGACCTCGTCGAGCAGCCCCGACGCCCACATGAGGTGGACCCGCTCGGCGATGCGGGCGTCCAGCTCGGCGGTCTCGCGGTCGACGCCGAGCTGCACGTTGTCGTAGTACGGCACCGGATCGGGCAGCGCCGCGGTGAACGGCGCACCGGTCAGCTCGATCACCTCCAGGGCGCGCACGATGCGGCGCCCGTTGCTGGGCAGGATCCGCTCGGCGGCCGCCGCGTCGAGCCCGGCCAGGCGGTGGTGCAGCACGCCCGGCCCGACCTCGGCGAGTTCGGCCTCCAGCCGGGCCCGGATCGCGGGGTCGGTACCGGGAAAGGTGAATTCTTCGAGTACGGCGCGTACGTACAGGCCGGAGCCGCCGACCAGCAGGGGGACCCGGCCGCGGGCGAGGATGTCGTCGACCGCCGCGCGGGCCAGCCGCTGGTACTCGGCGACGCTGGCGGGCTCGGTCACGTCCCACACGTCCAGCAGGTGGTGCGGCACGCCGGCGCGTTCCGTGGTGGTCAGTTTGGCCGTACCGATGTCCATGCCGCGGTAGAGCTGCATGGAGTCGGCGTTGACCACCTCGCCGCCCAGCTCACGGGCCAGGGCGATGCTCAGCGCCGACTTGCCGGCGGCGGTGGGTCCGACAACGGCGACGACCCGCGGAATGGGAAACAACGGCACGCCGCCACCGTAGGACACCATATGGTCACGGTCATCCGAGGGCGCTTCCCCGGAACCGGGTTGGACCTGTGACAATGCGCGAGAAAGAATGCCGATGGAAGGTTTGGCGTTCAACTGCGCTATGGCGGTGGTTGTCCGGCATGCGGGCCGGGCGGCGCCGGGAGAATGAGGTTGAGCTCATGAACGACTGGACGGCTTTCGGGCGCGTGGATGCCGACGGCACCGTGTACGTGAAGACCGCCGAGGGCGACCGGGCGGTCGGCTCCTGGCAGGCGGGCACCCCCGAGGAGGGGCTGGCCCACTTCGCCCGGCGCTTCGCCGACCTGGTCACCGAGGTCGACCTCATCGAGGCCCGGCTCAACTCGGGCGCGGCCGACGCGGCCCACTCGCTGAGCAGCGTCAAGCGCCTGCGCGCCACCCTGGACGAGGCCCACGTCGTGGGCGACGTCGACGGGCTCGCCGCCCGGCTGGACCGGCTGGCCACCCTCGCCGAGGAGAAGGCGGGCGAGGCCCGCGCGGCGCGCGAGGTCGCCCGTACCGAGGCGCTGGCCCGCAAGACCGCCCTGGTCGAGGAGGCGGAGACGATCGCCGCCGAGTCCACCGGCTGGAAGTCCGCCGGTGACCGGCTCAAGGAGATCCTCGACGAGTGGAAGACCATCCGCGGGGTCGACAAGAAGACCGATGGTGAGCTGTGGAAGCGCTTCGCCGCGGCCCGCGACGGCTTCACCCGCCGCCGGGGCGCCCACTTCGCCACCCTGGACGGGCAGCGCAAGCAGGCGCAGGGCGCCAAGGAGGAGCTGGTCAAGGAGGCGGAGAGCCTCGCCGACTCGTCGGACTGGGGCCCCACCGCCACGCGGCTCAAGGAGCTGATGACCGAGTGGAAGGCCGCTCCGCGCGCCGCCAAGGAGGCGGAGCAGCGCCTGTGGGAACGGTTCCGGGCGGCTCAGGACGCGTTCTTCACCCGCCGCAGTGAGGTCTTCTCCGCCCGCGACGCGGAGTACAAGGGCAACCTGGAGAAGAAGCAGGCGATCCTCGTCGAGCTGGAAGCGGTCGACGTGGACGCCGACCCCCGCGCGGCGCAGAACAAGCTGCGTGACGCCCAGGCCGCCTGGCACGACGCGGGCCGGGTGCCGCGGGAGTCCTCCGCGGGCCTGGACCGCCGGTGGCGGGCCGCCGAGGAGCGGATCCGGGTCGCCATGGACTCGGCGTGGCGCAAGACGTCGCCCCAGGACAACCCGCTGCTGCAGCAGATGCGCGAGCAGGTCGCGGAGGCGGAGCAGCGGCTGGCCCGAGCCCAGGCGGCGGGCGACAACCGGCGCATCAAGGAGGCCGAGCAGGCGCTCGCGTCCAAGCGGCAGTTCCTGGCCCTGGCGGAGCAGGCCAGCTGATCCCGGCTGCCCGGCCTGGTGGCCGGGCAGTCGACCACGGGCGTTCGGGCTATGCGGCGGCGAGGCTGAGGTTGCCGAGAGCCTTCGACTTCTTGGCTTCGTACATCGCCAGGTCGGCGCGTCCGATCAGGCCGTCGGTGGTGCTGCCCGGTTCGGCGAACGCGACGCCGACGCTGATGCCGATCCGTACGGTCTGCCCCGCGATGGTGATCGGCTGGCGGACCATAGTGCGGATCCGTTCGCACACGGCGTTGACGGCGGCCCGCGAGTCGGTGGCCTGACACACGATCACGAACTCGTCGCCGCCGAAGCGGCTCACCAGGTCGGTGTCGCGCACGCACGTGCGCAGGCGTTCGGACACCGCCACCAGCAGCTGGTCGCCGACGGCGTGACCGAGCCGGTCGTTGACGGGCTTGAAGCCGTCGAGGTCGCAGAAGAGCACCGCCAGCCACGGGGCCGCGTCCGGCGCACCGGGCAGCGGCTCGGCCAGCGCCGTGGTGATCCGGTCGAGGCAGGCGGTGCGGTTCGGCAGGCCGGTCAGGCTGTCCTGCGCGGCCATCCGGCGCAGCGCCTGCTCTGCCTGCCTGCGCTCGGCCGACAGCGCGGCGATGCGCACCATGACGAGGGGTACGACCAGCAGGGAGCCGATCGCGAGCAGCACACCGTCGGTCGGCAGGCCGAACAGCGCCCGGCCGCCACCGACCAGCGGGATGAGGGCCATCATCGCCCCGAGGAAGGTGAGCCGCCCCGCCGTCAGGTCGTCCTTCGGGGCGGGCGTGAGCCGGGTGGCCAGTGCCGCCGAGGGGTGCATGGCGGCCGTACCCAGTGCCGCGTACGCCATGAGGAACGGCACGTTGGTCCAGTCGGGCCGGACGCCGCCCGGATCGGAGGCCAGGGCGCTGGCCACGTTCGCGATCAGCGTGGCGCCCGAGGCGACGCTGAACAGCTGGACGGTGGCGAGACGCTCCGGGGCGGCCTTGGCGACGCGCAGCAGCGCGCCGAACGTGCCCAGGGTGATGAAGATGTTCACGAACAACGCCATCTGGCGCGGCTGGGTCATGCCCTCGGCGCTCAGGTGGGGCAGCAGCACCACGTCCCAGAGCAGGCCGCCGACTGCCAGCGAGGTGAGCGCGGCGTCCGCCATGCCGCCGACATCGCGCCGCCCCCGGCGCACGATGATGGTCATGGCGGCGGTGAATACGAGCACGTTGGCCACGCTGTACAGCAGGTCCGCGAGGGTGCCGTCAGCCGTGGGGCGGTGCTGGCCGTAGATGTACCAGACGGACAGGACGTTGCCGACGTTGTACACCACGAGGGCGGTCAGCAGGACGAACCACGGGATCCGGCCACTGCCCTCGCTGCGCCGGGTCCCGACCAGCGCGGCCGGGATCGCACTCAACTGGATCAGCAGGAACGGGATCCACCGCAGCCCCGGTGGCACCGCGAGGTACGCCGCGGAGAGGCCGAACGCGGCCAGGGCGTACCACCGATAGGACATGCCTCACCGATCGCCCAGACCTTTCGAGAGCTGAGGACTCCCGGTAGTGATCAGCGTCCGCAGGCGTCGGCGGCGGGCGGCAGCGGCGCGGGCACCCCGACGGTCGGCAGACCGAGCGCCACCCCGCTCGTACGCGGGGTCCGCCCGGCCTCGAACGCGTCACCGGCCCGGGTGCGGCGGTGCGCCACCGGGGCGCCGTCCGCGTTGAGGTGGTGCGGGGCCGCGTACGTGATCTCGGTGTGCACGATGTCGCCCGGCCGGATGCCGGTCAGCCCGCCCGTGGCGAAGTGCACCAGCCGCCCGTCCCGCGCCCGGCCGGACATCCGGCCCGTACGCTCGTCCTTGCGCCCCTCACCGACCGCGACCAGGACCTCCACCGTGCGCCCGACCTGCCGCTTGTTCTCCGCCCAGGTGATGTCCTCCAGGGTGGCGATGAGCCGCTCGTAGCGCTCCTGCACCACCTGCTTGGGCAGCTGCTCGTCCATGATCGCGGCGGGGGTGCCGGGGCGCTTGCTGTACTGGAACGTGAACGCGCTGGAGAAGCGGGCCGCGCGGACCACGTCGAGGGTCTGCGCGAAGTCGGCGTCGGTCTCGCCGGGGAAGCCGACGATGATGTCCGTGGTGATCGCGGCGTCGGGCATCGCGGCGCGCACCTTCTCGATGATCCCCAGGTACTTCTCGGCGCGGTAGCTGCGCCGCATCGCCCTGAGCACCTGATCGGAGCCGGACTGCAGCGGCATGTGCAGCGAGTGGCACACGTTCGGGGTCTCGGCCATCGCGGCGATCACGTCGTCTGTGAAGTCCTTCGGGTGCGGGCTGGTGAACCGGACCCGCTCCAGGCCCTCGACCCCGCCGCAGGCGCGCAGCAGCTTGCCGAAGGCCAGCCGGTCGCCGAACTCGACGCCGTACGAGTTGACGTTCTGGCCGAGCAGGGTGACTTCCAGCACCCCCTCGGCGACCAGGGCGTGCACCTCGGCGAGGACGTCGCCGGGGCGGCGGTCCTTCTCCTTGCCGCGCAGCGACGGCACGATGCAGAAGGTGCAGGTGTTGTTGCAGCCCACGGAGATGGACACCCAGCCCGCGTAGCTGGACTCGCGCCGGGTGGGCAGGGTGGAGGGGAACACCTCCAGCGATTCGAGGATCTCCACCTCGGCGGCGGCGTTGTGCCTGGCGCGTTCCAGCAGGGCGGGCAGCGACCCGATGTTGTGGGTGCCGAACACCACGTCGACCCAGGGCGCGCGCTTGACGATGTCGCCGCGGTCCTTCTGGGCCAGGCAGCCGCCGACCGCGATCTGCATGTCCGGGTTGGCGAGCTTGCTGGGGCGCAGGTGACCCAGATTCCCGTAGAGGCGGTTGTCCGCGTTCTCCCGCACCGCACAGGTGTTGAAGACGACCACGTCGGCGGCGTCGGCGTCGGCGGCGCGCACGTAGCCCGCCTCCTCCAGCAGACCGGAGATCCGCTCGGAGTCGTGCACGTTCATCTGGCAGCCGTACGTGCGGACGTCGTACGTGCGGCCCTGCGGGGTCTGGGGTGCGATAGTCATGGCAGTCAACCAGGGTAGTCCCTGCCGCCGCAGCCGCGCCCGGGCGGCAGGTTACGCCGCCGCCGGATGCCCCGGCGTGGGTTTCGGGGCGAAATGGGAGGTGGCACAGCCGGGCCCGGTCGCGCACGCCGGGTCCGTGCCGGTGCACGGGCGGGCGTTGCGGCGCTCCGTACCGTCGTCGGTCTCGATCTCGTCGAGGTGCACCGGGGTCAGCGAGCCGTCCGGTTCGGCGCGGACGTACCGGGTGGGGTTGAGGGTGTCGTCGGGCAGCAGGATGTCGGCGCCGAGACGGACCGCGACCGCGCTGGCCACCGCGGCCTCCTCGACGTCGCCCGGTGCGCAGAAGCATTCGATCAGGGTCGGGAAATCTCCGCCGACGTACCAGACGTCGCAGAGCACCGCCGCGTCCGTGGCTGCCTCGAGCGTGGTGACCGGCCGCCGCAGCACGCCCGCGAGCGCCGCGCGGACCGCGGCCGCCGGGAGACGCCCGGCCGCGCACCAGCTCCACAGCCCATCTGCCGGCTCGGCCATACCACTCATGCGGTCCTGCCCCCTTTCCGGTGTACGACGACGATGGAGTTACCGCTCCGTGACTATTCTCGGCCGGATCCGAGATCGCTGCGCCCATACAGTGGACCTGTTGACAGAACCAACGACGGGATGGTGGTCCGAGCGTGACTGACGAGCCGCTCATCGTGCTCGACAAGGTCAACAAGTGGTTCGGCCCGTTGCACGTGCTGCAGGATGTGGATCTCTCTGTGCACCGCGGCGAGGTCGTGGTCGTGATCGGACCGTCCGGTTCGGGCAAGTCCACGCTGTGCCGCGCGATCAACCGCTTGGAGCCGATCAACTCGGGGACGATCACCTTCGACGGCCGCCCGCTGCCCGCGGAGGGCCGCGCCCTCGCCCGGCTGCGCAGCGAGGTCGGCATGGTGTTCCAGTCGTTCAACCTCTTCGCCCACAAGACCATCCTGCAGAACGTCATGCTCGGACCGGTCAAGGTCCGCAAAGAAAACCCCGCAGCGGTACGCGATCGCGCACTCGCCCTGCTCGAACGGGTGGGCATCGCCAGTCAAGCCGAAAAGTACCCCGCCCAGCTCTCCGGCGGCCAGCAGCAGCGGGTGGCGATCGCCCGGGCGCTGGCCATGCAGCCCAAGGCCCTGCTCTTCGACGAGCCGACCAGCGCGCTCGACCCGGAGATGGTCGGCGAGGTGCTCGACGTGATGACCTCGCTGGCCCGCGAGGGCATGACCATGGTGGTGGTCACCCACGAGATGGGCTTCGCCCGGCACGCGGCCAACCGCGTCGTCTTCATGGCCGACGGTCAGATCGTCGAGCAGGCCGAGCCCGCCGAGTTCTTCGCCCACCCGCGCAGCGACCGGGCCAAGGACTTCCTTTCCAAGATCCTGACGCACTGAGCGTCTACTCAGGAGCCGCTCCGCGGCTCTGTTGGTGCACCACCTGATTCGAGGAGCGTGACGATGCGCATCACCCGATGGGCAGCGGCGGCGGGGGCCGTCGCGATGGCGTTGGCGATGGCGGCATGCGGCGGTGGCGACAGCGGTTCCAGCTCGTCCGGCGTCGTGGACAAGGCGTCCAAGGACAAGAAGCTGGTCATCGGCGTCAAGGCCGACCAGCCCGGCCTGGGTCTGCAGACCGGCACGACCTACACCGGCTTCGACATCGAGATCGCCAAGATCCTGGCGAAGGGCCTCGGCGTGCCGGAGTCCGGCATCGAGTGGAAGACCACCGTGTCGAGCAACCGCGAGCCGTTCATCCAGCAGGGCCAGGTCGACCTTGTGGTGGCGACGTACACGATCAACGACGACCGCAAGAAGGTCGTCAACTTCGGTGGCCCGTACTACATCGCGGGGCAGGACCTGCTGGTGGCGGCCGACTCCACGATCACCGGGCCGGAGTCGCTGGAGGGCAAGAAGGTCTGCTCGGTGACCGGCTCCACGCCGGCCAAGCGCATGCAGACCGACTACCCCAAGGCGCATCTGCAGCTGCTCGACTCGTACTCCAAGTGCGTGAGCCTGCTGGCCTCGAAGACGATCGACGCGGTGACCACCGACGACATCATCCTCGCCGGGTATGCCGCCCAGCCGCAGTACGCCGGCAAGTTCAAGGTCGTCGGCAAGCCGTTCAGCACCGAGCCGTACGGCATCGGGCTGAAGAAGACCGACACCGCGGGGTGCAACAAGATCAACGAGATTCTCAAGGCGTCGGCGACCGACGGGTCGTACAAGGCGGCTTGGGACTCGACGCTCGGCAAGAGCGGCAAGGCCGCGCCCACGCTGGACGTCACGAAGCTGACCAACTGCAGCTGAACCGCCTGATCGCGGGCGGGACCGGCGTGCCGGTCCCGCCCGCGACCGCGTTATCGAGGAAGCGAGGACGATGAACGTCTTCTCCGATCCCGCCAACGTCGACGTGTACGTGACAGGGTTCCTCTGGATCCTGAAGCTCACTATCGGGGGCACTGTCGGCGCGCTCGTGCTCGGGGTACTGCTGGCCGCGATGCGGGTCTCCCCCGTGCCGGTCCTGCGCGGCTTCGGCACGGCGTGGGTGAACACCTTCCGCAACACGCCGCTGACGTTGATCGTCTTCTTCTGCTACTTCGGCCTGTACGCGACGCTCGGCGTCACGATCTCCGACGACCTCGAGCGCAACAACTACTGGCTCGGCGTGATCGGCCTGTCGGTGTACACCGCGGCGTTCGTCTGCGAGGCCATCCGTTCCGGCATCAACACCGTGCCGGCGGGGCAGGCGGAGGCCGCCCGCGCGATCGGGATGTCCTTCCGGCAGACCCTGACGATGATCATCCTGCCGCAGGCCGGGCGCACCGTGATCGCGCCGCTGGGCAGCATCTTCATCGCGCTCGCCAAGAACTCCACCATCGTCGGGACCATCGGGCTCGCCGAGTCGTCCAACGCGATGAAGGAACTCATCAACGCCCACGGCGACGCGGTCATCCCGATCTTCCTGGTCTTCGCGGGCACGTTCGCGGCGGTCCTCATCCCCTCCGGCTACGCCTTCGGCTGGCTGGCGAACCGTCTGGCGGTGAAGCGGTGAGCACGAGCACCGACGCGGTCCTCCACGACCACCCCGGCCCCATGGCCCGGGCACGCAACCGGATCCTCACTGTCGTTTTCGGGGTGGCGCTGCTGGCGCTGCTGTACTGGATCTACGCGCGCTTCGACGCGAAGGGGCAGTGGGCGGCCGCGCTGTGGAAACCGTTCACGTACGCCAGCACGTGGACCGACTACGTCATCCCGGGGCTGGAGGGCACGCTGAAGGCGGCCGCGGTCGCCATGGTGCTCTCGCTGGCATTCGGGCTCGTCTTCGCGGTCGGGCGGCTCTCCGACCACCGGTGGGTCAGCATCCCGGCCGGTGCGGTCGTCGAGTTCTTCCGCGCCGTACCCCTGTTGCTGTTGATGTTCTTCATCTTCTTCGGCGTGCCGTTCCTGACGCAGTCGCCGATGCCTGTCTTCTGGGCGGTCGTCGCGGGTCTCACGCTCTACAACGGCTCGGTGCTGGCGGAGGCGTTCCGGGCCGGGATCCGGTCGGTGCCGCTCGGGCAGAGCGAGGCCGGTTACGCGATCGGCCTGCGCAAGAGCCAGGTCATGCAGGCGATCCTGCTCCCGCAGGCGGCCCGCGCGATGCTGCCGGTGATCGTCAGCCAGCTCGTCGTGCTGGTGAAGGACACGGCGCTGGGCTACATCATCGCGTACCCGGAGCTGCTGCAGCTGGGTGTCAACAACCTGTCCGCCAACTACGGCAACGTGGTGCAGGCGGCGATCGTCGTCGCGATCATCTTCATCCTGGTGAACTCGGCCGTGACCTGGCTGGCGGGCTGGCTCGGCCGGCGCACCCGCCGCACGGCACGGCCCGCCGGGCCGACGCCGGTCGCCACCGGCGAGGAACTCGGCGTGGGTTTCGACGGCGGCATCGGGGTGACCGAGCCGCAGGGCTGACGCGGGCCCAGCCGCTCCGGCCAGCGGAGCGGCTAGCGGGCCAGTTCCGTCACGCGGGACTCGCGGACGACCGTGACGCGGATCTGGCCCGGGTAGGTCAGCTCCTCCTCGATCTGCTTCGCCACGTCGCGGGCCAGCACGGCCGCGCCGATGTCGTCGATCTCCTCCGGGCGCACCATCACCCGGATCTCCCGGCCGGCCTGCATCGCGAACACCTTGTCCACGCCGACCTTGCCGGCGGCGATCTCCTCGATCCGCTCCAGGCGCTTCACGTACGCCTCCAGGCTCTCGCGCCGGGCGCCGGGGCGGCCGCCGGAGCACGCGTCGGACGCCTGGGTGAGCACGGCTTCGATGGTCTGCGGGGCTACCTCGTTGTGGTGCGCCTCGATGGCGTGCACGACGTCTTCGCTCTCGCCGTACTTGCGGGCCAGGTCCGCGCCGATCAGGGCGTGGCTGCCC
This sequence comes from Krasilnikovia sp. MM14-A1004, assembly GCF_047159485.1. GTDB lineage: Bacteria > Actinomycetota > Actinomycetes > Mycobacteriales > Micromonosporaceae > Actinoplanes. The sequence continues at coordinate 1,302,234 of NZ_AP038773.1, read as the reverse complement.
TCCACCTCGTGGGTGAGCGCCTTGCCGATGTCGTGCAGGAACGCGCACCGCTTGATCGTCGGCACGTCCAGGCGCAGTTCGGCGGCCATGATGCCGGCGATGTGCGCGGTCTCGACGAGGTGCTTGAGGACGTTCTGGCCGTAGCTGGTGCGGTAGCGCAGGCGGCCCAGCAGCGACGCCAGCTCGGGGTGGATGTCCGTGATGCCGACGTCGACCAGGGCCTCCTCGGCGGCCCGGTCGCAGAGGCGCTCCACCTCGCTCTTGGCCGACTCGAAGACCTCCTCGATCCGGTGCGGGTGGATCCGGCCGTCCAGCACGAGCTTTTCCAGGGTCAGGCGGCCGACCTCCCGGCGTACCGGGTCGAAGCAGGACAGCAGCACGGCCTCGGGGGTGTCGTCGATGATCAGGTTGACCCCGGTGGTCGACTCGAAGGCGCGGATGTTGCGGCCCTCGCGGCCGATGATCCGGCCCTTCATCTCATCGCTGGGCAGGTGCAGGACGCTGACCACGCTCTCCGCGGTCTGCTCGCTGGCGACCCGCTGGATGGCGTCCACGACGATGTGCCGGGCGCGGGTCTCGGCGGTGCTGCGGGCGTCGTTCTCGATGTCGCGGATCAGGATCGCGGCCTCCCGCTTCGCCTGCCCCTCGATGCTGTCGACCAGCTCGACGCGGGCGGCCTCGGCGGTCAGCCCGGCGATGCGTTCCAGCTCGCGGCGGTGCTCCTCCTCGGCCGTGGTCAGCGTCGCCTCGCGGCGGGTCAGGGCCGTCTCGCGGGCGGTCAGGTCGGTGTCCATCGCGGCGAGGCG